>JAXDOS010000143.1:0-3142 GCA_034668785.1 Alphaproteobacteria bacterium
GATTGTCGAATGCGTGGTGAAAGACATTTCGGTGACGGGCGCTCGCATTTCCGTTGCGGTGCCGGAGGCGGTGCCCGACTATTTCAAGCTCCGAATCCAAAACCAGGATGAACTGTCGCCGAAGTGCCGCGTCCGCTGGCGCTATGGCAACGAGCTCGGCGTCGAGTTTTTCAACCGGGCCTGAGGCGACCTCTACAGGCCTGCGGAACATCTCGCTGATCCCGCTCGTTCTCCTCGCGAAGGAGAACGCCATGAGCAGCCAATTCATTCTCGATGGGGCAACGAAGGCCCTTGTTGCGGTTGCACTCATTTGGACGACGACGTCGGCCGGTGTTGCCGCAGGCAATGCCACGCAGGCTGGCAATCGCCCGGCAAAAGCATCCAAACAGAGAATGCACCAAGTTAAAGTCGTCCGGCCGGCCAAACATGTTCGGGCGCCCGCACCGGCGTTCTCGCCGTTTGCCCATGATCGCCGATACGATACTTACGTGAATGGCCAATATGTCGGCTCCGATCCCGACCCCGGCGTTCGCCGGATGTTGCGGCGCGAATGGAGCGAGGATAGTGCGGATCGAGGCCGCGGCCGTTAGCTCGGATTCTGAATAAACATTCAGACTCAATGGGTTGGCGATGATTATTTTGCCGCAGGCGGAACAAGCGGTTCCGGTGTAGGTTTACACTGCGGAAGTATTACGTCCTCGGGAGGAAACTATGAAAAAGCTCATGCTCAGCGCGCTTGCCGCTGCCGCGCTTTTCGCGGCCGGTGGCGCATCGGCGCAGTCGATTTATCTTGGCGTCGGCCCCGGCTACAACGACTATGGCCCGCGCCCTTACTATCGGGAGCGTTACGTTCCGCCGCCGCGCTATTATAACCGGCGTGTCGTACGGGCGCCGCGTTACAACACGAGGACCGGTTGCCCTCAGGGCTTTACCGTCCAGGACGGCGTCTGCAAACCGTATCGCGGATACTAAGTTTCGCTGATTTGCAAAAGGCCCGCCATGTCGGCGGGCCTTTCTGCATTCAGATATTTGATTCAGCTTCCTCGCTGGTTTGTGATCTTGGCGTCGCTTGCACGTCCGCCGGCTCGCGCCTAGGTCGGATGAGATGATGTCGTCGTCAAGTACAGACGACCAAGATGGAGATGATGAAATGAAGATGCTTATCGCAGCCGTCGCACTCGGTGCCGCCGCTGTGTTGCCCGCGGTCTCGGTGAGCGCGGCGCCGGAAGGTAAAGCCCACGCCACCAAACACACCGTAAAACATTCGCAGCATGTCCGCACGATCCGGCCGGCTCGCACAGTCCGACATGTTTGGACGCCGGCTCCGGCCTACCTAGCGGCCCGGCCTTTCGCTTCCGCCGTGCACCACCCGTCCTACGACGTCTATGTAAATGGCAACTATGCGGGTTCCGATCCCGATCCCCGCATCCGGCTACAGATCAAGCGGGAATATTGCCAGGATTCCCTCGACGGCTGCTGAGCCTGAGTTTCGGCGTGATTATCTGAGCACCCGTTCGCAGCAGCGGGCGCGTGCTTTCTTTGTGTATCAAGTTTGAGCCATCCCCAGGGTGCTCCTGCTCGCCCTCTAGTCTTGTGTGAAGCGACCGAACTTCCCGATTCTGTTTCACGCAGGCGGGTGCGTTAAATTCTTGAACATCCGCTGCAGCGCGCGCTTTACGGCGGCGAGGTCCTTCGCCGGCAGCCCGGACGCGGCTCGCGTCTCCAGCCGCCGGGCGATAGGGATAATGCGATCCACCAGCGTCCGCCCCTTCGGCGACAGTTGCACCACCACCTCACGGCTATTGGTTTTCGAGCGTCGGCGCGTCACCAGCCCGCGGCCGACCAGCCGGGTCACCAGCCGCGACAAGGTTGAGACGTCGATGCTCGTCATCTCGGCTAAATCGATTTGGCGCAACTCACCATTGTTGGAAAGCACCGCGAGCACGCGCCACATGGCGATGCTCAGGCGCTCGCCAGCCAGCGCGTCCTTGCTGAAATTCGCCACCAGCGCCGAGCCGACGCGGTTGACCAGATAGGGCAGGTAGGCGTCGAGGTTGAGGCGATTAATCACGGAGCGGCTTTCAGCTGTCGGCAAACCTCTTTTATGGGAGTAGCTTCCCGCCGTCAAAGCCTTCGAAATTGCATTTACAACTGTTGCATCTGCATCTACGCTTATTCCAAGCCGCGAAGACGGTTTGGAAATAAATGCGGCAGCAGGAGAGACGCCCGTGGAATTTGGCTACTTTACCCTCAGCGATAATCACTACGAGAATAACACGCGCGGGGCGAACCAGTTCGTATCCGACATCACAGCGGAAGCGCTCTATGCCGACGAGCTTCATATGCATTCGGCGTGGATCGGCGAGCATCATTTCAATTCGCTTGGTGTACTCTCTTGTCCCGACCTGGTGCTGGCCTATATCGCCGCGCGCACCAAGCATATCCGGCTCGCGCCGGCGGTGACCGTGCTGCCGCTGCATCATCCGATCCGCGTCGCCGAGCAATGGGCGTCGCTCGATTTGCTTAGCAACGGCCGCGTCGATTTCGCCGCCGGGCGCGGTTATGACGCCCGCGAATATCTTCCCTTCAAGGTCTCCTTCGCCGACAACCAGAGCATTTTCGACGAGGGGCTCGAAGTGGTGCGCAAGCTCTGGGCGGCGGAGGGCCGCATCTCCCATCATGGGAAGCATTATCAATTCGACGACGTGCGCATCACGCCGAAGCCGATCCAGAATCCGATGCCGGCCTACATCGGCTCGTTCTCCAAGCCCTCGATCGAATTGGCCGCACGGCTCGGCTACGGGTTGATCGTTGCGCCGTTCGCCGCCGCCATGAGCTTCGGGGGCTTGAAACAGGTCGCCGATCTCTATCACGAGAGCTGCGCCAAGTTCGGCAATCCGCCCGGCCGGCTGATGTGCAGCTACTTCACCCATTTCGCCGACAACAAAGAGCAGGAGATGGCGCAGCGGGCGCGCCAGATCCGCTACTATAAGGAATGCGTGATCCCGGCCTTCCCGGGCGATCCGGCAACCGCGCCGCCGAGCTATCGTTATTTCATCAACATCGTGGAGCGCCTGCACAAGATCAAGGCGGAGGACCTGACCGAGAACTCCGTCCTGCTCGGTTCGCCGGCGCAGATCAC
>JAXDOS010000144.1:0-5472 GCA_034668785.1 Alphaproteobacteria bacterium
TCGAATTGGCTGCCGACCATCTTGTCGCAATCGATGAAGGTATTCATGACCTTGACCATGTAAGGCCGCCGGCCCTGCATGGCCCAGGTGACGCGCGTGGCATTGCCTTGCGGCTCCAACGTGAAATCCACCGTGTTGCGAGCTTTGATCGGCCTCAGCATCTCCAATATCAGCGTGACGCGGGACGGCGCGACCGAGTCCGTGATGGCAATGCGTCCGCTTCCGACCTTGCTGTTGCCGTCCCACTCATAGACGGCACCTTGCCCCTGCGGCGCGCCGCTATGAGTCCGTTTCATATTCGGGTCTTTTTCGAACGGCGACCAACTTGATTGGGCGCGCAAATCGTTGATGAGCGGGAAGATCTTCTCCGGCGGCGCCGCGATGGTCACCGAACGCTGGGCGCTGAAAGCGTCGGGCTGGCTTGCCGCGCGGACGAGAATTACGATCAAAGCGACGATGAGAATCGCCACGATGATGCCAATGATCGTAAGCATCAAACTCTCCACCTATTCTATTGTGTTTATGGCTTCGCCAAGTAGGCGGCGAGTTGATCCATCGTTCCGCCCCAGCCCTGCGTCATGCTGGCATGTCCGGCATCGAAGGTCTTCTGTTCCTCTTCGCTGGCGTTGTATGTGGCCCAGCGAACGGTGAATTTGGTTTTGCCGCCGGGCTGATCTTCAAATGTGAAGGTCGAAAGCATTTCCAAGGGCCAAGTCGGAGCCATCGGGTGACGGGTGACGCCGCCGTTTTCATCCGAGAATGAATTAATGAATACCAATTTTTCCTGCGGCACGATTTCGCGATAGGTGAACTTGCCCCACATCGGGCTCCCATTGGGCGCCTTCATGCCGTAGAGATAAGTCCCGCCGGGACGCAAATCCATCTTGGAAGCAATCACGGTAAAGCCTTTGGGGCCCCACCAGTGTTTCATGCGCTCGGGGTCGGTGAAGCAGTCCCATAGCAGGTGTCGCGGCGCGTCGAACACGCGCGAGATGACGAAGTCGTTTGATGACGCGGTTTTGGGTTGGTTGGAACTCATCGTGCTTTCCTCACTGTAAATACGTCAGACATCTTGTGCGCGGATCGGAGCGTCTGCCGACGCTACACCACCGCCTTGGTCACATAGTCGGCGAGCCGCGCCAGGGTTTGAACAAGGCCCTTGTCGGCGCCGTATTCCTTGATAACGCGATCGCGCTCTTCCGCTGACGGGAACACACCGCGCCAGGTAAGCTTGGTCTTGCCGCCGAGATCCTCAAACGTCACCGTCTGCGTGAATTGCACCGGCTCGACATCCTCGCCGCCGTCGTGGCGATAGACAATCCGCTCGGGCTTCACGATTTCGTCGAAGGTGATCCGGTTCTGATAGTCGCGGCCATCGGGCCCGTGCATGACGAAGCGCCAGACACCGCCCGGCCGCATATCGAAGGCGCTGGTCGTGGTAGTGAAGCCGTTTGGTCCCCACCATTGCGCCAGATGTTTGGGATCAGTCCACGCTGACCATACGAGTTCGCGCCGCGCGTCGAACACACGCATTCCAATGATCGCGCGGGGATCCCGCTTGAGATCCAGGCTATTTTCTGCGGCCACGCTTTTTCTCCTTGCCTTCCTTCGCTTGCAGTTCGTGCAAGTAATCGTCGAGCCGGTCGAGCCGCTCCTCCCAGAGGCGGCGGTAATCCTCAAGCCAATCATCCACCCCTTTGAGTGCGCCCGGTTCGATACGGCAGGGACGCCACTGCGCCTCGCGTCCGCGCGCAATGAGACCGGCGCGCTCCAATACCTTGAGATGCTTGGAGACCGCCGGCAGGCTCATGTCGAAGGGCTGCGCCAGCTTGGTAACCGACGTTTCACCCAATGCGAGCCGCGCCAGGATGGCGCGACGCGTCGGATCGGCAAGGGCTGCAAAAGTGGCGCTGAGGCGATCTGCCATGGACGTAATGTACCGAGTGGTTAAATAACCTGTTGGTTAAATAGACGGCCGCCGCGTTGATGTCAAGCGCGGCGTTAGCCCGTCTTTGCGCGGACGCGGGCAATCAGCTCTTCCACCTTGGGCAAAATACGATCGACGATGATGTCGACGCCTTCCACGTTCGGGTGAATGCCATCGCGCTGGTTGAGCTTGGCTTCGGCGGCGACGGCATCGAGAAAGAATGGATAGAAAACGACGTCATGGACGGCGGCGAGCTGCGTAAAAACAGCATCGAAAGCGGCGGTGTAAGTCGTGCCCATGTTGGGCGGCGCCCGCATTCCGCACAACAATACCGTGATGTGCCGCTCTTCCAGGCGGCGCAAAATCTTCTCCAGCGCGGCGCGGGTTATTTTGGGATCGATTCCGCGCAAGGCATCGTTGGCGCCGAGCTCGAGAATGACGGCGTCGGTCCCTTCCGGTACCGACCAATCGACGCGATCAAGGCCGCCGGATGCGGTATCGCCGGAGACGCCGGCATTGACGATCTCCACGGCTTGGCCCTTTGCCTTCAAGGCCCGGTCAAGCTTCGCGGGAAAAGCGTCTTCGACCGGCAGCCCAAAACCCGCTGTCAAGGAATCGCCAAGCACCACAATTTTGACCGGCCGCTCGGCAGCGACGGCATATGGCGCGGTTGCCAAAAGCACGGCACAAGCGATCGTGAGGCCGATCGCGGTTATGAATGTCTGGACCATATGGCTCGCGCTCCCATATGAGCGGTGGCCGACAGAGCAGATTGTCGCGGCCGGAAGCCGGGTACGGAACAGTTTCATGGATGACATCTCGCGGTCCCAGCCGCCGTTACCCGCCGCCATTGCACTCACGGGGGTCAATCTTTCGCTCGGCCGCGGCGCGGCACGGGTGCATATCCTCCGGGATATAGGTCTGCATATAGGCCGTGGCGAGGCGGTGGGTCTCGTCGGGCCTTCGGGATCGGGGAAGTCGACGCTGCTCATGGTTATGGCAGGGCTGGAACGTCCCGATACCGGCTCGGTGATGGTCGCCGGCGAGGATCTTGGCAGGCTCGACGAGGATGGGCTCGCGCGCTTTCGCGGGCGCCATGTGGGCATCGTGTTCCAATCCTTTCACCTCATCCCCACCATGACCGCAATTGAGAATGTCGCGGTCCCGCTGGAATTGGCGGGTGCCACGGACGCCTATGAACGCGCCAAGCGCGAACTCGCGGCAGTCGGATTGTCCGACCGCCTCGACCATTATCCCGTGGAATTATCCGGCGGCGAGCAGCAGCGAGTCGCGCTTGCGCGCGCGCTGGCGCCGAACCCGGACATCCTGGTCGCCGACGAACCGACCGGAAATCTCGACGAAACCACCGGCAGCCAGATCATTGATTTGTTGTTCGCCGGGCACGCCACGCGCGGCATGACGCTGGTGTTGGTGACGCATGACGCGGCACTGGCACAGCAATGCGACCGCGTGGTGCGGCTGCGTTCCGGGCGGATCGATAGCGAGGCTGCGACGGAGAAGATGCGCCTATGAGCGTTATCTCGCCAGCCGCCGACCACCAGATGCAACGAAACAGGTTTCTCCCGCTCCGTTTTGCCTTGCGCGAAATGCGCGGCGGCTTGCGCGGCTTTTATGTTTTCATCGCCTGCATCGCGCTCGGCGTCATGTCTATTGCCGGCGTCGGTTCCGTGGCGAGCAGCCTCGCGGCAGGCCTTACGCGCGAAGGGCGCGTGATCCTCGGCGGCGACATCGCCTTCAATCTCATCCAGCGCGAGGCCAGCCCTGCCGAACGCGAGTTCCTCGCGGCACACGGGCGGCTGTCGACCGCCGCCACCATGCGCGCGATGACGCAAACGCCGGACGGACGCACGGCACTGGTCGAGATCAAAGCGGTGGACGGCGCTTATCCGCTCTACGGTGCCGTGGCGCTGGAGCCAAACATCGGTTTGCCGGAGCTTTTCGCGCAGCACGACGGCGCCTTTGGCGCGGCGGCCGATCCCGCGCTGTTCGCGCGCCTCGGCCTCAAGCCAGGAGATAAGCTGAACGTTGGATCGGCGACGCTCGAGGTGCGGGCCGCGCTGACGACCGAGCCCGACAAGCTTGTCGGCGGCATCGGCTTCGGGCCGCGCTTGTTGATGAGCGATGAGGCGCTGCGAGCGACCGGCCTGATCCAGCCCGGCAGCCTGGTGCGCTGGCATTATCACCTGCGCTTACCCGATGCCAACGCCAGCGATGAGGCGACGTCGCAGGTAGTTGCCGCCGCACAATCGCAATTCCCAGACGCCGGCTGGGACATCCGCACGCGCACCAACGCGTCGCCGCAGCTGCAGCGCAACGTGGAGCGCTTCACGCAATTCCTCACGCTGGTCGGATTGACGGCATTGCTGATCGGCGGCGTCGGCGTTGCGAACGCGGTGAAAAGCCATCTCGATCGCAAGCGCGACGTGATCGCGACCATGAAGGCCTTGGGTGCGACCGGCGGCAACGTGTTCGCGATTTATCTCTCCCAGGTGCTTGCGCTGGCGTTGATCGGCGCGCTGATCGGGCTGGTGATCGGTGCCGCTCTGCCATTTGTGATCGCCGCGACCTTCGGCGCCATCATTCCGCTGCCGATGCAGCCGGCGCTGCATCCGCCGGAGCTTTTGCTGGCGCTGGTCTATGGACTGCTCACCGCGTTCGCCTTCGCGCTGTGGCCGCTTGGCCGCGCCCACGACGTTCCGGTCGCGGCACTGTTTCGCGACGAGGTCGCCGCGCAACGCGCTTGGCCGCAACCGCGCTACGCGGCAGCAACGGCTTTCGCCACGCTGTTGCTCGCCGGGACGGCCATTTTCCTTGCCTATGATCGTAAAATCGCGGCGATCTTTGTCGCCGCCGCGGCGCTTGTGTTTGTTGCGCTCAGGCTTATTGCCGCGCTGTTGATGCTGGTGGCGCGCCGCCTGCCGCATTCGCGCTCGGCGCTGATGCGCCTTGCCGTCGCCAATATCCACCGGGCGGGCGCGCTCACGCCCACGGTGGTGCTATCGCTCGGTCTCGGATTGTCGCTTCTCGTCACGCTCATTCAGGTTGACGGCAATCTGCGCCGGCAATTCACCGCCGCGCTGCCGGACAAGGTGCCGTCGTTTTATTTCATCGATATTCCCGCGGCGGATGCGGAGCGTTTCGACGCTTTCATTCACACGCGCGCGCCTGACGCGCGGCTGGAACGCGTGCCCATGCTGCGAGGCCGCATCGTTTCCGCCAACGGTATCAAAGCCGAGGATCTGAAGCCGACGTCCGAGGCGGCCTGGGTGCTGCAAAGCGACCGCGGCCTCACCTATACCGGCGAGATGCCGGCGGGATCGCGGTTGGCTGAAGGACAATGGTGGGGCCCGGATTACGAAGGTCCGCCGCTGGTCTCCTTGGAAAAAAGAGTAGCTCAAGGTCTCGGCCTTACGCTTGGCGATCCGATTACGGTCAACGCCCTTGGGCGCAACATCACCGCGCGCATTGCCAATCTGCGAACAGTGGATTGGGAAAGCCTGGGGATCAACTTCGTGCTGGTTTAT
>JAXDOS010000145.1:0-12939 GCA_034668785.1 Alphaproteobacteria bacterium
CGGGCTTTGGGTCTGCGCTACCTGAGTATTCGTGCTGCTGTTCGGATCGGGATTCGTTAGCGGGCTGCTGGTTTCGGTGACTGCGACATTCTGCGAGGTCTGCTCACCAGCGCCGCCGGTCTGACCGCCTTGGCTCTGCGTCTGCTGAGTGCTCCTGTCCGCGCTCTCCTTCGGAGTCGGCGCAACGGTAACCGCACCCTGGCTGCCGATTGTTGCCGTGAAGCCGGCCGGAATGCTGACAGATTGGCCATCGGGCGTGCGCACGGTGATGGAGCAACCGCTGCAATCATTGCTCGCGGTGGTCAGTTTGGTACCCGGATCGTAGGTAAAGCTGCCGGTGGCGCCGCGGATTCCGATCACCGCCGACGGAGTGTTGACGGTCGCGTTGCCGTCATGACTGATCTGGCCGCCGACAAAGCGCATCAAGCCTTTGCCTAGCGAAACCGACATCTTGCCGGTGTTGGTTTTGGGATCGAAGACATACTCATCGATCACCAGGTCGCTGTTTGGGCCGATATTCATGCTGGTGCGGTCGATGAAGAGAAGCTGCAGCGATCCGCTGCCGCTCGTTTGAATCCGCTCCTTGTGAACGACCTCGGCCCCCAACGTCAGTATGCGTCCCGACCCGGTAGACGCCGGATTGACCGCGGCGGTTTTTCCGATCGTCTGAGAGATGGCCATACTTGGCGCAAGCATGATGCTGGCCGCCGCTACGCCCGCTCGGAGTCTCTGAGACGTGACGCGAATGACCGACATGGCAGTTCCTTCCTCTACCTTCAGAAGCGCACGGTCGGTCCAAAGGAGACCGAGAAGTTGTCGAGGTCGAAGTTCGGCAGGCTGGATGACGTGCGGGTGTATTGCACTTGCGCACGGAAGCCGAGATTGGCGTAAAGCTGCGCGTCCAACCCGGCTCCGACGTGCCACTCCTTATCCAGGCGGGCAACGATCGGATCGATCAGGATGTTGGGCCGCAAGTAAGTCGTGCGGCTGACTCCGGCGGACGGCGTGAAGACGAACTGATGCGGCGTGTTCTGCCATGTCAGTGAAAACGGAATCGGAAATCCGAGGTCAGCCGACAACCGATCGTAGCTGTTGTAAGCGAAATCAAAGCTGTCGGTTCTGTTCCAATCGGCGGCGACACGAGCGCCCCAGGCTACCCCGCCAAAGAGCGCGCCTTCGCCTGCAATCGCAACCGTCTGCAATTTACTCGTCTGCTCGGCCGCGGTTGGATAGGTGACCGAGTTTCTGAATTTGCGGCTGCGGTATTCGTAGGAAGGTTCGACCCGCGCCGCGTTGCCGACGTTGAAGCGCGTCGACACCCCGATACCGGGGCCGCTGAAATACGCAGCCTCCGCAAGGGCCGAGGCGGTGCCAATGCCGTAAACCTTCAAGGAGGTTCCGGGAAACGGTGACTGGGGAAGGGCAAAGCGGGGGCCGGCCTGTACTTCCAGCAGTCCTAGGTCGAATTGGGATAACCGCAGTTGCTTGGCGTAATAAGCGACGAGACTCGCTTCAACCGCGTTGCCTCCGCCAAGGTCATAGGAATGATTGATACCGGCAAGAACGAATTGGTTCCAATCCGGCGCTTTACCGAACTGGCTGTTGAGCACCGCATCCTGACCCAAGGCTCTGACCAGTAAGCCCGCAGGCCCAGCATTCGCGTTGCTCTGGTAGCGCATCCCCGCATGCAGGAAGACGCCGAACCTGCTTGGCGACGTCTGATTGTTGATCGCAGCCAGAAACTCATTGACCTTGGTCTGCACTTCCGGCGGCGCGCCCGGCGTAGCCACGGCTTGCTCGAAATAGCTGCGCGCCATTTGGTAGCCGCCCATGCGGAAGTAGAGCACCCCAAGCTCCAGCTTCACGCGCGGCAGATTGGGATTGTAGAACAGCATCCGCTCGAGCGCGCCGATGGCTGCCTCATAATCGCCCAGCCGGGTCGCGACTTCGGCAAACTTGAAGGAAACGTCGAGGTTTCTCGGATCCGCGTACATGCGCTTGAACAGCGCTTGGTATTCCGGATCCGAAGCCGCGGTCGTGGCGGCGGATGTACCCTGAGCGTAGAATGGAATGCAGGCAGCCAGCAGCAGCCAAAGCGCCGCGACTCCGGCCACTATCGGGTTTACTATTTTGCCCACGGGATCGCCCAACCCCTAATTCTTCGGCATCTTGCCGATTCCACTAGCGATAGCAAGGTCCCAGCCCAATTGCCCTCTGACCGTGGCATTTCTGCCACCGTACGGTCCTGGGCGCGTTGCTCGTTAACCAGGAACGGCTTGAGCCTGTGCCGCCAAGCGGCGTTCCAGGCGCGCCACATTCTGCAATAGCCGCTCGCTTGTCAGCCGCAGGAAATGAAAGCCGAATTCCGGATTTTCGAAATACAATTCCCGCACCTTATCGTAGGTGATGGTGAGAACGCTCCCGCCTTTGATGCATTCGACGGTCTGCGTGCGGCGGTTGCCCGGCGTGAGCAAACCCATCTCGCCGAAGAGGTGGCCGGGGCTAATTTCGATATTGAGTTCCTTGACGAGAAACTTGCCTTTCACGGTCAGGAACATTTCTTCGGCGGGATCGCCTTTGTGAAATAGAACATCGCCTTTGCGATATTTCCGCTTGGTCATGAACGGTTCCAGCCAATCCATCGACAGATCGCCTTCCGCCGCAGTGCGAACCTTCTTGATCAACTCGACCATCTCATAGAGCCGGTAGGAATTGAGCGGCAGCAGGAGGCCGTAGAGAAATATGCTGGGAACCGCCTGAGAGAAAATTCCGTAGAGCAGAAAAAAGAAGGCGCTGGCGATGCCTGCGATCCTCAACGGAATGACAGTCTTCATCGACGTGGCAGCGACGTAAAACATCCCGCCAATAACGCCCATGGCATTTGCCAGGGTGATAAAGCTCTTCAGATTTTCCCAGGCCAGAAAGGAAGTCAGATATTCCTGCGTGAGATAGGAAGTCAGGTTCATAGTTGTCCCCCGGACGCAGTGGCATGGGCGGCCGGCCGACACCGGCGTCACTCGCTTGTTCTCGCTGTATAATGGACTGGATTTTACGACAACATTGCCGCTGTATAATAGTAATCGAAAAAGCTTGAGGAACGCCGCGTGGGAGCGGCTAAGCTCTGCCGCCATAAAGCATCGGAATGCATATGCCCCTGAGCGGCCCTGCAATCAGGCTTGCGCGACGTTTTGGATCTCATCGGCGCGTCTCATATCTGGTGCTGGCTGTCGCTCTCGTCGCCATGTCTGCGATGACGGTGCCGAGCTTCAAGGGCGGCATAGCGTGGTGGCTCGGGGCCGGCTTGTGGATTTGTTATGGCTTCTTTGCTTTCGAATGGGTCAGCCGGCTGTGGATCGCCGCCCGCGCCGGCAAGGCAAACAGCTATCTATTCTCTCCCCGGGGAATTGTGGACGCAGCCGGGATACTGCCGGTTCCGGTCGCGCTAGCGCTGGGATTGGCGGCCCCGACCGCCTGGCTGTTTGCCGCGCTATGGATATTGAAGCTCGCGCCCGACATTCCTGGCCTGCTTCAGCTTCGGCGTGTCCTCGCCATCGAGGCAAAGCCGCTGATGAGCGTGCTCTTCATTTTTCTGACGCTGTTGTTTCTGGCGGGAACAAGCATGTATGTGCTCGAACGCGACGGTCAGCCGGAAATATTCGGCAGCCTGCCCTCCGCGCTGTGGTGGGCAGTCGTGACGCTGACGACAACAGGTTACGGCGACGCCGTACCGCAGACGCCGCTCGGACGGCTGATCGCCGGCTGGGTGATGATTTCCGGAGTGGGCGTATTTGGCCTCTGGACCGGCATTCTTGCCACCGGATTCGCCGCCGAAAGCCGGCGGCATAACTTCATACAAACCTGGAATCTCGTCAGCGCCGTGCCCTTTTTCCGTTGCCTCGATCCGGCGGGCATTACCGAGATCACGCATATGCTGCGGCGTTGGGAGATACCGGAAGCAACCACCGTCATCCGGCGCGGCAAAGTCGCGGATTGTATGTATTTCATCGCTTCGGGAGAGGTTCAGATCGAACTGCCGAAGAAACATATCAAGTTGGCGGCGGGCGCATTTTTCGGCGAAATGGCATTGTTGGGAAACGCAATCCGCTCCGCCAATGTGATGACAACGCTTCCGACCACACTGTTGGTTTTGGATCTTGCCGATTTCCGTACCCTTGCCGCGCACCATCCGAATCTGGCGGCAGCGGTTGAAGAGGAAGCGGCAAGGCGCGCACAAGAAAACCAAGCGCCGGCGCACGCCGGCGCTTAACGGGAGGACGATAACAATGAACCGGCGAGACATCCTCAAAGGCGGCGTTGCGCTGCCACTGCTGTCGCAGGGGCCGCTTCAGGCGCTGGTCGCACCCGCGATCGCGCAGCCAAGCTGGCCTGCCCGCAATATCACCATGATCGTGCCCTTTCCTCCCGGCGGACAGGCGGATCTTGCAGCACGTCCGATCTCATTGGCCCTGGAAAAGATTTTGGGCCGCTCGGTGATTGTCGATAACCGCGCTGGCGGAGCCGGTGGCTCCATTGGAAATGCCTTTGTCGCGCGTGCTGCTCCGGACGGCTATACGCTGCTGCTCTCGCTGTCGTCTCTGGCCGTCCTGCCGGAAGCAGATCGATTGTTCGGACGCGAAGTTGCTTACGAAGTTTCGCAGTTCGCCCCGGTCGCCCGCATTCTCGCCGATCCGACGTTGCTCGCCGTGCAAGCCTCGGCACCCTGGAAAACGCTGCAGGATTTTATCGACGATGCGAAGAAGCGGCCGGGCGCTATCGCTTATGGTTCCTCTGGGCCTTACGGCACGCTGCATGTCGCCATGGAGATGTTCGCGGCGTCGGCGGGCATCAAGCTTCTGCACGTTCCGTTCCGCGGCGCCGGTCCGGCAGTAACGGCGCTGCTGTCGGATACCGTCCAGGCTTTGGCCTCAGCGCCTGGCGTGTTGAAGCCGCAGGTTGACGATGGCAAGCTGCGGGTGTTGGCCAACTGGGGAGCACAGCGCATCGCCAGCTTCCCCGATCTGCCGACGTTCAAGGAACTCGGCTATTCGGACGTCGAGTTCTACATCTGGGCCGGTCTGTTTACGCCGCAAGGCATGCCCGACCCGATCATGACACGCCTGCGCGACGCCGTGCGGCAGGCAATGCAGGATCCCGCGGTGACGAAGATCTTTGAGACTGCGGGCAGCCCGCCCGCCTATCTCGACGCGCCTGAATTCACGCGCTTTGTCGAGGCCGACAGCGCTCGCCTCATTGCCGCAGTCAAGAAGATCGGAAAGGTCGAGTAGCAAGCTGGCAGGTAAATGCTCAGCGCAGCGTTGCTCAAAACCATCTTTCCTGGACGCGGATGGTATCGCCGGGACGGATCGGGGTGGAAAGCGGCACGGTGGCTTTGCTGGTCTGGCCGCCGAAGTTGCGGCTGAGCGTGACCTTGCCGGTCTGCGCGCGCGGCGCAAAGCCCCCCGCGATGGCGACCGCGGTCTCCACCGTCATGTTGGCGACATAGGCATATTGGCCAGGCGTTGCGACCTCGCCGAGGATGAAGAAAGGCCGGTAGGCCTCGATCTCCAGCGCCACATGCGGTTCACGGATATAGCCTTGCGCGAGCCGCTCGGAAATCGATTGCGACAGCTGGTCAGGGGTCAAGCCTCGCGCCGCCACCGGCCCGATCAGCGGCATGGTGATATGACCCGCGGCATCCACCGCATAGGAATTGGTCAGCCCGTCCTGGCCGAACACGGTGATGCGCAGCCGGTCGCCGGAATCGAGCGTATAGGGCATCGGCAAGCTGACTGGCTGCTGCGCCGGAGCCTTCGCCAGCGCCTGATACCGCGGCTGATAAACCGGCCGCTGTGCTTGATAGCTGAGCGCAGGCGTTTGATAGCCTTGGCCCTGACACTGATACCCCGCCGGACATCCCGAGTTCTGATAGGCCGGCCGTTGTTGATAGACCGGAGCCTGCACCGCGGGCGCTTGGTACGTCGGCTGCTGATAGACGGGAGCCTGCATTGGCGGCTGATACGCCGGAGCTTGATACATCTGCGGCTGATAAACCTGCGGTCTCTGCTGCTGATAGATCGGAGCCTGATAGCCGGGAGTCTGCGCTGGAGCTTGATACGCTGGAGCCTGGTACGTCTGCGGCTGATAGACCTGCGCGGGGCCTTGCGGCTGATAGCCGGAAACCTGCGGCGCGGTTTGATACATCGGCGCCGGACGCGTCGTCATGTACTGATATTGCGGCCCGCGCCGCGCGCAGCCGCTGACCGCGAGAACAGCCAGCAACACAATAAACAGACGGTTGGGACGCATCAGGCGAATCCGGGCACCGTAAAAGTTAAGCCCGATTAACGCTGTTTATGGTTAAGAAAGACTGACCGGGGCCTCGATTTAAGCTATCCGCCCGCGGAAAATTCTTCAGATAGGGCCATCCTGCGTCGCCTAGCGCTTGGACTTCTGTTCGCTCGCTTCGGTCGGATGCTCCAACGGCTCCCCGATCCGGTCGGAAATCACCACAACGAGCATCGAAATCAGGAAGACGGCATGGATGCCGAGCAGCCAAGCCATTTTGCTGTTGTCGATTTGGGCGAGATTCATGAATCCCTTGAGCACCTGGATCGCAGAAATCGCGACGATGGAGGTCATGAGTTTTTGCTTCATGCCGTTGAAGTCGATCTTCGCCATCCAGATCGGCCGGGTACGCTGGCCGACGTCGATCCTCGACACGAAGTTTTCGTAGCCGGAGAAAATGACGATGAGCACCAGATTGGCGGCAAAGGTCAGATCGATAAGACCGAGAATGCCGAGGATGACTTCCGATTCGCCGCTATGGACGATCGCCGCAGCCAAGGACAAAAACTGCATGATGAAATTGACCAACAGCAGTGCGAGTCCAAGCGCCAGACCGACGTAAAACGGCGCCGCGAGCCAGCGGCTGTGAAAAATCAAATTTCCAAGAACGCGTTCGATCTGCATTACACCCCTCACCGCGCAATATGCGGCATGGCCCGGACCTTAAATCCGGGGCGCGTCGGCAGATAACGACGATGTCGGGATTTAAGTTCCGCGTCAGTGCGCCGCAGCGACGCCGATGCCTATCTGACACGTCACTCCGGTGCCGCCGAGACCACAATAACCGCCTGGATTCTTGGCAAGGTATTGCTGGTGATAATCCTCGGCGAAGTAGAACTCTGGCGCATCGAGGATTTCGGTGGTGATGGGAGGATAGCCCTTGGCCTTCACCGCCTTCTCATACATCGCTTTCGATGCTTCCGCTGCCGCGCGTTGCGCGGGCCCGAACGTGTAAATGCCCGAGCGGTATTGCGTGCCGGTGTCGTTGCCCTGCCGCATTCCTTGAGTGGGATTGTGGCTTTCCCAGAAGGTTTTCAGCAGTTCCTCATAGAATATCTTTTTAGGATCATAGACGACGAGCACCACCTCGTTGTGACCCGTGCGGCCGCTGCAAACCTCCTCATACGTTGGATTCGGCGTTTGGCCGGCGGCATAGCCGACGGCGGTGACATAGATTCCTTCGCCAAGTCCCCAGAACTTACGTTCCGCTCCCCAGAAACAGCCGAGGCCAAATACGGCGCTTTGCAGCCCCTCTGGATAAGGACCCCGGAGCGGACGGTTATTGACGAAATGGCGGACTGCAGTGCGGATCGGGGTCGTACGACCGGCCAAAGCTTCGCTGGGCGCGGGCATAGCGAGCGACTTTTTGAATGGGAACATCGGGCTCTCCTGGCTAGTCTGCCCTATATAGGCTCTCCCCGATCATTTCGCTGCGGGTGCCGGACTGGTTACACGTGTTCTAGCGTCCGTAGCCGATCAACGGCTTCTTCTTGCGTCCCAGCATGGTCAAGATCATGCCGAAAACGCCAAGTACTACCCAGGTCGGTTGCGCCAGAACCGTCTGCATCACGGGATTCCACAGCCAACCGGCGACTCTCTTCTCGATCAGAGGTTTCAGCAGCAGCAGACTGTTTTGATGGATGTCCGACCAGGTCTGACCGAGGTTGGTGATATTAAGGGAATGATCCGCGATCGACTTGGTGCCGTCATAGATAAAGAAGATAAAGCCGGCAGCGAGCAGCACCAACCCGAGGAAGCGCAACAAAGAGCGGATCATGGCGAGGGGTTAGTCCTTGTGAAGGAATAGCAGCACGGATTACTCCGAGCGGCGTTCCGGTTCAACCGTTCAGCGTGACCTTCCAAGAGGGGCAGCGCGCGTGGCCTTGAACCCTTTGCGCCGTTGACGCCTCCCTATGGCCTGACTATAAGCTGCCTTCATGGCGGCGAGCTTTTCGCCGCTATCTTGTTTGCAGGTTGGCGGCGCGGACGGAAACATGCCCGTCGGTCATGAACGAGAGGCTCAATGGCGAATACGACTTCCGCAAAAAAGGCCACACGCAAGATCGCGCGCCGGGCCGTCATCAACAAGGCGCGGCGCTCGCGCATGCGCGGCGTCGTGCGCACGGTGGAAGAAGCGATTGCCTCGGGCGATCCCAAGGCCGCGTCGACCGCGCTAAAGGCGGCGGAGCCCGCGATCATGCGCGCGGCACAAAACGGCGTCATGCACAAAAATACGGCGAGCCGGAAAGTGTCGCGGCTGACGCACCAGATCGCCAAGCTCGGCAAGTAAACCCGCGCACCGCCACTTCGCCCGGCGAAATTCCATTTCGATAGACCGAGTTTCCAATCCCCGGCCTTAGCGCCGGGGATTGCATTTTCACGCAAGCCGATCGCCGCCTTTGTCGCATCAACGACATTGCAGGGGCTAGGTTGATTTTTCGGACTCAAAAACAATCGCGGCCACAACGCCTTATGAGGAAAGCGAGGGCTGGGAGTTGAAAAACGCGGTGGTATATGGATTTTTGCTTCACGACAAAAAGAAAATCCCCGCGCAGTGTTGCAGTTTGGCCGCAAACGTTGGGCGTTCTGAATCAGTGCGCCGATTCAATCCCTTGCGATGGAGTGATTCACGACTGCGTGATCGCAGCCCGCCACATTGATTGCTTGTTCGTTACATTTGGTCCGCAAAACCCGTTGCGCCTTTTCAGTGGGCGTGTATTTTTGTCTCGTTCTCGGCGCTCCCGAGACTTCTCAGTAAAGGGCTCGTATTCAAGCTCATCTGGAATGAGAGTAGCAGAGCTATGTCTGGTTGCCACTTCCTGAGTAGTTCTTGCGTCTGCAATAGGTTGAGATTGGATGCTTGTCTGACTTTGTGACGTCGCTGTCGTACTGCATGGCGGCACAAAGCATTCCGGCGACAATACGAAAAGTTGGAAAAAATACAGGCCATCGCGCCGATACGGGCGATGGAAGGGGGAACTTATGTCCACTGCATGGCGAATGCCGGCACGTTTTTTTGGCTCAATGCCGCCACTCATGTCACCGGCTAGACTCGATCCGGTGCTAACGCTTACCAGCGCCTTGAAAGTTCGGTGCCGGCCAATTCCCTGTTTGATGCCCGCGCTCATGAGTGAAAGCCGGGCGCCAATGCCCCCGCCGAGTGGCTGAGCCACAACTTCTTCAACCGCATTGAGATGGCGGCCGCTTGGCGTGTTTCGAAGGCCAAGTGACTTAGTTCCCGCCATCGCCTGGAGTGAGTTGCGTGCGCCGCAGGCGTGCGGCGGGCAAAGCCCGCCAAATCGCCGCCGATTCCGCCACCATCGATCGGAACAGACCCATGGAAATGACAACGACGGAACAAGACCGCTGGTCACGCGTGAAGGGACGGCTGCGCGCCGAAGTTGGCGACGACATCTATTCAAGCTGGTTTGCCCGCATGGACTTGGAAGAAATGGACGACGCCACTGTCCGTCTCTCGGTGCCGACACGATTTCTCAAAAGTTGGATCCAATCTCACTATGCGGAGCGGGTACTCGCCTGCTGGCAGGCCGAGGAATCCAAGATTGGCCGGATCGAATTAAGCGTGCGCTCCGGCGTGCTGCGTTCGCTGGCAAAGCCGGTCACCGCGGAACCTGCGGCTGCATCGCATGGCCGCGAATTGAGGTTCAATGGCAGCGAGCCGCGCGGCTTGGGATTGCCGCTTACCACCGCCCATGAAGCGCTCGGCGGCTCGCCGCTCGATCCGCGCCTCACTTTCGAGACTTTCGTCCTCGGCCGCTCCAACACCCTCGCCCATGCCGCCGCCAAGCAGGTAGCCGCGGCCCGCCGCAGCGACGCGGTGTTGTTCAATCCACTTTACATCCATGCCGGTGTGGGGCTCGGCAAGACGCATCTCCTGCAATCCATCACCTGGGCGGGAAATGCGGGCGGCGAACGCAAGGTGCTCTATCTCACCGCCGAGAAGTTCATGTACGGCTTCGTCTCGGCGCTGCGGACGCAGACCGCGCTTGCTTTCAAGGAAGCACTGCGCGGCATCGACGTCCTCGTCATCGACGATCTGCAATTCCTGCAGGGCAAGTCCACCCAGGCCGAATTCTGCCACACGCTCAACGCGCTTATCGATGCGGGGCGGCAGGTGGTGGTCGCCTCGGACCGGCCGCCTTCCGACCTTGAAAGTCTGGACGAACGCGTGCGTTCGCGCCTGGCCGGAGGGTTGGTGGTGGAGATGGCGTCACTCGGAGAGGAGTTGCGCATCGAAATCCTGAAATCTCGCATGAACGCGGCGCGGCAACATCATCCGGGTTTTGACGTCCCGCCTGCGGTGATCGCCTATATCGCCAAGACCATCATACATAACGGACGCGATCTCGAAGGCGCACTCAACCGCCTGCTGGCGCACAACAAGCTGACCGGCCAAGCGGTGACGATGGAGCTGGCGGAGCGCGAGATGCGGGATTTCATCCGTCCGCAGGAGCCAAAGCGCGTCAAGATCGAAGACATCCAACGCGTGGTGGCGCGTCAATATAACGTCAGCCGCGCCGACCTGCTCTCCTCGCGGCGGACGGCCAATGTGGTGCGTCCGCGTCAGGTGGCGATGTATCTGGCCAAGACCTTGACGCTACGCTCGCTACCCGAGATCGGGCGCCGTTTCGGAGGCCGCGACCATACGACCGTGCTTCATGCGGTGCGCAAGATCGAAAATCTGGTCGGCAACGACACGTCGTTGGCTGAGGAGATCGACGTTCTCAAGCGGCAATTGCAGGACTGAGTGGGATTAGAATCGGTGCGTGCCGAAGACTCCCCTTCACCTCTCCCATAGGGAGAGGTCGCCCGCCGAAGCCCGGAGGGCGAGGCGTGGCGGGTGAGGGGTTACAGCCTAAAACGCAGACCTGAACCCCCTCACCCCGACCCTCCCCCCCACGGGGAGAGGGAGCGCACCAACGTTGCCGCAAGATCGAAGCAAGAGCTGACGGGACTGCTGCGGCCTGTGAATCGGCTGGAAAACAGGGCGTAGACCCCTCTACGCCCTTGCCTATTCCGGCGGGCCGCGTCACCTTCTTTCCCCCGCGCGGTTCCGGTCAGGCTGCCGCCTCCGCGCTCGCGCGAAACGTCCACCCCCCGATTGAAGCGGGTTGCAAGATGAAGGTTACCGTCGAGCGTGCAGAACTGTTGAAGTCGCTGGGACACGTCCATCGTGTCGTCGAGCGGCGCAACACCATTCCGATTCTCGGCAATGTGCTGATCCGCGCCGACAAGGCAAAGCTCAGCCTGAAGGCGACCGATCTTGATCTCGAAGTGATCGACGCCGTCGCCGCCGAAGTTGCGCCGGGTGGTTCCACCACCGTGCCCGCGCATATGTTTTACGAAATCGTCCGCAAGCTGCCGGAAGGCTCGCAGATCGTGCTCGAAGCATCGGGCGACCGCGCGGTCCTGGCGATCCGCGCCGGCCGCTCGCGTTTCACCTTGCAGACTTTGCCGGAAAGCGATTTTCCTGACTTGGCCGCCGGCGAGATGACGCATCATTTCAGCCTGCCTGCCGCCGACCTCAAGCGCCTCATCAACAAGACTCAGTTCGCTATCTCCACGGAAGAGACGCGCTATTATCTCAACGGCATCTATCTGCACACCACGGGAACGGCGAAATCGGCGATGTTGCGCGCGGTGGCGACCGACGGCCACCGGCTGGCCCAGGTCGAACTGGCGCTGCCGACCGGCGCCGCCGGGATGCCCGGCATCATCATTCCGCGCAAGACCGTGGGTGAGGTGCAGCGCCTGATCGAGGATATGGAAGGCGAGGTCGCGATCGATCTGTCGCAAGGCAAGATTCGTTTCGCCATCGGCGACGTGGTCCTCACCTCGAAACTGATCGACGGCACCTTCCCCGATTATGCGCGCGTCATCCCAGTCGGCAACGACAAGGAGCTTGTGGTCGACAAGAAGGATTTCGAGGCTTCCGTCGACCGCGTCTCGACGGTGTCGAGCGAGCGCGGCCGCGCCGTCAAACTATCGATCAGCGCCGGCAAGCTGACGCTGTCGGTGACCAATCCGGAGTCCGGCAGCGCCACCGAGGAGATCGAGGTGGAATATGATTCCGATCCGATCGATATCGGTTTCAATTCCCGTTACCTCCTCGACATCGCAGCCCAGATCGAAGGCGAGGTGGCGGTCTTGAAGCTGGCCGACCCCGGCTCGCCGACGCTGATCCAGGACCGCGATGCCGGCGGCGCGCTCTATGTGCTGATGCCGATGCGGGTGTGATATTCGCTGTTTGCTAGCTTTCCCTCTCCCCCTTATGGGAGAGGGTAGACCATGACCGCCGCCCTTATCCGCCGCCTCACGCTGACGAATTTCCGCAATTATCACGCGGCCAGCATCAGCGTCGATGAAAGGCCCGTGGTCCTCGTCGGGCCGAATGGCGCCGGCAAGACCAACCTGATCGAGGCCATCTCCTTTCTCGCACCTGGGCGCGGGTTGCGGCGCGCAACGCTGGAGGAAGTCGCCTTCGCGGAAGGTGACGGCTCGTGGACGGTGTCGGCCGAGATCGAAGGCGCACTCGGCCTCGCCACGCTCGGCACCGGCATCGATCCGCCGGGT
>JAXDOS010000146.1:0-2853 GCA_034668785.1 Alphaproteobacteria bacterium
AGACGGCGCTCTCGCGCCTCCTCAGGATGAGGTCTGGTACCGGACGGTCTTAGACCCTCATGGTGAGGAGCGCGGCGAAGCCGCGCGTCTCGAACCATGCAGGCCCGGCTCTGGCCGTATGCGCTGCCCTGCAATTGACGGCCCGCCGATACATTGTTGTTATCAGCCCAATCACAACAACAACCCGGGCAGGAAACATGAAAAAAGCCACCACCGTAAGAAGCGTCGAAACGCTCGCCTGTGACGCCGGCTGGCGGAACTACCACTTCGTCAAGATCATGACCGAGGACGGCATCGTCGGCTGGAGCGAGTATGACGAGGGCTTTGGCGCGCCGGGGGTGACGGCGGCGATCGAGCGGCTTGCGGCGCGCGTCGTCGGCAAGAACGCCTACCAGCATGAGCGGATCTACGCGGAATTGTTTTCCGCGACGCGGCCGGCCGCGGGCGGCGTGGTGGCGCTGGCGCTAGGCGCCATCGAGAACGCACTGCTCGACGTCAAGGCCAAGGCGCTGGGCGTGCCCTGCTACGAACTGCTGGGCGGCAAGATCCGCGACCGCATCCGGGTCTACTGGTCGCACTGCGCGACCTGGCGCATCAACCATCCCGACTGGTTCAAGCCGGCCATCACCGATCTCGACGGCGTGAAAGGAATCGGGCGCGAGGTGCGCGAAAAAGGCTTTACAGCGATGAAGACCAACATCTTCGTCTACACCGACGGCAAGCCGCAGGGCTGGCGGCCGGGCTTCGGTTCGCCGTTCGAGCCGGAGATCAATGTCGACCGCAAGGTGCTGCGGAACCTCTGCATGCATCTGGAAGCGATTCGCGACGGCGCCGGCCCCGATGTCGATCTGCTGCTCGACCTCAACTTCAACGCCAAGACCGAAGGCTATCTGAAGATACTCCGCGCCATCAAGGACATGGACATGTTCTGGGTGGAGATCGACACTTTCAATCCGCAGGCGCTGGGTTACATCCGCCGCCAGAGCCCGCACCCGATCTCATCCTGCGAGACGCTGCTGGGCCTGCGCGAATTCCTGCCCTACTTCAGCGAACAGGCGATGGATGTCGCCATCATCGACACGCCCTGGAACGGTGTCTGGCAATCGATGAAGATCGCCGCCGCCGCCGAGCACTTTGAGGTCAACGTCGCCCCGCATAATTTCTACGGCCACCTCTGCACCATGATGAATGCGCATTTCTCGGCCGCGGTGCCGAATTTGCGGATCATGGAAACCGATATCGACCGGCTGGCGTGGGACCACGAGCTGTTCACCCACGTGCCCGAGATCGTTGACGGCCATCTCGTGATGCCGGACCGCCCGGGCTGGGGCACCGAGCCCAACGAGGAAGGCCTGCGCGCCCATCCGCCGAAGAACAAGGGCGGGCTGCTGAATTACGGGCAGAAGAAGTAGACGCGCGCCGCATTCGCGACTTCGTAGGGTGGGCAAAGCGAAAGCGTGCCCACCATTCAATTTGCGCAAACGGAGAGATGGTGGGCACGCTTCGCTTTGCCCACCCTACATTCAATTATCGTTCGGCGCTCTCGCGAACGCGCTCTCGATCACGTCGCCGATCGGCTGCCAGGCGCTGCCGTCGAACTGCACCAGCCGCATTTGCTTGATCGGGTGGAAGTCGGCCGGTCCGGTGTTGATCGCAATGCCCGGAAATGTGACTCCGAGCTGGTAATTCCTGAGCGACGCCGCCTGCCGCATGATGTTCTCGCGCGACAGGTCGTCGCCGCACTGGGTCAGCACCCGCGCCAGGGTCTCGGCCGCCGCATAGCCGAAGATGGCGTTGCCATCCTCCTTGTCGCCGTCGGGATAATATTTGTCCATGAACGCCAGCCAATCCTTGACGGCGGCGTCTTCCTTCCAGGTGGTATCACTGGCGTCCTTCAAAAACGAGGTGGAGATCACGCCGACGGAATTCTGAAGCCCCGCCGGTCTCAGCGCGTTCGCGATCGAAGCCGCCGCATTGACCAGCAACAACTGTGGATGCCAGTCCAGCTCGGCCGCCCTTCGGATGGCGCGGGCCGAGATCGGCGGCGCGCAATTGAGCACGAGCACTTCGGCCCCGGAGTTCTTGAGGATGTCGACCTGGGTATCGATGGACATGTCCGCCTCGATGGCGATGTCGGCGACGATCATGTTGGCGGTGATGCCAAGCCCCTCCTGCAATCCCCGGAACAGATCGCGGCCGAACTGGTCGTTCTGCCAGAGCACGGCGATCTTCCGGCTCGGATAGGAGGCCTGGATGTAGTTGGCGTAAATCCGTCCCTCCGACCGGAACGTCGGCTGCCAGCCCATCGTCCACGGAAACCGCTTCGGGTGCGCCCACTCCTCGTCGCCGGAGGCGACAAAGAGCTGCGGGATACTCCTCTCATTGAGATAGGTTCGCGTCGCCAGATTGCTCGGCGTGCCGAACGATCCGAACATCAGATGCACGCGCTCCTGCTCGACTAGTGCCAGGGTTTGCTCGACCGCCGTTCTTGGATTTGAGCTGTCGTCGCGCGAGATGAACCTGACCTTGCGCCCATTGATGCCGCCGCGCTCATTGATCATGTCGAAATAGGCGGCCTCCGCCCTTCCGATCGAAGCGAACGCGGCCAGCGGCCCAGTATAGGGCATGATGTTGCCGATGCGGATTTCGGTGTCGGTCACGCCGGCCGCCCGGGCCGGCTGCAGTGCGGCCAAGGCGACTGCCAACATTGCGACGAAGGGATACAGCGCCAGTCCGGCTTTTGTTATTATTTGCATCAACATGGCCTCGAACGCCAAGCTACCTGGAGCCTGTGACGCCAACCCAGCGGCGCCGATAATAGCCCCCAAAATCGGGTTGTTGAAATGAAATGTT
>JAXDOS010000147.1:0-3109 GCA_034668785.1 Alphaproteobacteria bacterium
CTCGCGCTCACGTTCGTCCTCCCATCGCATCAGCGCCTTGCCCTCGCTCACCGGCACGATCAGGTAGGGATGCTCGTGCTCGTGCAGCGGCTGATGGCCCTTGCCGGGAAGCTCGACGCTCCAGACCCGGACGTGCTCGTTCTCGAACAGCACCTTGGTGCCGATCGGGCCGAGCGGTGTTCCGGACTTTGTTTTTTTCTCGGGCATGGCCTCTCCACGTCATTCCGGGACGCGCCGAGGGCGGGAGCCCGAAATGACGGAGGATAGGCCTACAAAATGAACCGGCTCAAGTCCGTGTTCTTGGCGAGATCGCCGATGTGCTTCTGCACATAGGCGGCGTCGATCTTCACCGTCTCGCCGGCGCGGTCGGTCGCGTTGAACGAAATCTCATCGAGCACGCGCTCCATCACGGTCTGCAGGCGCCGGGCGCCGATGTTCTCGACGCTGCCGTTCACGGCCACCGCCACATCGGCAATGGCGTCGATAGCATCGGCGGTGAATTCCAACGTCACGCCTTCGGTCGCCATCAGCGCAACATATTGCTTGATCAGCGCCGCCTCGGGCTCGGTGAGGATACGCCTGAGATCCTCGCGCGTCAGGGGCTTCAGCTCGACGCGGATCGGCAACCGCCCTTGCAGCTCGGGCAACAGGTCCGAAGGTTTCGACAGGTGGAATGCGCCCGAGGCGATGAAGAGGATGTGATCGGTCTTCACCGACCCATGCTTGGTGGAAACGGTCGTGCCCTCGATCAGCGGCAGCAGGTCGCGCTGCACGCCTTCACGCGACACGTCGGCGCCCATGCGGCCTTCGCGCCCGGCGATCTTGTCGATCTCGTCGAGGAAGACGATGCCGTTCTGCTCCACCGCCTTGATGGATTCCTGCACAAGCTGCTCGTTGTCGAGCAGCTTGTCGGATTCTTCGTTTATGAGAATTTCGTGGGACTCGCGCACGGTGACGCGCCGCGTCTTGGTACGATTGCCCATCTTGCCGAAGATGTCGCCGATGGAGATGGCGCCCATCTGCGCGCCGGGCATCCCGGGAATCTCGAACATCGGCATGCCGGATTGCCCGGCCTGCACCTCGATCTCGATTTCCTTGTCGTCGAGATCGCCGGCGCGCAGCCGTTTGCGAAAAGCCTCTTTCGTCGCCACGCTGGCATTGGCGCCGACCAGCGCATCAACCACGCGCTCTTCCGCGGCCTGCTCTGCGCGAGCCTGCACATCTTTGCGCCTGCGCTCGCGCGTCAGCCCGATGGAAATCTCGACCAGATCGCGGATGATCTGCTCGACGTCGCGGCCGACATAGCCGACCTCGGTGAACTTCGTCGCCTCGACCTTGAGGAACGGCGCACCGGCAAGCTTGGCCAGCCGCCGCGATATCTCGGTCTTGCCGACGCCGGTCGGTCCGATCATCAGGATATTCTTCGGCAGCACTTCCTCGCGCAGGCGGTCGTCGAGCTGCAGCCGCCGCCAGCGGTTGCGCAGCGCGATGGCGACCGCGCGCTTGCCGTCGTTCTGGCCGACGATGAAGCGGTCGAGCTCGGAAACAATTTCGCGGGGGGAGAAGTCGGTCATTGGTGTTCTGTTCCGTGGCTCGCCTCGTCCTTCGAGACGGCCGCTTCGCGGCCTCCTCAGGATGAGGCGAGAGATAAGCCCCTCATGGTGAGGAGCATCGCGCAGCGATGCGTCTCGAACCACGAGGGGCGTTCATTTCGCGTTCATGCCTTCAACGTCTCAACAGTGACGTTGCGGTTGGTGTAGACGCAAATATCGGCGGCGATGTCGAGCGAGCGGCGCACGATGGCTTCCGCATCGAGCGGGCCATCGAGCAAAGCGCGCGCCGCGGCAAGCGCGTAATTGCCGCCGGAGCCGATACCGACCACGCCAGCTTCCGGCTCCAGCACGTCGCCGGTGCCGGTCAGCACCAGAGACACATCCTTGTCGGCGACGATCATCATGGCTTCCAAGCGGCGCAGGTAGCGGTCGGTGCGCCAGTCCTTGGCCAGTTCGACCGAGGCGCGCAGGAGCTGACCCGGATATTGGTCGAGCTTTGCTTCCAGCCGCTCGAACAGGGTGAAGGCATCGGCGGTGGCGCCGGCAAAGCCGCCGATCACCTCGCCTTTACCGAGGCGGCGGACCTTCTTGGCATTGGCCTTGACGATGGTCTGGCCGATGGAAACCTGCCCATCGCCGCCGACGGCGACGATTCCGGCTTTGCGGACGGTCAGGATGGTCGTGCCGTGCCAGGACGGCATTTCAGTTGAATTCATGTGCTTAAGCCCCTGCAGACGTGATCTAGGTATTGGAAACGCTGTTGCAAAGGGCTGGCCGTCGCCTGTGGCGAATCCGGCGAACCCCTGATAAAAGCTCGGCGGCACAAGCTTTTGAAAGATGAATTCATGCGCACGGCGACCGTGAAGCGCAAAACCAAGGAAACCGACGTGGAGGTCTCAGTCGACCTCGACGGCAGCGGCACGGGCGCGATTGCCACCGGCATCGGCTTCCTCGATCACATGCTGGATTTGCTGGCGCGGCACTCGCGCATCGACATCACCGTGAAGGCCAAGGGCGACCTGCACATTGATCATCACCACACCACGGAAGATGTCGGCATCGCACTCGGCCAGGCGGTGAAACAGGCGCTCGGCGACATGCGCGGCATTACGCGCTACGCGGATGTGCATGTGCCGATGGACGAGGCGCTCACCCGCGTGACGATCGACATTTCCGGGCGGCCGTTCCTGGTGTTCAAGGCGGAGTTCGTGCGTGACAAGGTCGGCGCGTTTGACACGGAGCTGGTGCAGGAATGGTTCCAGGCGTTCGCCATGAACGCCGGGATAACGCTGCACGCGCAGACGCTTTACGGCACCAACGACCATCACATTGCCGAGTCCTGCTTCAAAGGGCTGGCCCGGGCGTTGCGCGCGGCGGTCGCCATCGACCCGCGCGCTAAGGACGAAGTGCCGTCGACCAAGGGCTCGTTAGGCGGGTAGAGACGAAGCCTGTATTGTTGTCATCGCCGGGCATAGCCGTCGAAGACGGCGTCGCTTCGCGAATGCCTGATGTCCCGGTGACCCCGCTTGGGACGCATTGCCTTCCTAAGCGGGATG
>JAXDOS010000148.1:0-20240 GCA_034668785.1 Alphaproteobacteria bacterium
TGCGCATGGCGCAGATCGTGGTGACCGGCCCCGAGACCGAGCGCTTCGCCGCCGCGGCGCTGAAGATTCCGTTTCTCGACCGCGTGGTGTTGCGCGCGGCTTCGGCGCAGGCGCTGCCACCTTCGCATCCGGCCCAGGCGAAGATCGCAGCGACGGTGGAAACTGCCGCCTTTGTCTGCGTCGGCGAGACCTGCTCGCTGCCGGTAACGCGGGCGGAGGATATCGCCGAGACGGTGAAGCAGATGCGTAAAGGGTCTTAAGCTGTCTTACCCTCTCCCCTTGTGGGAGAGGGTGCCGAGCGAAAGCGAGGCGGGTGAGGGGTCCGGCGCACACATGAACATTGACCCCTCACCCGGCTCGGACTTCGCTTTGCTCAGTCCTCACCACCCTCTCCCACAAGGGGAGAGGGTAAGGATGAAGGGGTGAGGGGAAGTACAGAATGGGGAGGGGCATGTCTGACGACGGCATTATGCGCGACGGCATCAAGCCGGGCGACGTGGTGGTGGTGACTGGCGGCGGCGGCGGTTTCGGCCGCGCCTTTTGCCGCCGCTTCGCGCGCGGCGGCGCCAAAGTGGCGGTGTGGGATGTGGACGTCGAGGCCGGCGCGGAAACCGTCCGCCAAGTCAAGGCTGACGGCGGCGAAGCAAGCTTCTTTAAGGTCGATCTTGCGAATGCCGGCGAGATCGACATCGCTGTCAAACAAACGCTCGCCGCCTATGCCACGCCCTATTGCGTGATCAACAACGCCAGCATCTATCCGCGCGCCAGCGTCATCGACATGGAACCACAGGTCTGGGAGCGCACGCTGAAGATCAATATCACCGCGCCCTTCCTGATCCTGCGGGCTTTCGGTCCCGGCATGATCGCCCAGAAGCGCGGCGTCGTGATCAACATTGCCTCCGGACGCGGTTTGGAGGGCGCGCCGAACGGCGCCAACTACGCCTGCAGCAAGGCGGCGCTGCTGTCGCTGACCAAGTCGCTGGCGCTGGAATGGGCGAAGCACAACATCCGCGTCAATGCCATCATTCCGGGCGTTTCCTTGACCGCACAGCCACTGGAAAATACCACGCCCGAGGAACTGATCGCGCGCGGAAAGAGCTCGATTCCCTTAGGCCGCGTGGGCTATCCTGACGACATGGCGGGGCTTGCGGCTTTTCTGGCAAGCGCCGATGCGGCTTACATGACCGGCCAAGGCGTGGCGATGAACGGCGGACGCATCTTGGTTCCCTGACGTCCAGCAGACGCGGGGCATTTCCGTGGCGAGGCATTCGAGGGGCACACCGATGAGTCCTGCGACGGCAATCTGGCGCGCGTTATGGTTCGGCGCCCTCGCTGTCGTTGCGCTTACGCAGCCGGCGGTGGCGCAGGACGCCGCGCCGTATTTCAAAGGCAAAGTCATCCATTTGATCGTGGGATCGGCGCCCGGCGGCGGATACGACGCCTATTCGCGGGTGATTGCCGAACATATGAAGAAACACATCCCCGGAAATCCCACCATCGTCATTCAGAATATGCCGGGGGCGGGATCGCTGGTGGCGACCAACTATATCGCCAACGTCGCGCCGAAGGACGGCACCGTGATCGGTGCTGTGAACGGGCTGATCTCCACTGATCTACTGATCTATCCGGAACGCACCAAATTCGATCCGCGCAAGCTGCAATGGCTGGGCAGCGCCTTGCGCGAAAATCATGTCGGCGTGGTGCGGTCGGAGTCGCCGGTAAAAACCTTCGATGACGCGCTGACGCGGGAGCTTATTATTTCCGGCACCGGCGGCGCGACAAATTCCTATCCCGCGCTCACCAACGCCATTCTCGGCACCAAATTCAAGATCATCTCCGGCTATACCGGCACGGCGCAGGGCATGCTGGCCATCGAGCGCGGCGAGGTCGACGGCAATGTCGGAATCACCTGGGCCAGCGTCAAGGCGACGCAAGCCGCCGCGATCCGGGACGGCAAGCTGAAGGTCTTCGTGCAGTTCGGATTGAAGAAACACCCGGAATTGCCGAACGTGCCGTGGATCTTTGCCTACGCCAACAACGGCGATGACCGCGCCGGGCTGCGGCTGGTGCTGAGCAATCAGGAATTCGGCCGGCCCTACATCGCGCCGCAAGGAACACCGGACACCGCGGTTGCCATCCTGCGCAAGGCCTTTGACGAGACCATGGCGGATGCGGATTTTCTCGCCGACGCGGAGAAGCGCAAACTCGACATCGATCCCACCCCCGGCGCGGAAATCCACGCCATCATCGACGAAACCTACAAGACACCGCCCGACGTTATCGCAAGGGTTAAGCCGTTTCTCGAATAGACCGGCCGCAAAGGCCCAAACCAAGGAAGACACGATGACCTTCACCAGTTGGCGCGGGGTTCTCGGCTGTATCAAGCCGACCAAGCGTCCAGGTTCGCTGGAAGAACTGATCCGCATGTTGCCGGAAGGCATTGGCGTCATCCCGCTGTTTCTGAGCATCAAGCAAGGCACCACCGACGAGTTCAAGCGCGCGGTGACGCCGTTCGAGCCGCTGGTGGCAGAGCTTGCCGAGCTTGGCTGCGACCTGATCCACCCGGAGGGCGCGCCGCCTTTCATGCTGCTCGGCTACCAAGGCGAGGCCGAACTGCTGAAGAAATGGGAGAAGAAATACAAGGTGCCGCTGTTTACTTCCGGCACTAACCACGTCCGCGCGCTTAAAGCCCTGAAGGCTAAGCGCTTCATTGGCGCCACCTATTTCACCGGCAAGATCAACGATCTGTTTGCAAAGTATTTTGTCGAAGCCGGATTCGACGTGCTCGGCATGGATGGCATCGATGTGCCGTTCGACAAGATCGGGCAGCTATCGTCGGAAGAAGTCTATGCCCATGTAAAGCGCACCTTCCTCAAACACAGGAAGGCCGAGGCGATCTATCTGCTCGGCTCGGGCTGGCGGGTGCTGCCGGTGATCGACATGCTGGAGCAGGATCTCGGCGTGCCGGTGATCCATCCGGTGCCGGCGCGCTGCTGGGAAATCCAGCATCGGCTCTCGGTCAATCAGCCGGTCCCGGGCTATGGCCGTTTGCTGGCGGAGATGATCCCGGGATAGCGGAATTACGCCAGCGGCTCCGGCGCCGGTTGCACCACCAGCGTCGGGCCGTTGACGCCGGTGACGACGACGCGGCGGCCGGCGGCGATATCCGGACCCTGCACCGGCCATGTGGTGTCGCCGACTTTGATGGTGCCGGCACCGTTGATGATGGGGTCGCGGGCCACGAAGACTTGTCCGATCATGCCGTGTAGACGCTGGTTGAGGAACGGCCGGTCGGACGGCTTTTCGATACGGCGCCCGAAGCGCCGCCACAGCAGCACGGCGACAAAGGCCAGCGGCGTGAAGACCAGGCACTGCGTTTGCCAAGATGGCGGCGGATAACCCAGAAAGCTATGCGCGCTGGTGTAGATGCCGGTGAGAAATGCCGCGATGGCGAGCCAGGCAAACGACGCTCCGGGAACGTGCAGTTCGAACAGCAGCAGCACTGCGCCGGCGATGTACCAGGCATAGGGACCGAGCATCACCAGCAGCGCCAGCCCTTCGTTCACCCAGCCGTACGAGAAGAAATCCACGGTCTTAAGCCCCTTCGCCGCCAAAGCGCGGCATCGGCGCGGTCACCGGAACCGAACCGCGCGGCGGCGTGCCCCGTGGTGGCACAGATGGGCCATCCTTGTCGTCGCCGAAAGCCGCTTTCGCCAGCTGCCCAATGCCGGCCAGCGAGGCCAGCACGCCGGTGGCTTCCATTGGCAAGATGAGGGTCTTTGTGTTGGGCGACTTGGCGAATTGCGCGAAGGCATCGAGATATTTGGTGGCGACGAAATAATTCAGCGCGTTGACGTCGCCGGACTTCACCGCCTCGCTCACCGCCGCCGTGGCTTTCGCTTCTGCATTCGCCAGCCGCTCGCGCGCCTCGGCGTCCTTCTGCGCCGCGCCGAGCCGGCCTTCCGCCTGCAGAATTTGCGCCTGCTTGGCTCCCTCGGCTTCGAGGATTTGCGACTGTTTGATGCCTTCGGATTTCAGGATGGCGGCGCGCTTCTCGCGCTCGGCCTGCATTTGCAGCGCCATGGCCGCCATTAAATTCTGCGGCGGCACGATATCCTTGATCTCGATGCGGTTGACCTTGATGCCCCAGGGCTTGACCGCCTGATCCACCACCATCAGCAGCTTTTCGTTGATGTCGTCGCGATGCGACAGCATCTGATCGAGGTCCATCGAGCCCATGACCGAGCGGATGTTGGTCATGATCAGCTTGACGATGGCTGTGCCCAAATCCTGCACTTCGTAGGACGCCTTGGAGGCGTCGAAGATCTGATAGAAGGCAAGCGCATCCACCTTTACGGTGGCGTTGTCCTTAGTGATGACCTCCTGCGCCGGAATGTCGACCGGCGTCTCCATCACGCTTTGCTTGCGCCCGATACGGTCGATGAAGGGCACAATGAGATTGAGCCCGGGTCCGAGCGTAGCGCGATATTTGCCGAACCGCTCGACGGTCCAATTATAGCCCTGACGCACCTGCCGGACAGCGGAAAACAGCGTCATCACGGCGAGCAAGAGCAGAACAAGAATAAAGATGTCGGAGCCGGTCATCACAAATACCCCCGTCGATCCCAGTTGCGTCAACTGGGATGGCGGCACTATAGCTGCAATCGGAAGTGGGGCAATGGCGCCGGACGTTAGCTGACGGCTTCCACGCCGAAACTTCGCGGGCTTTCGCCGCGCTGCCAAATATCCCACATCTGGGTATAGGCCGCTTCGATATGCCGGCGAAACCGGTCTGTATCGAACAGCGGATGCGTTTTCCTATTCTGCTCGAGCTTGCGGCGGATGTCGGCCAGGAACGCAGGGTCGGTGGCAAGGCGCATCGCAAGCGTTTCGTAGTCCTCGAGATTGCCGGTGACCAATTCGTCAAACCCGAGCGTATGTAACAGACTTGCGCCCACGCGTCCGGCGAAAGTATCGCCGCGGCAGGTCAGCATCGGCAACCCGCTCCAAAGCGCGTTGCTCGCAGTCCCGTGCGCGTTGTAGGGCAGAGTGTCGAGAAACAGATCGGCGAGGTGTTGGCGGGCGACGTGCTCCTCGATGCTCAACGGCGCTGCGAATACCAGGCGGGCCGGATCGACGCCCCGAGCTTTGGCTTCGTCGCGAAGGTTGGCTTTCGCCCGATCATGCGGAGCATGAAGCCACAACACGCTACCCGGGATCTTGCTCAGCAACCGCATCCAGACATCAAATACCGCGGGCGTAATTTTATAGTTGTTGTTGAAGCAGCAAAAGACGAAGCCATCGTCCGGCAGTCCCATCTCTTGGCGGGTGAAAGTCCGATCCGCGGCTTTCAGCTTGCTGTCGCTGACCTGGTAGGTATCCGGAAGATGGACGATCTTTTCGGTAAAGAACGGCTGTTGGTCGAAGGGCAGAACGATTGGATCGGCGATCACATAATCCATGAAATCGGCGCCCATGGTGGTCGGATAGCCGAGGTAGGCCACCTGAATCGGCGCCGCCCGGTGCGCCAGAATTCCCGGCCGGCACATCTCGGAATAATTGTTCAGATCGATGACGATGTCGGTCTTCTTCTCATGCAGAAGCGCCGCCACGTCGCGATCGCTCTTGCCTCTCACATCGTGGAACTTGTCGAAGGCTTTGACCAGCCGCGCGCGCAAGGGACTTGCATCGTCGGGGCCGAAGGAAACGGCGGTCACCTCGAATTTCGCGCGGTCATGCAGCTCGAAAAGCTGCGCCATCTGTATCGCTATCGGATGGATACGGAAATCGGAGGAGAGATAAGCGAGCCGGATCTTATCGTTGCGCCAAAGCGGCGTGTTCTCGAAGCGGGAAACTTTCGGTATTTCCGACGCGACAAAATGCTGCGCGCTTTTCAGTTGATCCGAAGGCTCGGTGCCAAAGGCAACCATGGTGAAAGGATTGATGACCGATCTTCCGTCCCTGACGCGCGCCGTCAGTTCGTCTCTAAGCTTCGTCGTGCGCGTCCAATCGCAGATCGACACCGCGCAATCCGCGATGGCGCCGAAGATGTAGGGATCGTTGGGATTGGCCGCCTGCGCCTTCTCATAACTGACGAGCGCCTCGTCGAGGCGCCCCAGCGCTCTCAGCGCATTGCCGCGATTATTGAGCGGCGACGGATTGCCAGGCTCGATCGCCAGCGCGCGATCGTAGCTTGCAACCGCCTCCTCATATTGTTTGAGTTCCGAAAGCGCATTGCCGCGCCCGTTATGCGCCTCGGCGTAGTTCGGCCTGACCGCCAGCGCGCGGTCGAAGCTCGCCAACGCGTCCTGATGCCGCTTGAGCATCAGCAGGATATTGCCGCGATTAAGATGCGCTTCGGCGTAGCCAGGGTCGAGGGTGGCCGCCCGTTCATAGTCTGCCAGCGCCTCCTCGTGCCGTTCCAGTTGCAAGAGGATATTGCCGCGATTGTACAAAGCTTCCGGATAGTCCGGCTTCGCCCGCAACGCCGAGCCGATCAGGTCGAGCGCTTCCTGACGCTGGCCCTGCTGGAACCGAAGTATGCCGAAGAAATGCTGCGTTTCGGGATGGTTCGGCAGCGCGCTTAATATTTGCCGGTAATAGCCCTCGGCGGCATCGAGCTGCCCGCGCTGATGGCTCGCCATTGCCTGGCCGAACCACTGCTCAAGGGTTTCGCGCCCCGGCTTTGGTGAATCGACCATCCGCCGGTCACGTATTCATCGATTCGAAGAATTCCGCATTGCTCTTCGTGTTGCGCAACTTGTCGAGCAGGAAGTCGATGGCATCCATCGTCCCCATCGGATTGAGGATGCGGCGCAGCACGTACATCTTCTTAAGCTGCTGCGCATCGGTGAGCAGTTCTTCCTTGCGGGTGCCGGAACGGGTGATGTCCATGGCCGGGAAGGTGCGCTTGTCGGCCACCTTGCGGTCGAGGATGAGTTCGGAGTTACCCGTGCCCTTGAATTCCTCGAAGATCACTTCGTCCATGCGCGAGCCGGTATCGATCAGCGCCGTGGCGATGATGGTGAGTGAGCCGCCTTCCTCGATGTTGCGCGCGGCGCCGAAGAATCGTTTAGGCCGCTGCAAAGCGTTGGCGTCGACGCCGCCGGTCAGTACCTTGCCGGATGACGGCACCACGGTGTTGTAGGCGCGGCCGAGGCGGGTGATCGAATCCAATAGGATTACGACATCGCGGCCGTGTTCGACCAGGCGCTTGGCTTTCTCGATCACCATTTCGGCGACGGCAACGTGGCGCGAGGCCGGCTCGTCGAAGGTCGAGGACACGACCTCGCCCTTCACCGAACGCTGCATGTCGGTGACTTCTTCCGGCCGCTCGTCGATCAACAGCACGATCAAGAAGCATTCGGGATGATTGGCCGTGATCGCATGCGCGATATTCTGCAGCAGCACGGTCTTGCCGGTACGCGGCGGCGAGACGATCAGCGCACGCTGGCCCTTGCCGATCGGCGCCACGATATCGATGACGCGGGCCGACAAATCCTTCTTGGTCGGATCGTCGTGCTCCATCTTCAGCCGCTCGTCGGGATACAGCGGCGTCAGGTTGTCGAAGTTGATCTTGTGCCGGGTCTTCTCCGGGTCTTCGAAATTGATGGTGTTGACCTTGAGCAGGGCGAAATAGCGCTCGCCTTCCTTCGGCGAACGGATATGGCCGTCGATGGTGTCGCCGGTGCGAAGTCCAAAGCGGCGGATCTGCGAGGGCGAGACGTAGATGTCGTCCGGGCCGGGCAGGTAGTTCGCTTCCGGCGAGCGCAGGAAGCCGAAGCCGTCGGACAATACCTCGACGACGCCTTCGCCGATGATGTCGACCTCTTGTGCCGCCATTTGTTTCAGGATCGCGAACATCAGCTCCTGCTTGCGCATGGTGCTGGCGTTCTCGACTTGGTACTCCTCGGCAAAAGCCAGAAGTTCGGGCGGTGATTTGGTTTTGAGGTCTTGAAGTTTCATTTCCCGCATACGGGGGTCCTGTGGAGTGAACGGTGTCTGGGGTTGAAAGTTGTTTCGTCGCTGAGTGGGGAGAGAATCGCAGGTCTTAGGAAAAGGGGGGCCGGTGAGCCCCGGACCCGATGCCCGGCCAGGTCCAATACACGACCGGGACTCGATGCATCCGCCTACGTTCGGAGGGAATGCCAACCATACGGAAAAATACGCTTTCGCGCAAGTGGTGTTCGCGGGCTACGCACGACCTGTGTCTTGTTCAGAACGGCTTCACCACCGCCAGAATGACGATCAAGATCATCAGCAGCGTGGGTATCTCATTGGCGAGACGATAGAATTTCGGCGAGTGCCGGTTTTTATCCGCGGCGAAATCCTTCACCCAGCGGGCGAAAAGTCCGTGGACGCCGGACAACAGGAGCACGAGCACAAGTTTCGCGTGGAGCCAGCCGGACGCGAACCAGCCGCCCGCCCAAGCGAGCCACAGGCCGAGCAGCCAGGTCGCGATCATCGCCGGGTTGATGATGAAGCGCAGCAGCCGGCGCTCCATGATCTTGAAGGTTTCGGATTGCTGGGAGCCGGGCGCGGCGGCGCAGTGATAGACGAACAGACGCGGCAGATAGAGCATCCCCGCCATCCAGGCGATAATCGCGATGATGTGGAAGGCGAGAAGGTAGCGGTACATTAGATCATCGTCCTGAGCCCATCCTTCGAGACGGCGCTGCGCGCCTCCTCAGGATGAGGATTTCCTTTTGGCCTCATGGTGAGGAGCATTGCGCAGCAATGCGTCTCGAACCATGGGCCACACATATAAATCACCCCCGCACCCGTTTCAGCATTTGCTCCACATGGGCGATCGGCGTTTCCGGCAGGATGCCGTGGCCGAGGTTGAAGATAAAAGGACCGCCGGCAAAAGCTTCAAGAACAGCATCGACCGCGCGGTCGAGCGCCGGGCCGCCGGCCAACAGCACCAGCGGATCGAGATTGCCTTGCACCGGCACGCGGCGCTGAATCTGCTCGCGCGCAAAATTCCGGTCGATCATCCAATCGAGGCCGATGGCATTGACCGGCACCTGCTCGATGTAGCGAAGAAGTCCGACGCCGGCGCCGCGGGGAAAGCCGATGATTTTCGCATTCGGTATTTGTTGCCGCACCTGGCTGACGATCCGTCGCGCCGGGTCGACGCACCAGCGGTCGAATTCCTCCGGCGGCAAGACGCCCGCCCAGGTATCGAAAATCTGCACCGCATCGACGCCGGCCTTAAACTGCCGGATGAGATAGCTTGCCGATGCTTCGACGAGGATATCGATCAGCTCGGCGAAGGCCTGAGGTTGCTGATAGGCGAAAATCCGCGCCGGAGCTTGGTCGGGCGTGCCTCGACCGGCGATCATATAGGTCGCCACGGTCCAAGGCGCCCCGCAGAAGCCGATCAAAGCCACCTCCGGTGGGATTGCCGCTTTCACAAGGCCAATCGTCTCGTAGACCGGCGCCAGGATATTCTGGTCGGCTTCCTGGCGCAGCGCGGCCAGCCCGCCGATCTCTTGCAGCGGCGGAAGCCGCGGACCCTCACCCGCTTCAAAACTTACCGCTTGGCCGAGCGCATGTGGGATCACCAAAATATCGGAGAATAAAATCGCCGCATCGAACTGGAACCGGCGTACCGGTTGCAGTGTTACCTCGGCGGCCAACTGGGGATTAAAACACAAATCGAGAAAGCTGCCGGCCTGCTGCCGTATTTTTCGATACTCCGGCAGATAGCGTCCCGCCTGACGCATCATCCAGACCGGAGGGACGCTGCGGCGACGGCCTTCGAGAACGTCGAGGAGAGGTTTCTGCACCGATGTTTCGCTCACGACCTGCTTCACTCTAATAACTTATTAGATTCTTAGTTAGTGGTAGTGAGTCGGTGAATTAGACTCATAACTCTGCGCGCCCAAATCATACGCAGTATTTTTAGTTATCCTCGATCTCCGAACGATATGCGATGTGAAAGATATTATGGGATTCCATCAGCATTTTCAGGCGCGGAGACCCACGGCGTTTCACCTTAGCAACAGGGCTATCCACATTTCACCACTGTCGTCGAAATAGCCGCTGCGTTGTCCCCGGCCGGCAGCGGTGTGGAGATAAAAACACGTTCGGCGGTGTTTGGCTTGCACTCGGCTTCAAGGCATGGCCTCCTCCCCACCTGTCCACAGGGTTTGATGCCAGCTCTACATGCCTCAACAAACCGGCAACTATTTCCATCTGCACTTGATCTCGGACGCGACCGGCGAGACGCTCATTACTCTCGCCCGCGCCGCGGCTGCCCAATATTCCAAGGTGGCGCCGGTCGAGCATATCTACCCGCTGGTTCGCACGCATCAGCAGCTCGAACGCGCGCTCACGGAAATCGAGGAGACGCCGGGCATCGTGCTCTACACGCTTTTGGAGGACGATCTCGTCGAGCGGCTGGAGAAAAAGTGCCGCGAGCTTAGCTTGCCGTGCATGTCGATCCTCGGGCCGGTGCTGCAATTATTCCAGTCCTATCTCGGTTCCACATCGGCGCATCGGGTCGGCGCGCAGCACACACTCAACGCCGAATATTTCAAACGCATCGATGCGTTGAATTACACCATGCTGCATGACGACGGGCAGCATCCGGAGGATCTCGATGAAGCGGATGTCGTTCTCGTCGGCGTGTCGCGGACGTCGAAGACACCGACCTCGATCTATTTGGCCAACCGCGGGGTGAAGACCGGCAATATCCCTTTGGTGCCGGGAGTGCCGTTTGCCTCGCAACTGGAGACGCTGACGCGACCGCTGGTGGTGGGGCTTTACGCCAGCCCGGAGCGGATCGTGCAAATCCGGCAGAACCGGCTTCTGGGCCTCAAGGTGGACGATGACAACAGTCAATATATTGACCGCCAGGCGGTCGCCGAGGAGGTCGCCTTCTCGCGACGGCTATGCGCCAAGCATAATTGGCCGCTGATCGACGTGACCCGGCGCTCTATCGAAGAAACCGCCGCCGCGGTCATGGCGCTGCTGGTCGCGCGGCGGCGCATGGTGGCGATGTAGGATTATTCCTTGACTTGGAGGAAAGGAAAATTAATGCCGCTTTGGCTTGCCGCCGAACCTCTCGTGCTTGCCTCCAAGAGTGCCGCGCGCCGCGCTCTGCTTGAAGCCGCCGGCATTCCGCTCAACGTACAGCCTGCCGAGATTGACGAGCGTGCGACCGAGGCGGGTGCGGTGGCGGGCGATGCGGCTGCGGTGGCGGCGCTGCTGGCGCGCGCCAAGGCGCTTGCGGTCGGCGCGCAAATGCCGGGACGCTTGGTGCTCGGAGCCGACCAGACGCTCGCGCTTGGTACGCAGCGTTTCTCCAAACCAGCCGACCGCGCCGCAGCGGCGGAACAACTTCGTACCTTGCGTGGCCAGACCCATGCGCTGCATTCCGCCATTGCGCTCGCGCGCGACGGCAAAATTCTGTGCGAGCACGGCGAGACGGCGCGGCTGACGATGCGAGTTTTCTCCGATAGCTTTATTGAGCACTATCTCGCTGACGCCGGGAAAGCGGTGACGGCGAGTGTGGGCGGCTATCAGCTCGAAGGGGCGGGCATTCAGTTGTTCGAGCGCATTGAGGGGGATTATTTCACTATCTTGGGACTGCCGTTGCTGCCGCTGTTGGCGTTTTTGCGGAGCAATGGCTATTTGGCGAAATAATAATTTTGTCATTGCCGGGCTTGTCCCGGCAATCCCGATTGATTGGCGCAGATGCTGCGTCCATAAGCGAGATCGCCGGGACAAGCCCGGCAATGACACATGAATATTCGAGCCTCGCAATGTTCGTCATCGGCCTGACCGGCTCCATCGGAATGGGAAAGACGACAACGGCGCGATTCTTCGCCGATGCCGGCGTGCCGGTGCACGACGCCGACGCCACGGTGCATCGGCTTTACGAAGGCGCGGCGGCGGCGGCGATCGAGGCGGCATTTCCCGGCACCACCATCGGCGGCAAGGTCGACCGCAACAAGCTGGCAGCGCGCGTCGTCGGCGATCAAGCTGCTCTGCGGCAGCTTGAAGCCATCGTGCATCCCTTGGTGCGGCAGGAAGAGGCCCGCTTTTTGGCCGAAGCCGAGAAAGCGGGCGCGCCGGTTGCCGTCCTCGATATTCCGCTGTTGCTGGAAACCCGGGGCGAGGAGCGGGTCGACGCCATTGTCACGGTTTCGGCGCCGCCCGAGGTGCAGCGCGAGCGGGTGCTGCAACGGCCGGGCATCACCGAGGAAAAGCTCGAAGCGATGATCGCCAATCAGCTGCCGGATGCCGAAAAGCGAGAGCGGGCGGATTTCGTCGTGGATACTTCCCAAGGATTCGATGCGGCCCGCGCCCAGGTGGCGCAAATTCTCCGTGCGGTTGCTAAGATGCCGAAGCGGCGCTGATTCGCTGCGCCAGCTCATGGTTCGAGACGGCGCTTCGCGCCTCCTCACCATGAGGAAGAAATCCTCGTCCTGAGGAGCGCACGAAGTGCGCGTCTCGAAGGATGGAAACAGAATACGGAAGTTCGATGCGCGAGATTGTGCTGGACACCGAGACGACCGGGCTAGACCCTTACCAGGGTCATCGTCTGATTGAGATCGGCTGCGTCGAGCTGCTCAACCGCATTCCGACCGGCCAAGTCTTCCATCACTATGTGCATCCCGAGCGCGACATCCCCGCCGAAGCCTTCGCCGTCCACGGCATTTCCGCCGACTTCCTCAAAGACAAACCCCGGTTTCACGAGATCGCCGACGACCTGCTGACATTTCTCGGCGACGCGCCGCTGGTGATCCATAACGCCGCTTTCGACTACGGCTTCATCAATGCCGAGCTCGAGCGCGTCGCCAAGCCGCCGGTGGATCGCGGGCGTCTGGTGGACACGTTGTTGCTGGCGCGGCGCAAACATCCCGCCGGGCCGAACCGGCTCGACGACCTCTGCATTCGCTATCGCATCGATAGTTCGCGGCGCACCAAGCACGGCGCGCTGCTCGACGCGGAGATCCTGGCCGAAGTCTATGTGGAACTGATCGGGGCGCGGCAGGCCCAGCTCATTCTGGTGGAAAACGGCGACACAGTGGGCCGTACACCTGAGCAAGCCGCCGCGATGCGAATACGCCCGGTGCCGCTTGCGCCGCGCGTGAGCGACAGCGAGCGAGCAGCGCATCGCGATTTCATCGCGACGCTTGGAGACAGCGCGGTGTGGAAGAATTACCTGCCGCCAGCCTGACCGCAGCAGCCCACCATCAGCTCGGTATTGAGGGCGGCGGCTGATCGAGCGCCGCCGCCTCGCCCGTCTTCTGACGGTACATATTGACGAAATCGATCGGGTCGAGGAGCAACGGCGGAAATCCGCCGCTATGCACCGCGGAAGCGACGATCTCGCGGGCGAAGGGGAACAGCAGCCGCGGGCATTCGATCATGATCACCGCCTGCAAGGCTTCCTTCGGCACGTTCTGAACGCGAAAGACGCCGGCATAGGTGAGGTCGAAGCCGAACAGCACGCTTTTGTCGAGATCGGCCTTGCCTTCGAGATGGAGCACGACTTCGTAGTCGGTTTCGCTCAACGGCTTGGCATTGACGTTGATCTGGACGTTGAAGGCCGGCTGTTGCTGGACCGGCGCCAGCGAGCGCGGCGCATTGGGATTTTCGAAGGAAAAATCCTTGATGTATTGCGCAAGCACATTGAGCTGGGGCGATTTTTCCTCCGCCGGGCCGCCATTGGTCGCGGTTGCCATCAACTCTCCTCCGACTACACACCTGAGATACGATCACGCTTAGGCCGTGGCTAACACAGGACATGCAAGGCGACAAGAATGCTCAAAGCAGGTCGTTTCTTCGCCGTGGATCGTCCAGAGCCTGCTCCGGAACTTGGCTCCATTCCTCGCGGTCAAGATCGACGACGCCTGCCGGTTGACGGCTCTGGCTGGTGCGGATGAAACGCTCGGTCCGCCTGCCGATCCAGCGCCGCACCGGAGCGATGAGCAGTATAATGCCCAGGACGGCGGTGATAAAGCCCGGCAGCAACAGCAAAATCCCGGCAAGGACGGTCAGGATGGCCTCGCCGCCGGCCTGCAGTTCGGCGATGCCGGATTGCGTCACAGCGACGCGCAGCCGCTCCAGCCGGGCGCGCCCAGCATGCCGCAGCACGATCAGACCCGCCACCGAGGCGGCGATTAGCAGCCCAAAGGCGTGCAGAAAGCCGATTTTTGCGGCAACCAGGATGAATGCGGCGATCTCCGCCGCCGGGAGCGCGAGAATGCCCAAGAGAATCCATTTAACCATGAACGCCCGCCGTTTTATTGGGCAGGGCCGTGTTGGCGCGACCCCGGGGATCGTCTAAGCTCTCTGTGGCGCAACTTTGCGCTAGCAAATTGGCGCGGGCCTCTGGATCGGCTGATCTGCCCTGCTTACATAGTAGCTGCCTAACCGGCCGCTATATGTTGGTTTTGCACGCTGCCCGCTGATCCCTATCCCATGGCCACAGCTGCCGAGAGTGTGCGAGACGTGTTTGACATCTACACCATCATTTTCCTGGCGCTCGCGGTGTTCATCTTTCTGCGCCTGCGCAGCGTGCTCGGCCAGCGCACGGGCCGGGAACGTCCGCCCTATGACCCCTTTGCCGCCCGCGATCCTGCGCGCGGCACGCCGAAGGACAATGTCGTAGCATTGCCGGGCCGCGCCACCGAGTCCGCGCCGAAGCCGGCCGAGCCGGTCGAGGTTGCCGACCGCTGGAAAGGCGTCGCCGATACCGGGACGACGCTCGCGACCGGCCTTGATGCGATTATCGCGCTCGATCCAAGTTTCGACGCCAAGCACTTCCTTGCCGGCGCCCGCGCCGCCTATGAAATGGTGGTGACGGCCTTCGCCGAAGGCGACCGCCGCACTTTGAAAAATCTTTTGTCACGCGAGGTCTTCGAGGGCTTCGAGGCGGCGATCGCCGAGCGCGAAGCAAAGGGCGAAAAAGCGGAGACGCGTTTCGTCTCGCTCGACACCGCCGACATCGTCGGCGCGGAAGTGCGCGGCAAGACCGCGCATATCACCGTGCGCTTCATCTCCAAGCTCATTTCGGTGACGCGCGACCGTTCCGGCGCTGTCATCGATGGCAATCCCGAGAAGGTGACCGACGTCACCGATGTTTGGACTTTCGCCCGCGATGTGTCCTCGCGCGATCCGAATTGGAAGCTGGTCGCCACCGAAGCTGGGCATGAATGAGCGGGCGGTGATTCCGGCGCGCTGCTCTGCCTTGCGGCGGCTTATGGCCGCGATGTTTTACCTGCTCGGCGCGCAGTTTTCGGCCGCGGAAGCACGTGAGCTACCGGCGCTGAAAATTCCCAACAGCCAGATCGAACCGGCGGCCTGGACCGATCTCGACGGCTGGACTGACGACGACCATGAAACGGCCTTCAAAACATTTTTGGCGAGCTGCAAGGCCATTCTTCCGCAGTCTGTTTCGCGCGATGACCGGCCGTTATTCGCCGCGCTGAGGGACGTCTGCCGCAACGCCGCTGCCGCCAAGCCCGCCGACGGCGAACAAGCACGGGCCTTCTTTGAAAAAAACTTTCGGCCGCTGCGGATCGCAACGCTCGGCGAAAGCACGGGGCTTCTCACCGGCTATTACGAACCCATCGTCGAAGGCTCGCGGACGCAAAGCGAGGAATACAATGTTCCGCTCTACCGCCGGCCGTCGAATCTCGTGGTGCCCGGCCGCCCGAGAAGTGCCGAGGCCTTTCCCAACAAGGGCCAAGTCGGGCGAAGGGTGGGGCGGCGCAAGATGGTGCCCTACTGGGATCGCGGCGAAATCGAAGACGGCATCCTCACCGGCAGGGGACTCGAAATCTGCTGGCTGAAAGACCCGGTCGACGCCTTTTTCATCCAAATCCAGGGTTCGGCCCGCGTGCGTCTTCCGGACGGTGGAGTGGTGCGCGTCAACTACGACGCCCATAACGGCTGGCCCTATACGCCCATCGGCAAGCCTCTCATCGATCGCGGCGTCCTCACCAGGGACGAGATGTCCATGGAGCGGCTGCGGCAATGGATGCAGGCCAATCCGGCGGAGGGGAAGGAGCTGCGGCGGCAGAATCGTTCCTACATTTTCTTTCGTGAGACGGGAATACCCGAGAAGGACGAGCCGACCGGCGCGCAGGGCATTCCGGTCACCGCCGGCCGCTCGATTGCCGTCGATCGTGGGATTCATGTCTTCGGCACGCCGTTCTTTATCTCCGCCGAACTTCCGATCGAGAATGGGCCGCCGAAAAAATTCCGCCGGCTGATGGTAGCGCAGGACACCGGCTCCGCCATCGTCGGCGTGGCGCGTGCCGATATTTATTTCGGCGCCGGCAACGAGGCCGGGCAGATGGCCGGGCGCATCCGCCATCAGGGCCGCTTCGCCATGCTGGTGCCGCGCGAGATCGATCCCGCCAAGGCCGCCGCGGAGGTGCCTTTGCCGAAACCACGACCGGCAATGCAGCTGGCCCGCGCCGGGAGCAGGGGCAAGCTCGCGGGCAAAGAGTCGTCCGTTTCCTTCCCGCCGCGTCATTGGAAAAAGAGGCATAGGCGATGAGCGCCGGTGGACGCGGCAAGTCTCGCGGCTTGAGCAAGGAGGAGCGGGCGCTGTGGAAAGGCATCACGCGCGGCATCGAACGCTTGCGCGCTGCCGCGATAACGGAAGATTCGGATAGCATGCCAGCGGCGGAAACTGTTGCGCCCCCGCTTGCGCCGGTCGCGCCCGCGGCAAGTCAGCCGAAGACCAAATCCCCGCCGCCGCTGGCGCCGCTCGGACGGCGGATGAAGCAGCGCGTCGCCCGCGGCAAGGACGCGATCGACGGCCGGCTTGACCTGCATGGCTATACCCAAGCGCAAGCGCACAGCGCCTTGCTGCATTTTCTCACCGCCGCCCAGGCAAGGGACGCAAGGCTCGTCGTCGTGGTCACCGGCAAAGGCCGCTCGCGCGGCGATGACGCCGAAGAAGGCGGCGTGTTGCGGCGCCAAGTGCCGCTGTGGCTGAAGCTGCCGGAATTCCGCGCTCTGGTGGTCGGCTTCGAAACGGCGCATCGGACTCACGGCGGCGAAGGCGCGCTGTATGTGCGGGTGAGGCGGGCACTAGGCTGAAAGCCCGTTCTAACATTGTTTGACTATCGCGTATGCCGGTGCTAACTTTGTACTAACGTGAACCACGCGAGTAGGCCAAGCTGTGAAAACCGCGATCCGTAAAATGGGCAATTCCCACGGCGTCATCATCCCTAAGCCGTTGCTCGCCGAAATCGGCGCAAAAGCGAACGATCAAGTGGAGATGACGGTGAAGAAGGGAAAAATCGTCATCTCCGCACTGAAAAAAGATCCCCGCGTCGGCTGGGCGGAAGATAGCAAAAGGCTTGCCGAGGCGGGCGAAGGCGGGCTGGTCTGGCCTGAATTTGCCAACGAGGGTGACAAGGATCTCGAATGGTAAAGCGGGGAGAAGTTTGGCTCGCCCGCCTTGATCCGACCGAAGGCCGGGAAATTCAAAAGACCAGACCGTGTCTCATCGTTTCTCCGGCAGAAATCCATGACTTCTTAGACACCGTCATTGTCGCGCCGATGACCACCAAAAGTCGTCCGGCAAGGTATCGGATTGAAACGATATTCGACGGGAAAGAAAACCGCATCCTGTTGGAACAATTACGTGCTCTCGACAAAATCCGGTTGCTGCGATCGCTTGGCGTTGTCGACCGCAGGACCTGTTCAGCAGTATTCGCAACACTGAGCGAAATGTTCGCGGAATAAGTGGTGAGATCGCGCTCTGTGTGCGGATAAAGCGGCAAAGTAGCCACTGACAAAGCGATTACAAAATAAACCGGCTCAAATCCGCGTTCTTCGCGAGATCGCCGATATGCTGGTTGACGTAAGCCGCATCGATTTTCACCGTCTCGCCGTATCGCTCCGGCGCGGCGAAGGAAATTTCGTCGAGAACGCGCTCCATCACCGTCTGCAGCCGCCGCGCGCCGAGCGGCGCTAATCACGACGTTACACATTTGTGACGCTGCTAATTTATCCCGGCTAATTTTCGTCAGTTCGCGTCACATCGCTGTTGCGTTGCCCTCCCTACGATCCGCGGGCGACCTCGATCTATCGATCCGGCGCAAGTGCCTGCGTTCTTCTAAACCACATGATAATTTGGGAGCGAGCAAATGGAGCATCGAGTCTTCTTTGGCTGCCTTGCAACGGCCTTCGCCGTGGTCACGGCAAGCGCTGTTGCGGAGGATCGCGATTCAGACGATCACCGCGGGGGAATCTATACGGCGACACCGATCAAGCACGTCGTCATAATCTTCCAGGAAAATGTCTCCTTCGACCATTATTTCGGCACCTATCCGGCGGCGCAGAACAATCCTGGCGAAACGCCATTCAAGGCATCGCCGCGCACGCCGAAGGGCATCAACAATCTGGTCACGCCGCTCAACGTCAACAATAATTTCGTACCGCTCGTTGGCATCGATCTTCTTAATAACAACCCGAACAACAATCCGGCCGCGCCCGGCAATGGCAAGACAAACGGCGCCGGGGCCTCAAATCCATTCCGTCTTTCGCCGGCACAGGCGCTGACCGCCGATCAAGGACACAACGAAAGCCCGGAGGAAAGCGCCTACAACAACGGCAAGATGGACGGATTCCCGGCCTGGGTCGGCGTCGGCGGCCCGCCACCGGCCGGCGTCACCACCAAGGGCTTGGTGATGGCCTATTACGACGGCAACACGGTGACGGCGTTGTGGAACTACGCCCAGAACTTTGCGATGAACGACAACAACTACACGACGCAGTTCGGCCCCTCGACGCCAGGCGCCATCAATCTGATCTCGGGGCAGACCAACGGCTTCGCGGCCACGCAGAACGTGTTTGGCCCGACCAACAACCTGCTTCACTCCACGCACGAGGCATTTGGTGACGCCAGTCACAGTCCGAGCAATGTCACGGAAATCGGCGATGGCGATCCCTTGCTCGACGTTTGCTCAAATCCGAGCCTTGATCAGGTCGCGATGGGCGGGCGCAACATCGGCGATCTGCTCAACGCCAAGGGCATCACTTGGGGTTCGTTCATGGGCGGGTTCGATCTGACGATTACCAATCCCAATGGAACGACGGGATGTGCGCGACAAACCAATGCAACCGCTCCGGGCACGCCGCAATTCACGTCCGTTGATTACATTCCGCATCACGCCTGGTTTCAATACTATGCGTCGACACGGAATCCGAACCATGCGCGGCCCAGTTCGGTGGCGGCCATCGGCCGTAGCTTCATCCCGCATACCAACACACCGGAACCCGCCAACCACCACTATGACATCAACGACTTCTTCGCTGCGCTTAAGGCTCACAATTTGCCCGCCGTCAGCTTCCTCAAGGCCGCGGCATTCGAAGACGGCCATGCTGGCTACTCCGACCCGCTCGACGAACAGCATTTTGTTGTCCGCGTGATCAACGCGCTGCAGAAAAGCGAGGAATGGTCCGACACGGCGGTGATCATTCTCTATGACGACTCCGATGGCTGGTACGATCATCAGATGCCGCCGGTGGTGAACCCGTCGTTCAATCCCACGGTTGACACGCTCAACGGTCCTGGAATTTGCAAAACCAGCAACGGCTTCCAGCAGGGAAAGGCCACGCCGGCGACACCGCTCAACGGCGCCTTCGGCCAACCCGCTTGGGGCCGCTGTGGTTACGGCACCCGCATGCCGCTGCTCGTGGTCTCGCCGTTTGCAAAGCGCAATCACGTGGACCACACCTTGACTGACCAGACGTCGGTCCTGCGTTTCATCGAAGACAACTGGCTGTTCGGCGAACGCATCCAGCCGGGCGGCTCTTTCGACACCATTGCCGGAACGCTTGGCAACATGTTCGACTTCGATAACAGGGACGAAAAAGGGCCACGCAAACTGATCTTGGATGAGGCAAGCGGCGCTGTGATCTCCGCTTCGCATCGGGACGACGACGAGGACGACAGGCATTAAGTGGCGCCGCCAGCCGTCCAAGCTCATTCGCGAACGCTCCTCCGCCTTGGCCGGCGGAGGCTGTCGGGGGTCCAGATTTGCCTGAGACCGGCTCTGGATTCGGGACAGCCGCTTCGCGGCCTCCGGAATGACGGGTTAGATCATCGTTAGAGAATAAACCGGCTCAAATCCGCATTCTTCGCGAGATCGCCGATGTGCTGGTTGACGTAAGCCGCATCGACTTTCACCGTCTCGCCGGAGCGATCCGGCGCGGCGAATGAAATCTCATCGAGCACGCGTTCCATCACCGTCTGC
>JAXDOS010000149.1:0-4892 GCA_034668785.1 Alphaproteobacteria bacterium
TCGTCGCCAACTTCCGCGCCAACAACGTCTCGATCATCGATGTCAAAAAAGCATTGGCGGGAGAGCTTGGTGCCGAGACAGCGCGCATCAAGCTCGAGGCGCCGAGCGGCGGTCCTTCGCGTCCGCGCGGTGTCGTCATTACGCCGGATGGCCGCTTTGCGGCGATCACCGGCGCGGCCCGTGGCAAAGAAGGCAGCGGCGTGCTTTGGGTCCTAGAGATCGCAACCCGGAAAGTCGCGGGGCGTGTGACTGGGGTGGGCAACGAGACTTATCTGCTGGCTTTGCTGCCGGGGAAGTGACGCAGCTTCGGGCGCGAAGCCGCCGCGCGCGTCTACCTACCGGTCGATGGTGTGAGTGCCCGGGCCGCCGCAGCTGCGCCGGCTGGACATCAGGCAATCCGGGTTTTTGCGCATAGTGGAAAGCGCGTCGGCCAGCCACACGCCGGCGCCCGTCAGCAGCGCAATGAAAACAAAGGCGATCACGTTGATGATCATGCGGTGACGATAGTCATCCGTTTCTTCGGTATGCTCGTATTTTGCCAGGCTGGCGATGCCTGGCTGGCGCTGGGTGTCGGCTAAGCCGACGCGCCGCTGTCCCTCGCGGCGCAGCGAGGCGCGTGACGGGAAAGCCACGACGCGATCCATCGGTTCGCTTCGATGAGGTTGTTCCGCGGTCACGTTGTATCCCTAGCTCAGCAGCAGTAACGGGCGGCAAACGCCCTGCGTACAGGTACTTACAGGGGCGAATCCGCGCCAATTCGCGCATGACGGGAATATAGAGCATTCCCCTTGTGGTTAACAGTGATTACCGAACTTGCTTGTTGTTTGTCGGCAGCTACGTCAAACTGAGATTGTGGGGCTCGGCAACAATCCACGGCACCTCACGGCGGGAAGGAAGCTACCCAATATAGCGGCCGTCATCACGAACGGCCATAAACGGATCAGCCACGGTAATCTGGTGCGGTTTGCCGGGCGGTCGGGAGCGGCGTTTGAGTGAAGTACTTGCGGTGGTGGAGCATCTCCCCGGCGTCGACCTGACATGGCTGGGGCGGCTTGTCTCTTTGCTAGTGCTGCCCTTCGCGCACGAAGATATCGCGATCATTTTCGGCGCATATTTCATCGTCAACGATCTGCTGCCTGCGGGGCTGGTGGCCGCCAGCATTTATGGCGGCATGATCGCCAGCGACTTCGCGCTGTATGGTATCGGCGCCGGAGCACGGCACATTCCGTGGCTTCATAAATATGCCGTCGATGACCGCGTCCAGCGCTTCGGGGGTGTGTTGAGGCGCAACTTATTCGGGCTCTTTGCGCTCTGTCGCGTCGTGCCGGGCGTGGTCTTTGTCGCCTTTGTCGCTTGCGGCTGGTCGCGCGTTCCGCTTGGACGCTTCACCATCGCGAGCCTGCTGGTGTCGGCGGTGTATTTGCCGCTGGTGCTTTATCTCGCCATCGTTTTCGGCGATGCCTTGGATGACCATGTTGGCTTATGGACCTGGCCCCTGCTGCTGGTCGCCATGACCGCCACAGGATTCGTACGCCAGCGGGTATTCGCTTTCCGCGACGGTGTGGAATCGGTCGAGCCTGCTGCCGCCCCAGCGGTCACCATCCGCAACCGGCACCGCGGAATGCCGTGGCTCGCCGCGCGCGACAGGAAGGTCGCGCCTGCCGAACGCATTCCGCCGGCGCTGTTCTATTTGCCGCTGGTGTTGACGTGGTGCGGACTCGGCCTGCGCCACCGCAGCCTGACGCTGCCCACCGCCGCCAATCCCGCCATCCTGACCGGTGGGATGTGGGGAGAATCCAAAAGCGCTTATTTGCTTGATGTGGCGGCCGCCGAGCGTCGTTGGATCGCCGATTTCACCTTGCTCAAGCGCGGGACCGGCTTAGGGTCGGTGCAAACCGACTTGGATCATGCGCTGAATTTGCTGACCGAGGCGGAAATTGATTTTCCCCTGGTCGCGAAGCCCGACATCGGCTGGCATGGATACGGCGTGCGCCGCATCGGTGACGCCGCCGCTTTGCGCGCCTATATCGCCGGCTTTCCAGCGGGTGCGACCATCGTGCTGCAGCGTTTCCTGGCGCATGCAGGGGAGGCGGCGGTCCTCTATGCGCGCATACCGGGCGAAGAGAAGGGCAAGATTCGCTCACTCACGTTCCGTTATTTTCCTCATGTGATCGGGGATGGACGCTCGACGCTGCGCGATCTGATCCATGCAGACGCGCGGGCGCGGTGGAAGTCTCGTCTTCATCTTGGCATCGATCCGACGCACCAGGCGCTCAGCTATGAGGATCTAAAACATGTGCCCGCACGGGGCGAGGTGGTGCAGATCGCCCTGATCGGCAATCAACGCGCCGGCGGGCTTTACAGAGATGCTTGCCGCTACATCACGCCGGCACTGGAAGCCAGGTTTGACGCCATCGCGCGCAGCATGCGCGAGTTCCACTATGGCCGTTTCGATATTCGTTTTGAATCGGCCGAGGCGCTGATGCGCGGCGAGGAGTTTTCCATCTGTGAGATCAACGGAATTGGCGGCGAGGCGATCGATGCCTGGGATCCGCAGCTTCCGGTCGGCGAAGCTTACCGCCGGCTGTTCGCGGAGCAGAAACTGCTGTTCATGATCGGCGATCTCAATCGCGCGCGCGGCTTCGAGCCGACACGCCCGTCCGAATTCGTCGGCCATCTGATCGAGCAAACTCAGCTTATCCGGCGCTATCCCGCTTCATCTTGAGCCATCGTATGCGGCTTCGCATCACCGCGCCGCGGGTAGACCAGCGCGCGCCACGCCGATAGGCTGCGGCATGAAGAGTCGCCACCGGGTTTTCAATATTTTTATTTTCAGCGTCACTTGCGGGATAACCCTCGCGGCTCTGACTATTGTTTCAAGCGCCGCCGCCGATAGTTATGGCCTTGGCTCGATCCACATCGATCATCCGTGGGCACGCGCCACGCCCAAAGGGGCGAAGATCGGCGCCGGCTATATGACGATCACCAATCGCGGCGCCGCGCCTGATCGCCTGATCAGCGGTTCGACGCCCGTAGCCACCCGTCTGGTGATCCACAAAATGACAATGGATAACGACATCATGCAGATGCGGCCCCTTGTTCAAGGGCTGGAGATCAATCCAGGCGCCACGATCGATCTGACCGCGGAATCCCTGCATGTGATGTTCGAGGGATTGAAGCAGCCGCTGCAACAGGGGCAACGCATCAAGGCCAACCTCGTGTTTGAAAAGGCCGGCACAATCGAGGTCGAATACGTGGTCGAAGGCATGGAAGACAAATCAGCGATGCCTCCCCATCCAGATGGCATGCAGGAACATTGAAAAAGACTATCCTCAGCCGCCGGGTGGTTCCCGGAACGGCAATGACACGTCCGGTGGCGGCGACATGCGAAAAACGTTGAGCGTCATCGCCACCAGCGCGTAATAACCGAGAATACCCACCAGCTCCACCACAGCAGTGTCGCCGAGCAGGGAATTCACCCGCGCGTAGGTTCTGCTGCTCACGCGCTTCGTTTCATAGAGCTCGCGGACGAAGTCGTAGATCGCGCGCTCGTCTTTGGACGCCGTTTTCGGAATGCGGCCCGCGCGCAAGTCGCGGATCGTTTGCGGCTTGACACCGGCGCGCCCGGCGATAGGGGCATGGGCAAACCATTCGTACTGCGCGCGCCACAGGCGCGCCGTTACCAGAATAGCGAATTCGGAAAGCCGGGGCGGCAGCCCAGTTTGGTATCGGCAATGGGCGCCCAACTTCTGCGTAAGCAGACCGAGAGCGGGCGCGTGCAGCCATACGCCAAACGGTCCGCCCGACGAGAATTTTCCTCGGGGCCCAGACCGGATGGCGTCGCGCAGCTCGCGTTGCTTGGCATTAAGCCGGCTGTTCACCAACGGCTTCAGGCGCGGTTTGGGATGGCCCGGCATCAATCTTCCCCCGTGGATGAAGGCGAGCGGCTGCAAATCTTTGTTCCGCCTGACGTCAACGGACCAGGAAGGTTGAACCTTATTTCGACCCGTTGGAAGGCTTGCCGCCTTTACGCGCATGCCGCTGATTCAGATGCTCAAGGGCTTTGTCCGCCCGTAAACGGCATGATTCATGCAGCTTTTCAAGATCCTCATCGGACAGGTCCTCAATCGTGGCGAACCGGTTGGGAACGCCGTCCATGGCCAAAATCACCTCGGAAAGTTTTAACTGAACGGCCATCGAGTCGCGGTTTTGCGTATTTTGAATCAAGAACACCATCAGAAAGGTAATAATGGTCGTTCCGGTATTGATGACCAGTTGCCAAGTGTCGCTGTAGTGGAAGAGCGGACCGGTAAACGCCCACACAAGGATCACCGCGACTGCAAGCAAAAAAGTAACCGGCTTGCCGGTGATCTGCGCGGTCTTCTGCGCGAAGTGCCCGAAGGCGTCCTGCATCCTGCCATATACCGACGGGCTCTTGCCCGAGTGGGCAGGAGCTTTGCTCGGTATTGATTTTTTTTGAGGCATCATAACCTCCACAAAAAGGGGGGCCTCACTGGCGTGGGACCGCAGCGAAAATCAAACGAAGAAAGCCTCGAGTCGAACCCGTCGTCAACGCCGTCGTTGGCCTCGCGTTCCCGGGATGAAAACAATCCGGAACTGGAAAAACGATTGGACGTTCACCTCCAGCGTCGCGGGCTGTGAACCGTCCATGTTCGACGCTCTCGAACTCGAACCCCAAGGGGAGACTACTCATGAAAACGATGGAAGACCTTTTCTACGCCCTGCTTCAGGACGTCTATTTCGCCGAGAAGCAGCTACTTAAAGCACTGCCAAAAATGGCCAAGAAGACCTCAAATGAGGAATTGGCAACGGCCTTCACCGAGCATCGCGAGCAGACCCAAGGGCAGATAGAGCGCCTGGAAAAAGCCTTC
>JAXDOS010000150.1:0-57993 GCA_034668785.1 Alphaproteobacteria bacterium
TTCTCCTGGATGAATTCGGCCGGATAAGTGCTGTTGGCATGGATGCCTCCGACCTTAGCCGCCGCTACGATGACAACATCCGGCTTTGCATCGGCGAGATAGTGATGGGTTGCAGCACCGTCGAGCAAGTCGAGCTTGTCACGGCTAGCGGTCATCAGGTGGCAGTCGATAATGCCGAGGCGGCGGACCAGCGCGGAGCCAACCATGCCGCGATGGCCAGCCACGAAGACACGGCGTCCGGCAAGATCGAAAATCTTCGCTACCATGATCCAGCGCGTTCCATTTACTCATACCGATTGCGGCGGTCTTGTTCCAGGCGAACTGCTATCATGTCCGCATCGATCATTTCACGGACGAGCATGTCGAAACTAGTCTTGTGATGCCAGCCGAGCTTGCGGTGTGCCTTGCTGGCATTGCCGAGCAGTAGATCGACTTCCGTCGGCCGGAAATACCGCGGATCGACTTCGACCAACACACGTCCAGTCTGATCGAAGCCTTTTTCGCTCACGCCGGCACCACCCCACTCGATTTTCCGGCCAATCTGCGCAAATGCTTTCTCAACGAACTCGCGCACGGAATGCATCTCGCCCGTCGCCAGTACGAAATCATCGGGCTGCTCTTGCTGCACGATCAGCCACATGCCTTCGACATAGTCGCGTGCATGGCCCCAGTCACGCTTGGCATCGAGATTGCCGAGAAAGAGCCGATCCTGCAGGCCCCGCTCGATCGCTGCTACTGCGCGAGTGATCTTGCGGGTTACAAAGGTTTCCCCGCGGATCGGACTTTCATGATTGAACAGAATGCCGTTGGAGGCGTGCATCCCATAGGCTTCGCGGTAATTCACGGTGATCCAGTAAGCATAGAGCTTCGCGGCGGCATAGGGCGAGCGCGGATAAAATGGTGTAGTCTCCGTCTGCGGCGTCTCTTGGACCTTGCCGTAGAGTTCCGAGGTCGACGCCTGATAGAAGCGCGTCTGCCTTTCAAGGCCAAGGATACGAATCGCTTCCAGCAATCGCAGCGTTCCAAGACCATCGGCATTCGCAGTGTATTCCGGCGTCTCGAACGAGACCTGCACATGCGATTGGGCGGCAAGATTGTAGATTTCGTCGGGCTGCGTCTCCTGCACGATGCGGATGAGGTTGGTCGCATCTGTAGCGTCGCCGTAATGCAAGAAGAACGAGACGCCCTGCTCGTGAACGTCGTGATAGAGATGGTCGATGCGTCCGGTATTAAATGATGACGAGCGCCGCTTGATCCCGTGGACAACATATCCTTTGGCGAGCAGGAATTCGGCCATATAAGCGCCATCCTGGCCGGTCACGCCCGTGATCAAAGCGGTCTTCTTTGCAGCTCCAGACATCATCCACCGTTCAATGTGCGGCTTCTTTTTCCACGATGAGCATCATGCGAAACGCCATGATGCGGCCGACCACAGGTTCGATCGCGCGTTCCATCCGCAGCACTCGCAGGGCGAGCGCCTCAGAGATGAAGCTCCATGGTTTAAACCCACCCGTCAACGGATAGACCACGAGCGAAAACCAATCAACCTGCTTAATACGGAGACTTGGAAACGTTTCGTGAAATCGCGCCCGCTCGCGGGTGGCAATCAAGGTTGGAATGGCTTGGTTGGATGTATAGGGATCACGCTTCGGATCCGGACTGCCGCTGATCAAGGGGTCGGCTGAGGTTATGACCGGCTCGTGGTGCACGAGGCGATAGAACAGCGAAGACCCCCAGGTGATCGCAGGTTCCACCATGACGATGCGACCTCCAGGGCGCAACACGCGTTCCGCCTCTTTGAAGAAGATCGCAGGAAACTCGACATGATGTAGGACATCCACCATCACGATGTTGGCAGCCGAACTCGCAGCGAAGGGCAGTCGCTGCGCATCGGTCACGCAATCCAGCCATGGCGCGAACTGGATGTCAGTTGCGACGACATCAGAGAGGCGCTCCTTGAGATTTCCGATCCCTCCGCCAATTTCGATTGTGGTGCCGGGGACGCAAGCGCGAATGATCCTGCTGTAGAAGTCATCGTAAATCAGGCGCAAAGCCGGCTTGCGACTCCACATAGAACGGTATTCCTGGAGAGCCTCCGACATGGAACCTCACAACGCCTTGATGCGCCGGAAAGCAAAGACCACCATACGGAGCAGCATGAGCCCGTGGCGAAAGCGCGAAATTTGTGTCTCTCCGTAGGTACGGTTGGCATACCTAATGGGAATTTCTACGACCTTCAGATTAAGCTTGGAGGCTCCGAAGATGAGGTCGAAGTCCCCGAAGGGATCGAAATCGCCGAAATAGGAACGGCCTGCCTTAAGCCTTACATAGTCGGAGCGGCGCAGAACCTTCGTGCCGCATAACGTGTCGGTGAAGCGCTGCGACAGCAGCCAAGTGAAAATAATCGAGAATAGTTTATTCGCGATGAGATTGAGGAAGCGCATCGCCTCATCCTCCATCCGATAGACCAGACGCGAGCCGTTGACGAATTCGCCTTTGCCAGAGCGGATCGCTTGCCAAAATGCCGTTAGTTGCTCGGGGGGCATGGTCAAGTCTGCATCGAGAATCATCAGTACGTCGCCCGTTGCGGAATCAAACGCAGAGAACACAGCGTCTGCTTTGCCCTTTCCTGGTTGCTTCATTGCTTTGATAGTTTCCGTAGGATAGGCCGCAATGACTCGTTGAATCTCCTCCCAGGTCCCGTCCTTGGAGTGCCCCTCGACGAAGATGATCTCGATGTCGCTGGTGAAGCGGGGAATACGGCGCACCGCCGCCTCTATATTGCCGCGCTCGTTACGTGCCGGGATGACAACAGTCGCTGATTTGATCCCGTCGTCTATCTGACGTAGCGATCGGCACACTGTATAGTGACGCAGGCAGAGCGCACGAATACCGGGCCACGGTGCGACGAACCGATTGAGCAGGCGCCCCAGACCAAAAATATGTGCAGGCGACAGCAGCCGCACTTCACTTTTCACCGGTTCGAAATCCGCAAGTGACACCAGTGCGTGCACGTCTTTCGGCGAAAAGACGTTCTGCACAGGTTGCCGCATCCGCAACCCGAGCCATTCCGCGGCCTTCAATGCCGGATACCAGAGATGCGAGAAGTAGGCGACGATCACGCGCGTGTCGCGCGTACACAAGAGGTGTAGACTTTCGAAAAAGCTCTGGCAGTCGTCGAGTGTTCCCAGGCTATCCGCGATCAGGATGGCGTCAAACGGCCCCGGAAGTGACCTGATAAAATCGGGATCCTCGATATCGCCTTGCAAAAATGTCAGCTCGGAGTTTGCTTGGCGGGCCTGCGAGAGCATTCCCTCGCTGAAATCCACGCCGACGCCATACGAGGGCTTGAGCGCAGCGAGGAGATGGCCAGTCCCGCAGCCGAGTTCGAGAACACGGCTACCTTCAGGAATGACGAACTTCAGATAGCGTAAATCCTCACTATGAAAGAATGCGCCTTTCCGCACCCACCGCTCACGTTCTGCAGATAGTTCATTCTGCAATCGGCGAACGGCCTCTTTACGGTGCGACATTGGGTGTCTGGAAGCGTGCGCAATCACGTCGGGCATTCTTTCAGCTTAAGGAAGCCGGATCGTCCTTCGCCTTGCTCGGCGAGAAGAACATGAGGACAAAGGCCCCCGGTGCCGCAGCGGCGATCAGGACGAGGCCGAAGGTTACAGAGAAAAGAAAGGCCTGCTGCGCTGGAAGCCCCTGCGTATCCAGGAATGAGGTTAGGGCGAGTTCACGTAAACCCCAGCCCCCAATAGAAATTGGAAGAACGGCAATCGCAACCATAATTGTGAATAACACCGAAGCGTCCACCAGTGGCAAGGTCATGGCGAAGGCGTGGCCAAGCGACCAGATACAAATGATAGTCAAAATATGAATAGCCAAGGCTAAGCCCAAAATGCTGAGGGCATATGGCGATTCGATCAAGACCCGGCGCGATGCGGCGATGAGTTGACCCATCCAATTTGTCATCTTAAAACGCATCAACACCGGAACATAGAGCGGCGCAAACCAAAGTCCTGCGGCGGCGGCGGCGAGTACGGCGGCAAAAAGCAATAATGCCAGCAGACGGTATCCGCCAAGTTCCGTTAGAGCCGACGTAAACAGCAATGTTACAAATCCTACCATCACGAGAGTTCCGACACCAATACTGCGGTCGATTAAAACCCCTGCAAGCCCCTGGCGCCAACTGCGTCCAATACGAGCGAGCAGCCAGACGCGGATGGCGTCACTCATAAGGTTCGGTATCAGTTGTCCGAGGAAGATCGAGATCGCGCTAATCGCGATCATCGGACCTACGGCGATCGGGCGTCCATCGGGTTGAAGCGCGTCGGTGACCTTGCTCCAGCGCAGGCCGGCGAGAGGAATTTGAAGCACCATAATGACTGTAGCGAAAACGATCCATCGGTAATCGAGATTACCGGCCGTTCGGAGAAGTTCCTCGAGGTTGATCTGATGAAATACGTACCAAAAACAGGCCGCGGTGATTGCGAACTTAAGCCCAAAGATCGCAACCTTCTGAACCGTGGCTCCATTCCTTATGGTCGTGGCGGCATGGTTCACGATAATACTCGACACTTTGCGCGGAATGTAAGATGCATAGTCGGAAGGCGGCGCCCACAATTATCGGCGGATCGCCGCTATTTCAATGAACTAGGATAACTTTGGCCATTGAGGGGCAGCTGCCCGGGTCAAGCTAGGGCTTCCTTATTAGTTTCAGTGCCACGCCGCAATAACAATACTGCTCGATTGGCGGATAGCCCTAGGCAGGAAGGAATGATGCATGGCTACGTATTATGCAGTAATGACGCGGGGCCGTAGAGTTCCTGGTGTCCGTGATTGAAGCCTGTAGCAGTGTGCTTAAGGTCCCACGTTGACAGTCATATAGGCAATTGTAATGTACGGCCTCCCCGGGGACCAGCGGTATGTCATTCGCTCGTAATCATCTGAATGAGTCTAAGCAGATCATCGAGAAAATCGATGTCGACGTTATAGAACAGATAGCTCTCATACTCGCCGACCTTCGTGTAAATGGCGGACGTTTATTTTTCCTGGGCGTCGGCGGTAGTGCCGGCAACTGCTCCCATGCTGTCAATGACTTCCGGAAAATCGTCGGTATCGAAGCCTATGCACCCACGGACAATGTTTCGGAACTGACCGCCCGCACGAACGACGAAGGCTGGGAAACTGTCTTCGTCGAATGGTTGAAAGTTAGCCGCTTGAGCCCGATCGATCTAATCTTCGTGTTTTCAGTCGGCGGAGGCAATCTGGAGAAGAACGTGAGCCCCAATCTTGTGCGCGCCCTGCAATACGCCAAACAGGTGGGTGCAAAGATTGTCGGTGTGGTCGGTCGCGACGGCGGCTATACCGCACAGGTGGGGGACGCGGTCTGTATCATCCCGACTGTCAATCCCGCTGCCGTCACGCCCCATTCGGAAGCGTTCCAGGCGATAGTCTGGCATCTCCTCGTCACCCACCCCCTTCTCAAAGCGAGTGAGACGAAGTGGGAGGGAGTCCGCTGACTCTAGCCGATGACGCGTGCAGTATTCCTTGACCGTGATGGTGTATTGAACGAGGCGATTGTCCGGGATGGAAATCCATATCCACCTGTGACAGTAGAGCAGCTCGTAGTTATACCGGGTGCCGCCGATTCGCTTAAGTTATTGCATAATCACGGCTTTCGGCTCATTATGGTTACCAATCAGCCAGACATCGCGCGGGGAAAAATTTCCCGCGAAGTAGTTGAGGAGATCAATTTTCATTTGTGCCAAGCTCTTCCCATCGACGCGGTCGAGATGTGTGATCATGACGATGCAGATCGCTGTGAATGCCGCAAGCCGCAACCAGGAATGTTGCTGGCCGCGGCGCGTCGTGATGGCATCGATCTGGCTCGCAGCTTCCTGGTCGGGGACCGCTGGCGCGACATAGAAGCCGGCAAACGTGCCGGCTGCCGCACTATCCTAATCGGCGACGGTTACGCTGAGGGTCTCAAGTCACCGCCGGATGTTGCCGTCGCCACTCTTGTCGACGCCGCCAATTGGATCCTGGCACATTCACAAGAACCATAGGAACCGACATGAAAAAAGTTAGCGAATTGACGGTGAAAATTTTCGCCGATGGCGCCGCTAAGGCGGGAATGCTTGAAATGTACGCCAATCCGTACATCAAGGGATTTACGACAAATCCTAGCCTCATGCGTAAAGTGGGCGTTTCGGATTACGAAGCGTTCGCCAAAGAGATAGTGGCCGCCATTCCCGACAGGCCAATTTCGTTCGAAGTCTTCGCGGATGACTTTGGTGAAATGGAACGGCAGGCGCGCCGTATCGCGACTTGGGGGAAGCATGTGTCGGTGAAGATACCAATCACCAACACGAAGAAAGAAAGCGCGGCGCCCCTGGTGCAGAAGCTGTCACAGGACGGCATTAGACTTAATGTCACGGCTATTTTCACCATTGAGCAGGTCCAGGCTATAGTTGATGCGGTGCGTGGCGGCGCCCATTGCTACATTTCGGTGTTTGCCGGCCGCATTGCCGACACCGGACTGGATCCCGTGCCGCTCATGGCTGAATCGGTTAGACGGATGAAAGCCGCGCCGAATTCCGAGCTGATCTGGGCAAGCCCCCGAGAACTCCTCAATATCTATCAGGCGGACGCCATCGGGTGCCACGTCATCACGGTTACGAATGATGTTATCAAGAAACTGCCATTGGTCGGCAAAGACCTTGAAGAGTACTCCCTCGAGACGGTGAAGATGTTTTTCGACGACGGAAAGGCGGCTGGCTACAAGCTTTGAGACCTGGAGCGCAGAAGCGCATCAGCTTCCGCCAGCCCTTCGGCGGAGCCTATTTCGTAAAACCGCGTTCCGACCTCGTAACCGGCAAGGTCGTGATTACGCGCCAGTTCTGAGAAGATATCGGCAAGATCGATCGGCCTGTCTGCCGGCTGAGCTCTAAGGACTTCAGCCCTCATCGCGCTCAGTCCCCAATCGATGTGTTGCGCCTGCGGCATGGCCTCGCGCTTGTCGTAGCGCTGGATGCAGCCGTTCGCGAACCAGACATTGCTTCGGTCCCATCGTCCCTCGTTGCGAAATACGGTCATCAATGCGCTCTTTCCGGAGGCTCGGAACGCCTTCACGATGGGCGCGTAGGAGGTATCGAGCCAGCTATCGCCGTACATGACGAGAAACTCGGCACCCAGGTGCGGAAGCGCCTTGCGCAGGGAACCGCCGGTCCCGAGGAGTGTCGCTCCATCCGGGCTGTATGTAATATTGAGATCGAAGCGCTTTCCATCGCCGGCGAATTGTTCAATCTGCTCCCCCAAATGGCCGACGCATAAGACCACACGTGTGATGCCCTCGCGCCGTATCAGCCGAAGTTGATGGGCGATAAATGGCTCGCCGGCCACTTCGAGCAAGGCTTTGGGAACACGTTCGCTTAGCGGGCGCATGCGTGTCCCCAGACCGCCTGCCAGCAACGCTAAGGGTGGCATAGACGTCATTGCACGATCGTTTTGGTGCCTTCGAAGTCGAACCGGAAGCGAACCTCGGTCAACCCCGCTGTCGTTAACGCATGCCGGAGCTGCGTCTTATTCTCGGCATAGAACATCAGGAAACCCCCGCCGCCCGCGCCGATCAGCTTGCCGCCCACCGCCCCGTTACGCATCGCGAGCTCATACCACTCGTCGATCTTGAGATTGGACATGCCTCCGGAACGCTGCTTCTTGTGATCCCAATGCTCATGCATGAGACGGCCGAACTCCATCAAGTCACCGTCTTCAAGCGCCTTACAGCTGCGCAGGCCTAAATCTTTTACATAGTTCAGGTTCTGGATCATGTCGGAGTTTTGCTGCTTGGTTTTATCGTCCTGCTCTTTGAGAATTACCGAGGCGCTACGCGAGTAACCAGTAAAGAACAGGAGGAGATTGTCTTCCAGATTGTAAAGAGTCTCGATACTGATCCGAAGGGGCCAAGCATCGACGCTGTCGTCACGGTTGAAACGGAAGCACGTGACCCCGCCATACGAGGCGATATATTGGTCCTGCTTGCCAATTGGTTCGCGCAAACGGTTGATTTCGATATCGCAAGCCTCCTCCGCAAGTTCGCGGGGGTGGATTAACTGCTTACAGTGAGAATGCAGCGCTTTGAGAAGCGCGGTTGTGAAGCTGCCGGAGGAGCCTAGTCCCGTGCCTGCCGGGATGTCGGCCATAGAGGTGATCTCAAGCGCTCGCGCACTCAGCCCGACCAGCTTGAAGGCCTCTCGCACGATTGGATGATTCAAATCCTCGACGGAACTTACCCTCTCCAGGATCGAGTACTTCACGATCAGGTCTTCGACGAATGTCTGATGGACGGTAATGTATACGTATTTATCGATGGCGGCGGCGATCAGAAATCCCGTTTGATCGCGGTAGTACGAGGGCAGGTCCGTGCCGCCCCCACCAAGAGTAATGCGCAATGGCGAGCGTACGATGATCACGTGCGTCGGCTCCGGTAGATTTGGTCGACGATCTCGAGATTGGCGATGGCATCGAAGATGTCACCGCATGGCCGCCGGCCGTCGCGGACGGCAGCGGCAAAGTCGTCGAACTCGGCATGCCACGATCGGTCTGGAAATGGATATTCCCACGCCGTGGTTTCGGGGGGGCCCATTCCAGGCAGCATTCGATAGTAGGTGAGCCGCTCGACACCATAGCTCCCACCGAGGCCATCGATGGCAAGCTTCCCGTTGCGGCCGGCAATTTCGAACGAAAAAATATTCTTCCACTCAGTCCATGACGCGTGCAGCCACGCTATCTGCCCGCTTTTGCTGGAAAGAGCGAGGAAACAGTTATCATCGACGGGGATATCCCAGAAGAAAGTCGGGACGGCTGCATATTCCAGCGACAGATCACCGAGGAACCAGCGCGCTAGATCAATAAGATGGGAACCCTGATCAATAAGTTCGCCGCCGCCGGAAATTTCGGGTTGGCAGCGCCATTCCTGTTCATAGCCTACTCGGCCACCGTGGCCGTAGCGCCCCCGGATGGACATCAGTGGTCCGAGCCCGTCGTCGTCGATGATTTGTCGCGCTTTTTGAAAAGCTGGATGAAAACGATGATTGAAGCCGACCTTAACTACCAGTCCGCGCGCCGATGCAGCCTCGGCAATGGGGCGCACTTCATCTACATTGCGTCCGGCAGGTTTTTCCACCAGCACGTGGCGGCCAGCTTCGACTGCGCCCCGCGCAACTATTGCGAGTTGGTCGTGCGTGGTAGCAACGATCACGGCGTCAACGTCCGCTTCCACGGCCTCGCGCCAGTCGGGCGTCGCGCGAGCGCCGACGCGGCGCGCGAGGTCATCAGCACGTGACCCGTCCCGATCGCAGACAACTGCAATCTCGTGCGGGCCCACGGCGGCCGCCCTCTTCGCACCAATGAAGCCACAACCGACAATAGAGAGGCGCACTATGCCTTGTCCCATTTCTTCCCGCGATCCGCAGGAACGATGCGGCGCAGTGTATAGATGTCCGTGTCCGCAATTTCCCGTTTTAATACTTCGGCAAAAGGCCAGGGGTCCCACTGGGCGGCGATTAGACGACCGGTGATTCCGTCGCTTTCAGCGGACGCGAGATAGAGGCATAACTCGGCGCCCATATCGAGCGGAGTCCCGCCATCGGACTTGAGTTTCACCATGCGCTCATGGAGCGCCCTGCCAACCTTTTCAGGACCGGCGGTGATCAATTGGTCCGTCAACCGCGTCGCGAGCGCGCCGGGCGCGATGGCATTGACGTCGATACCGTACTCCTTGAGCTCAAGCGCCAGCGTCTCAGTGAAGCGGACAATTGCCGCTTTAGAGGCCGCATACGCACTGATGCCGGGCAGGGGATTGGTTGCGCCGCCGCCCGACAGATTGATGATTTTGCCATAGCGGCGCGGCTTAAACACCTCTACGGCCTTACGGCAGCAATAGACGGTCCCCGTAAGGTTGATGGCAATCGCCTTAACCCAATCGGCCCAATCGATTTGATCGATCGTGCCCATGGGTCCATAGATCCCCGCGTTGTTCACCACGATATCGAGATGTCCGAACTCGGCAACGGCGGCGGCAAACAATGCATCGACCTGGTGTTCGTCGGCGATATCGGCCACATGCGCACGAACCTGTGACGAGGGATAGGCGGCGGCCAGCCGAGCCCGTTGCGCTTCGAGTTCAGCCTGGCCGCGGGCGCAAATCATCACTGACGCTCCGGCCGCAGTGAACCGTTCCGCGATGACGGCGCCAAGACCGATGCTTGCGCCGGTGACGATTGCCGCCTTCCCATTCAGCTTCATGACATTCTTCCGACCGAAATCAACGACAAGCGCGGTTCGGCGGCAAATGCGCGATCGAGAAAGCGGCCAGGATCGAGAACGATCCCGCCAGCCATGACATCGGCGATGTCTTTGGCTGCCAGCTTGCGAAACTCCGGCCATTCCGTCGCCACAACCAGTGCATCAGCACCTTGCGCTGCTGCCGTGCTGTTGGAAACAAGTGTCACGGCGCTGCGCAAATCGTCCGGCAAAGTTGTGACTTTCGGATCAAACGCGCGCACATGGGCTCCCGCGCCGACGAGCTCGCGAATAAGTTCGATGGAAAGCGAACGACGTAGTGTATTCGTCCCTGGCTTATAAGCGAGACCCAATACCCCAATAGTGCGGCCAGACAGGGGTTGCAGCATACGGCGTAGGTGCGCCAGCGCCCATTGACCGTGGGCCCGATTGCTGGCCAACACGCCGTTAATGACGGGCGTTGTGAGGCCACGGTCTTCTGCGAGACTACGAAGGAAGTTGACGTCGCGTGCCAGGGTGCCGCCGGCAAACGCCGGACCAGGACGGATATAGGCATTTGGCCCCACCCTTGGGTCGCTGCGCAGCCCGGCTTCGACCTCGGCTGCATCTGCGCCCACCTGCTCACAAATCGTCGCAATCTCATTGGAAAAGGTAACAGAGACTGCCAAGAACGCATTCAGCGCGTGCTTCACCATTTCTGCGGATTCCACGGAAGTCCAGATCAGGTTGTTGCAAAAACGGCCGAGCAGACTACTGAGTGCCGGCCGCGCCTTCTCGTTTCGGATTCCGATGACGACCCGGCCGGGATCGCGAAAAACCTCAATGGCCCGGCCCAAGCGTAAATTCTCTGGCGAACAGGCAAACTCTACACGGCGTCCCCTTGCCTTCTGCGCGAACGTGCGCTCAAGGGCACCGATCGAACCTGCGGGAAGCTGAGCCGAAACCAGTACGATGGCGCCGTCACGCAAATGCTCAAAAACCGCTTCAACACGGTTTGTGACAGCAGCGACGTCAGCCTGATCGTCGTCGTCCACCGGCGTATCGTGACATACCCATATTATGTCAGCATCGCCCACGGCCCTGACGTCGGTGGTGAAGGCGAGGTTGCCGCTATCGAGGCCCGATCGGATTAACTCGGCCAGGCCGGGCTCAAATAATGGTGGTTCACCGCGCGACAAATCGGCAATCCGGTCCGCGTTGTCGTCGATGCCGACCGTAACGACGCCGGCCGCCGCGGTGCAGGCGGCCGTCACCGTTCCGAGATGCCACAGGCCCAGGACTGCTACCTTCATGCGCGCTGCTCGAAGATCCAGGGATTGGCGGTAAGCCAGTCGATAGTGCGCAGCAAGCTTTCCCTGATAGTCAGACGCGGTTTCCAGCCGAGCCCATGGATACGTTTTGTATCCAGAAAAATGAGCGGACTGTCCCCGATCCAGCCCCGCTCACCGCCGGAATAGGTCAATTGCGGGTTCACCCCCAGATGCTTCGTCATGCAGGCGATTGAGTCGTTCACCTCGATATACTCGTCATTGCCGAGATTCAGGATATTGACCTTGCCCTGCGGTGCCTCGATTGCCATCAACATCGCGTCGATGCAGTCCTGCACGTACATATATGATTTTTGCTGATGCCCATCGCCGAGCACGTGCAGTGTGCTGGGGTCGTCGCGCAGCCTTCGGTAAAAGTCAAAAACGTGGCCGTGCGTGTAGCGTTCGCCGAGGACCGAAACAAATCGGAAAATGAATGACTGGAATCCAAACCCTTCGCTGTAGGCCTGGAGGAGCCCTTCACCCGCCAGCTTGGAGGCGCCGTAAAGGGAGGTCTGCACTGGAAACGGCGCGTCTTCCGGCGTTGGAAAAACCTTAGGCTCGCCGTAGATCGACCCGGTCGAGGAAAAGGCGATTCGCTTCACTTGGTTGGCGCGCATCGCCTCCAGCACGTTGAAAGTCGCAATCGTATTCTGTTCGAGGTCGCGACGCGGGTGCTCGGTGCCGAAACGCACGTCGGCATTGGCAGCCAAGTGAAATACGAAATCGGCGCCTTGCAACGCTCGCGTCAGACTTTCGCTGTCGAGAACGTCGCCTTCAATGAGACGGAACTTTGGATTTGCCAAAGCGGATTCCAGGAAGCGAAGCACACCTGTCGACAGGTTGTCATAGCCAATCACACTTTCGCCACGCGTCAGTAGGCGATCGACGAGATTGCTTCCAATGAAGCCTGCCGCACCTGTGACGACATAAGTCATTCGTAACGAATCCTTTGATTCTAAATCGACCGAAGTTTGGTTACACGACCGAGCGGGTTAGATACACGGCGGTGAGTCCTTCGGCGGCGGTTCTACCTCTCGTACCGCCGGTTCGGTGCGGCGGGGCTGCCAGTTTCCCAGCAGGAACACGCCATTGATGGCTCCGGCGGCGACCAAGATAATGCCCCACTCGGCCGAGACAGCAAGCGCCTCGTTCATGGTCAGGCCCCCCGTCGTGCCGAGCGTCGCCGCCATGGCGAGCTCGCGACCACCCCATCCCATGTAGAGGAAAGGAAAGCTGTTGATCAATTGCAAGAGCGGAATGAAGGCGGCGACAAGCCACAGATTTGTATCGAGCCCGGTGGCCAGCAACAACAAATAAAGCGTCGCCCAGGCAGAGAATAAGTTCAGGATGCCGATCAACATCTGGATCGTCGATGGCCACAAGCGCAAGAGGGATTGGTAGTTCGTGAATAGTCGGGCTAATCTGGTGAAAAGATCAAACGGCACCAAGAGGAGAATTCGAGGAACCGCAAGCAAACAGGCAACCGCCGCGAGCAAGCCGCCGAACAAGGCGGCCTGCGGGACGATGATGTCGCCTCCAACTCCGGCGGACGCTTGTATTGGCAGTGCGGCGAGGCCAAAGATGCTTATCCATTGCACGCCCACCACGCGATCAAACAGCGTGTAACGCGTCGCATTGGTGATAGAGAGGTTTCCGAACAAGCGCAAAGCGGCGATTTTGGCCACATCGCCAGTGAGACCGATGGGCGCGGCCGACGCAATGAAGCCTGAGCTGCAGGTCATCTTGAAAATCAATTTCCAGCTCGGCACAGCCGACGGCAACTTGCCGCTTACCCGGCGGATGACCTGATGAAGCCGGAACGAATTGATGGGATATTGCATCCAAGGCGCGAGCAGCGCTAACGGCAGCCATCGAGAGTCCAACTTCTCCCAGACAGCGACCATCGCTTGCCAATCGAGCCGACGGTACATGATGGCCAAGCCAGCAGCAATGATCAGGCCACTTATTATCACCGAGAGTGCCTGGTATGGCAGGCGCGCGCGTCGCTGCCGAGATGCTTGCGCATCGGTTCGTTGCATCAGGCCCGTCCGGTCCCGATCGCCGAGAAGCGCAACTTCAGGATGGTCCAGACCCAGGTGAGGCCGTCCTTGCTCACACTGACTTTCTTTCCTTCCGCAAAGGAACGCGCCACATAATTGACCGGCAACTCCACCGGAACATATCCCTTGCGCACCAGCTTCATAACCAGCTCGATGTCGAGATCGAACCGATTGCACACCAGCTCGAGCCCGAACAGCGCGTCGCGGCGGAACACCTTGAACATTGTGAAGGGGTCACTCATACGCGTCCGCAATAAGAAGTTGATGAGCGACTTGAAGAACCAATGCCCCAAATTGAACATCGCAGCAGTCAGCGGAGCATCGTTGAATTTCCTCATCTTCCAGCCGCCCTGATGGCGCGAGCCGAGGATGAACATCGATTGCCAGGATACAATGGGCATCAGCAGGCCATCATAGTCGTCCAGGTCGTATTCGAGGTCGGCATCCTGGATCATGAGGATGTCGCCGGTGGCGACCTTGAGCCCCTCGCGCACGGCGTTGCCTTTGCCTTGAGGTTTTGCTTGCAGCACTATTCGCACATCCGGATAGCCGGCATAGCGCTGCACGATCTCCCTGCTGCCATCGGTTGAATTGCTCTCGACGACGACGATCTCCTTGCGCATGCCAGGCAGTTGCTTGGCAAGAAGAGCATCCATCATGACCTGAAACGTTGTCGCCTCATTGTAGACCGGAACGATAATCGACACGACGTTTTCGGGCCGCTTCGACTTGGCATGCGCCGTCACAATCGATGTTCCGGAGGGCAGCGGAAATTCACGGCTGCGGACATTTCGAGGGGACATCAGATGCAGCGTCTTGGCGGCCCCAAGCCACAACGACTCCTTACCGAGTTCCGACCGCTCCACCAGATTGTCGAGGGAATAACGGCGCCGCTCAGCCTGAAACCAGACGTGCTCGAATCCGGCGGACAGCAGAAAAAGGCTTAAGGTTTCCCGGGTGAAGTACCAGAGATTCGAAGATTGCCACTCATGCCAATTGCGGCCCATCAGACGCGCCTGCGTGCCATCGAGCAACGGCATGCTTAAGATGAGTGGGGCTTGCTCTGTTAGGTGACGGCGAATCTTCAGCAGTGCCGCCTGCGGATCCGAGACTTGCATCAACGTTTCCGACACGATGGCGCCGTTGAACGTCCCACCCCAATCGGCCGGCCCGAAGTCGTCGTGGCCTACAATCCGGCCGATCGCGGTACCCCTTCGCTCCACCAACGGAATGATGCTGTTAGCGGATTCTGCAATGACGAGAACAGGACCGCTAAATGTCGTGGCTTTGAGAGCAGCCGCCAAATTCGTATGCTGTCCCTCGCTGCGAGCAGGCTTGCGGCCGGCCTCGGCAATGCCGGAGCCGATCTCGGTTGCGGCGAGACCCCGCCGCTTGCTGAATGTCAGCGCGCACCCGCCGCATTGATAGATACGAAATTGAGGGTTCCCAAAGACATAAGCTGCGTGGGTGCTCAAGCACAGTGGGCAGGAGAACTCGATCGGTTGGGCTGCCTGCGGTACCAATCGTAGCGGTTGGCTCATCTTGCACCGTTGCTCCCGCCCTCAGACTAAGACGCCGTTATGTCTGAATGTCTGTCGTCGGCAAGTCAATTCGGCTTCCGGGCATAGGCCACGAATTCGCCGATATTTACGGCGATCGGCTTGCGGCGCAGAGGCGACGGCACAAGCCACCGAAGCGCTTGATAACCCCGTTGCAAGAATGGGTTCGTCGCGGCGAGCTGATCGCTCAAATAATCCAGTGTCAGGAATTTGTGGGCGGTTTCCACTTTCACGTCGACGAAGCCGCAGCGTTTCAATAGGTCCTCAATAGCCCGCCGCGAGAACAAAACGGTGTGCTGCATTGGTTGAAGCATCGGCCATTTCGATCTCATCAAGTAGCGCAAAAAATGGCCGGTGTCGGGCGTGCTTAATGCGAGCACCCCTCCGGGTACGAGGGCGTTGCGGATATCTTCCACGAACTTCACCGGATCCTGCACGTGCTCGATGATGTCAAACGCCGTTACGACATCGAACTTTGCTACATCCTGTCCAAGCAACGTATTTACGTCCCCGCAGGTGATTCTTTCTCGAATGTCAGGACGAGCCAACGAAATGGCAACGGTTGAAAATTCAACGCCGCTGGCCTCATAACCCTGCTCGACGGCGGCTTCGAGAAAGAATCCGGTGGCGCATCCGACATCGAGCAGCCGCTTGCCGGGAGCGAGCGTCTTGATCGCAGCAAGCCGCGGCAGGGCGGTAGCAATCTTCAGATCCCGAGACTTGGCATATTCTTTATAGACGCCCGCCGAATATTCCGTCTCAGCATATTGGCTCATGTCAGTCACAGCGGGCATCTTGGATTGGAAGATCGTGCCTGACGTGGGCTCAATATAATATTCTGCCCCACCCTTGCTACAATAGAACTGAGCGGGACGGCCGTTTGTCGGCGCCAATACGGCTTTCGCGGAGATCATTGCTTGTCTCTGTTCCGGTACAAATCTTCTATACGTGCACGCAATAGCCGATCCATGGGACCTTGTACAAGAGGACCAAATGCGTGAAGCGCCCAGGCCAGAAGTCCATAATATCGGGGCACGAAACGGACCGCTTTATTGTGTAAGATCGTATCAATTATGGCCTGCACGACTTCCTCAATTGGAATTGTCAATTCCGTTTCCTTCCGATGCGCGCGCATCCGGAAAGTTTCGTGATCGAAGAAGCTGGTTTCCACCCGGCCAGGGCAGACGACGTGAACATTCACACCGAAGCGCGCTAGCTCGATTGCAATGCACTTCGACCACGCCATCATCCCGTGCTTGGCGCCGCCATACACCGCATTCGGCGTGATCGTCATGGCCCCGGCGATCGAAGCAATGTTAACAATGTGACCACTACCCCGCTTAATCATTCCTTGGAGAAACGCTTTGGTGACGCGCAACGCGCCGCCGAAATTTACGTTGTACAGGCGTTCCATCTCGTCGGGGAATTCCTGCTCGAAAGTTAGGTAGGTCGCGAACCCGGCATTATTAACTAGAATATCAGGCGGGCCGTAGTCGGCGATCACCTGCCGGCTTGCCGCTGCGACGTCCGCAGGCACTCCAATGTCGCAAACATAGGCGCCGAAGCGAGGGTTCCGCCCCCCGAATTGCTTGGCGACGTCTTCCAGGCGCTCGACCTGATCGGCAAGGACAACGACTTTCGCTTCACGGCGAAAAAGCTCCTGCGCAAGCGCCAGCCCGATGCCTGAAGTGCCGCCGGTGATTACAACGAGTTTATTTGAGAAATACTCTTCAATATTACACCTCCACGGGAGTTGTTTGCAATTTTCTTTGGAAATGGGGAGTTAGCATCTAGACACAATTGGTAATACCGTCAAGAAGCCACCGGTTTCGCTAATATCGTTCCCGGCACATCTTGCGTGCCCATGTCTTCTGACGACGGCGAGCGAAGGCCGCTCCAGGCAGCAATCGACAAAACCGCGGCAGCGACGAGCAGGAAATAGAGCGACGTCAAATAAGGCGAATGTCCGGAAAAAATCGACTGAATCCACGTGGCTTCGACAATTACCAACATTGTTATGCGCACGAAGATCGTGGCCCATAGCGCCAAAGCAAATACGTAGCAGGGATTGAAGATAGCCGTTCGCCAATAAAACAGGGTCGAAACGAAGAAACCAATGATGCCTAAGGCAAGGACCGGGATGAAGACATAACTGTAGTGGGTGACGGCCTCCTCACGGAGGCCTTGGGCCGCGTTTTCCGCCAATGTAGCCTGGCTGCCGGGATCGGCCACTACCTCTGTCACGTCAAAATTGACCCGTCCAGAGCCAAGATCGAAACCAATGGGAGCTCGAAGATCTGCGAGCTTCCGTTCAACCACATCGCCTTCTGTGGTCTCAAATCGCAAGATGCAGTCTTCGCTGCAGTGGGTGTAAATAGAAAATCGCTGGCGTGTCGCTTCCGGATCCTTAAAGCCGGACGCGATGTCGGGGCTGTCGATGCGTTCAAATCGCAGGTCGGCGGCTGGAGCGACTGCTACTGTCATCCAGCTACGACCCGATTTGTAATACCAGCCGAGGAACCTGTAGCTCGCCGCGCGCGAAGGAATATCGACGGAGGCCGTGTGCGGCGGATAATTCAAGAAGCGAAGATGTGTCCCGAGACGTGCTTCATCACCGGAACTCGGATCCAGATGGATGGATGGCTGCAACATGACAAGTAAGTCGAGTACCTTGAGATAGCCTTGCGGAATTTGCGCAAACTGCTCCCGGTATACCTGGGGGATTTCGGCGATAAATTGAGGATTGCATTCCAGGTCGCCTCGGCTGCACGCTCCGGTAATTTCGTCGGCGACCCGCTCGAAGAATGCGGAAGCCTTGGCAGGGGACGTGTACTGACCCGCCGCCGCCGCTGCCTCGCGCAGCGCCCACAGGAAAACACTCGATCCGATATCGCCGCAACTCGTTGGCTGAAGCGGGCAGCTAATGCCGTCGTAGGCTTTACCGAGGTCTCCGTCGAGATAGATAGCCACGGACTTGAAGCTCGGGCTCACTTCATAGACCCGCTCGCGGGCGGTACGCGTAATCGGCACGAAGAGGCGATTTCCTCCGGAGAGCACGCTGTTGATGGCCCCTAAGGCCCGTTGAAAATTCGCTTCCTTAGAATCGACGCTGACGAACTTTCCGTAAACCCACCAATTGACTGATCGAAACGCGATCTGTGTGCCCGCAAAAACAACAACGAACACTAGGCACGCCCCGGCGAACTCACGAACTGTCCGTTCACGCGTCGCCCGAAGCCCGCCGGCGGTCAGCAGGATAGCGATCGCAGGCACCATCCAGACGCCGTCCTCTCGCGTAAGCCAAAACCATCCGAAAACGGCGCCACTGAGTGCACCGTAGAATGCACGCTCACGCCAGCCGGACGCCGACAAGCAGGCCCACGCCAGCGCTCCTACGAAGACTAAAATCTGCCCATAATAGATAGACTCGCGAATGATGCGCAGCAAAAACGGACCAATGGCAATGGGGTGCCATAGCAGCAGGACAAAGAGCAGGCCCGACAGCACAAATGACTTCATGAACTTATGCGCGATCGCGACGAAGAACGCGATCGCCCCGCAATGAAACAGCGCATGCGACAACGAGACCGAAATCCCGAGCCAATTGGTGAGCGCGAGGAACGCCGGATATCCGGGTCCCTTCATTAGCGTGAATTGGTCGTATGGCCCGAGCCACCGGCCTTCTGCCAGATAGCGGCCAATTGTCATGAATAAGGTATCGTCGTGCGGGAAACTGGAGTTCACCGCCAAAGGCGTATGCACGTACATGAGGACATAAATAAACCCCATGCCGATAATGAAGAGGCGGAAATACGTTGCGGAAAGCAAGCGAAAAGAGCTTGGAGACCCAGCGATCGACTTTCCTGGCATATAGCTCTAGTCCTTCGCCTGCAGAACGAGGCCTTTTAGGGTGCGCCCCGAGAAGTTACAAGTTGATGATCGACGGGCGGGCGCTAGGTGTCGGTCCTTCATGCGCAATTCCACGCATGGGCGTGAGCTAGCTTTCGCTCACGCATTGAAAAAGATATATTGAGCGAACACGCAATGCCGCGAATTCAATAACATGATGCCACAATCACTCCATCATTGCCATCTTTTATGGGAGAGGTGACTTAAACGTATGCGCGGTCTAACGTCTCTAGGAGTTCGTGGAGGAAAATTCCCAGAACTTTAATCCGCTCACCATGCACGGTCGCACGCAGTCACGGCGTGATGTCAGATTGCGGCCTTGAAGAGGAGTTCGCCATGGCTGGTTGGACAGTTAACGGGAACGACACTAATTTTTCGCTGTCGGGCAAAGTCGGCATTGGGACAACTACCCCGGCTCGGAAGCTTGAGGTTTCCGGCGATGATGTGAAGATAAGGGTCACCAACACGGTGTCGTCAAATATGGTGGAGTTCGGCTGGGATACCGGCAATCTGGCTGCTCTTTTTCAGGCAACAAACGGGAGCGACATCAAGTTCTATAATGGACAATATGCGCTTACGATGCTCGGTAGCAATGGCAACGTCGGCATCGGGACCGGGGCACCAAGCGCTCAGCTACACATCAATTTACCAACCCCCGCCACGCCGACAAATGATGTGCGACTCATCCAAAGATTTACGAGACCCCAGGATGTCGGCACTAAATGGGGCGGGGCTTTCGATATACTCTTGGGCAGTTACGGTACGGACGCGGCATCCAGAAGTCGTGTTGATTTCAAACTAGCAAATACAGAAACTAATCTACCCGACACAACTGTAATAACCATGAACGCTAATGGTCATGTCGGCATTGGGACGACGATACCGCAGTCTCTTCTCCATATTGAAGGTCCTGGTTCTGCGGGCGTTATCAACTACCCCGCTGTAGCAAAAGTCGTTCATGGAAGTTCCACAACTCCAATCACAAGCAGTGTGGGTTCTTCGTTCGCTGTGATTAGGGAAGAAGCTGTTCCAGGAGGTTTAGGTCAAGGTGATGCGGCCATCTACGCACAAAATATCGGGCATGGTGGGCAGGGCGGCGCACCCGGAGACGGGATGCCAGTTGGCGTTGCAGCGTATGTGTACACCGCTGCGGATGGCGAGAGTGATTGCACAGCTCTTGTAGGCGTGGCCCGCACGGATAGTGCGGCCAACAATGCTCGTGCGGCTTTTGGTGCGTTCGTTCAAGCAGAAGCCACCGTTGGAAACAACATGGGCGCGATTGCCTGTGAAAGCCAAACGGTCAACAGCACGGGATTTAATTACAGATATAGCCCAGCCCAACCTACGACAAACCTGATGGTCGGCTTCGATATTGGTTATGGGGGTACGGGCGGCACGACCGGCAGCGCGGGTGTGATGCTGCGAGCCTCACCTGGTTTGTGGGATGTTGGTTATGCTGTGATGGAATCTACGGTTGCCACCGCTGCCTTCATATCCCCCGGGTTCAAGGTCGATGCCTTGGGCAATCAACGGGCCTTGAGTAATACAACGACATCCGACGAGCGGCTTAAGCATGATATAGTGCCGCTTAATGATGGAGCGCTCGAGAAGATAGTTGGAATACAGCCGGTTTCATTTAGGTTCAACCAAGAGCGCGATCCTTCCGATCGTTTGAGGACGCATGTCATTGGACAAGACGTTCTTCCGGTAATACCGGAGGCAGTTGTCCTCGACTCAGATGGCTTCTATTCGGTTGATGATGGCGCAATTTTGGCCTACGCGATCAAAGCTATTCAGGAACTTACAGCGAGAGTAAGGATGCTCGAAGCATCAAGGGGATTACAGTGACACCTTGGTCCATCGGCTGCGTTTCCAGAGCCGAATATATCTTAACGGTGCCGCCATCGGCGCGTGCCTCATCCGAGGTGGGAGGGCGCAATAATAATAATGTTGGAACTAAAAGGTCCTAGGGGCAAACCGGCGTATCGAAGGGTGGGGCGAGACCCCAGAGGCCATTCGCGGGCCAATTGATTCTTGCTGACAAAATCCAAATTCTCGATCTTGCTCCAATGGTGATATCCGGTCCCAGCGAGCGCCTTTCGAAAAAGCTGCGGTATGTAATGCAGTAATGGAATTCCGGTGTGATGCTCGATCGGGAACCACCCATTCGGGACGATAACAAAAATGGAACGGGCTACACGCATTGCTTCGGAGAAAAAGAACAGGCGTTGATCGGGGCCTCCGACATGCTCCAGGACGGCGTTGGAATAGGCGATGTCGAAATGTCTGTCAGAAAACGGCAGAGGTTGGCCAGGCGTAAGCTGGGCAACTTTCACCTTTGGATACTCGCGCGAAATACTCGATCCATCCCCGATGATCCCGCAAGTGATGTTCTCGGGATACGGATAATTTTTCTCGAGTATATTTGCCTCGCGGGTGTCGTGATCGGAGGCACCGATGTCAAGGATTGTTGTAGAAGACGTCGGCTTCATCTCCGCGACAAACCTTGCATAGATGCGGTTCCGGGCGACGAGTGCAAGGCGCCTCTGAAGCGCAATCTTGCCCGCCCCTTCGTAATAGATAACGTCTGACGCCTTGCTCATATTGACCGTTGTAAGCCACGTTATTTGCATGAGTCCAGCGCGTTTTAGATTGAATTGCTTCCCCGCAGTCACCCAACTCGTCCAAACCCCCATTCCTGAGAACACGAATTCTTGCGAGATCGCGGCTTTACGGATAATTGGACATGCGCGCCGACATGTTGGCGGGTGGTGGTCGTAAGGGGGCAGTCATGGGCGTCGATAAAATTCTTGGCTGGCGGTTTCCGCGAGGCTGCATCCCTGTCATCACGATTGCTGCATTCGTGCTGTCGGGTTGCGTATGGGTGCTACGAGACCAGAGGGTTTGGTCGTATGACCAGGCGTATTATGGTCACTGGACTCTTCAACTGTGGCATGCGGCTCAGACCGGACCGGCGGAGTGGTTGGAGACGATGGCCAACGCCCTTGGACAGATGCCGCCAATGCTGGTGTGGCTCGGCCAGGGTGTCTTGCCGGTGCGATACATCACCGGAGACACCGAATCTGCGCTGCCGCTGCTGACAATCCTCCTCGCCGCCGCAACACTTGCCCTGGTCTATCTCCTCGCGCGCCGTCTCGGCGCTGGTCGAATCGGAAGCCTGGCCGCGGTCATTGCATGCGCGGGGAGCCCGCTCTTTCTTGCATTCTCGCTTCTCTATCTGACCGAGATGGCCCAAGCATTTTCCGTGGCGGTCACGATCTTCGTGGCCTGGCGTGCCGAGCGGCGATCGCTAACGCGGACACTGGCATTGTGTTTGTCGGCAACAGCTCTTGGTTTTCTCGCCAAGTCATCAAGCATCGTATTCTTGGTGCCTGTGTTGACCTATGTCGCCGTGGCGCTTTTCATTTCACGGGGCCGGCCGAAGTCGCGCACCAGCATCGCCGACATCTTATTGGTTGCCATGGCTGTCATGCTCTTAGCCGCGACCGCGACTTGGTACGCATTCAACTGGGAATCCATGGTTCAGCATTTCGTCGGGGCGACGACCGGAGAGATGGCGCTCAACTATGGCTCTCGGGTCGAGCTTATCAAAAAGTTGAACTACTGGATCAGCTGGCTGGATCTATCCTTGTCGCCGATTAATTATGTATCGATCTGCATCGGCGTCCTGATCGTTGTCGCCATCGGCGCCGCTCTTGTCAGAGTGTTCTTACATTCGCCGTCCCAGTGGGCGCTGGCTGCCGTCGAGAATGGTACCTTGTTTGGTCTCGCCTTAGCGGGAATGCTGGTTGTCGTTATTCTCGCCTATTCGCTCCAGATGAACGAAGATCCGCGGTTTCTAGCTCCTGCCATGCCGGTGGTAGCCGCACTGATCGGGTGGAGCTTCTCCATGATCGGCAGCAGGCTGGTCGCCGCAGTTGCAGTCCTTGGGCTGGCGGCGAATGCGGTGGCTGTCCATGCCTATGCGCACAACATCAATCCGTTTGGTCTCACGGTCCATCCCTGGCTGTTGCCAGTGGATGCCGTGGGCGTCGATAAGGCGCTCCTGACGCATGCGGTCCGTAGCACCTGCCGGAAGGATACCGCAAATTACGCGACCGTCATCGCGGTGAACTACACTCCGCTCAACGCAAATTCCGCTAGCTTCTATTCGTTCAAGCAACGCGAAACATTAGCATATTTCTGCAACTACAGAAGCTTGAGCTTCTCAGTGCCAGAGTTCCAGCGCGCGCTCGACGAAATAATCGCGATGGCGCCAGCCTACGTGGTGACGGTCGCGCCCGAAAAGCAGTCGCCCGGCGATTTCGCAAATATTCACTCTCGTGCGCTGGCCGAATATTTGGCTAAAGATCCGCTATTTGAGCTGTCGCCGGATTCCGGCGACTATCTGCAGATCTATCGCAACAAGCGGGTCTTGCCGTGATGGCGTTGCGCCTCATCGGCGTCGCGCAAGCCTTCGTCGTAACCCGTCGCGCAAACAGATCACAGGCAATCAGAAGTCGTCGGGATGGGTTTATGCCCCACCGGCGACCTCTCCGCGGCACCGCTGTTACAGATGCCTTGCTGAGGACGGTGCGCGCGCATCCTCCACCTACACGATTACGACTTCCTTCGGCGGAGCACGAAGGCATCCTGCCAACCTCGCAACCCGCCCGCCTGGAAGGTTATCGTCTCAAATAGATCAGACCACAGCGGCTCTGCCTTGTCGGGAGCGATGAAGGTGTTTCCGTAATCGTCACCGACCTTCGCGGCTTCGAGAACGGCGCTTTCGTATGGAACGAAAATCAGGCGCTCGGTGCGCAGCCGATCAATGATCGCCTGCGTCGAAGTCGCGTTGAGACAGAACATTTCTTGGTGAGCCTTCGATGCCTTGATGATGTCGAGAGCCGTCGGACCGTGCGTGGTGATCACAAGAATTCCACCGGGAGTGATGACACGGGCCAAATCATCGAGCCAGGCCCGTGCCGCGTGTTCGGGAAGGTGGGAAAAAACCGATAGCGAATAGGCAAAATCGATTGAACCATCCAGCAGCGCGAGGGGCGGACGCGTGCTGTTGCACACCGATATGACGTTGGGGAGATGGTCGAAACACCAGGCAATATGGTCGGGGTTCACGTCGGCTCCGATCGTGCTGTATCGTTGCGATAGGCCGAGATATCGCGTCAGCCTGCCGCATCCACAGCCGAAATCGAGCACGCGGCGCGGATATGGGAGCGATGTGTCACCATGAATCTCATATAAGCCGATGAGATAAGTGACATCGACCGCGCCGGTCCAGAGGAATACTTCCTCTTCGGGCGCAGCGACAATCGATCGGAGAGCGAGAGGTGGAATTGCGGGAAGTAGACTTCGCAACCTGCCTTCACAACCCGCTCCGATTGAATGCAGCCACTCCGCCCGTTTCTCGGTTGGGACAATATATAAGGCTGTTCGCACGTCGGCCCGGCCGGTTGCGATCTCCTCAAGCGCTAACCTCATTTCATCTGATGTAATCGAATTCAGAAAATCCATGCCGAGCCCTCGCTAAGCGTCACTTCGCCTTGCATGATAGAGCCGATGCTGGAGGGCTACCAGCGCTCGTAAGAGAAAATTCAACTAAGCTCCCCTTCGATTCGTCAGAATTGAGTGGCCGCACGAGCACCATTCGGAAAGTGGCCATTCAGCGGGCGCTTCTGACGTGCCAGAGTCAATTGTCGAACGGGTCGACTCGAACGCGTGCGACTATCGTAAATATCATGCGCCGGATCAGTTGCCGTCCCTGTGGAATTCCTTTCGTTCTGGCCATTGCGGAATGTCCGCGCCGGGGCTGCGCTTCCCTCCGGAGACGGATTTCAATGGCATGCGGAAACAGTGGTCCAATTAGGCTGGTCGTGCCATTGCGCAGCCAGGGAATATCAATATTCTCTCATTTGCGGCGGTAAGTCGGTCTCCCACAAGCACTTAGATAGGAAAATGCCGAACCCCCCTAATCGATGGCAACTATTTTTGACTATTCGAGCTTGGATTTTTTTGCGCCTGCGCTTCAATAAGGCACTTATTGCCCCTACAATAGCTAAAGTTTGCAGCATCGGATATTTTGGGGCACTGGAGGATATGAGAAGTCGGCAACTTACGTCTGGTTTGGCGGCTGCTGTTATATGCGCTCAATTCTCAGTCGCCATATCGAAGCACCCAGGGCTACTTTCGTGATGTCGGCACGCGAAAAACGCGATCATGTTCCGCTCCCCGGGGATGGGTGTGGGCTTGAGCTAGAATATCCTGCACGTCTCGTCGAGCCGTCCGCCTGGTTGGCGCACGTACCCTTCGCCATGTGGCTGGTCGGCGCGCTCAAGCCGCGCATGATAGTCGAACTCGGCGTCCACACCGGCAATTCCTACTGCGCCTTTCTGCAAGCGGCGCAAACGCTGGGTCTCGATACGCGGTGTTTTGGCGTCGATCATTGGTATGGCGACGAACACGCCGGTCACTATGGAGATGAGATTTACCAAGAGTTCAGGGCCTACCACGATCGCCGATATGGGACCTTTTCCACCCTGCTTCGCAGTTCCTTTGAAGAGGCACTTCCATATTTCTCAGACGGCAGCGTCGACCTGCTCCATATCGACGGTTTTCACACTGCCGAAGCCGTTTCGGCGGACTTCAAGTCATGGTTCCCGAAAGTGAGTTCCCGCGGGGTCGCGCTGTTCCACGACAGTAACGTCCGGGAGCGCGGCTTCGGTATTTGGCAGTTTTGGGAGGAACTCTCATCCCGCTACCCGCATTTCGAGTTCCTCCACTCACACGGCCTTGGTGTTGTCTACCTAGGCACCGAGCCCTTGACCGGACCACTTAAGGCGCTGTTTGCAACAAAGACTGATGCCGAAAATGAGCGCGTCCGTGGCTACTTCGCCCGGCTTGGAACTTCGGTCGCCGAACGTCGCGCGGGGTTGACGCTCGCCGCCAACGTCGATGCAACCAAAGGGCGGGTCGCGGAGCTGGAGAGGGAACTTGCGGCTGTCCGGGCAGAGTTGGCCAGGACCAACACAGATACCGACGCGCTGAAGGCGGAATTAGAAGCAAAAATTCAGGCCGTGCAGTCGGATGCCGCGCGAGAACAAGCGCAGGCTGAGGCGGTCCGCGCGATGCTGGATCAGACTAAAAGGCAGCTTGCTGATTTGAATGCGCAACTTTCGAATGCTGGTGCGCTCACGGATGGCCTGGAGGCAAAACTTCACGCTGCCCAGGGCGAGGTGGCACGCGCAAATTCCAATGCAGCCGCGCTTAAGAAGAATCTGGAGGAGAAGCTTCACGCCGCTCAAGATGAGGTGGCACGCGCATATTCCAGTGCCGACGCATTTAAGAAGGACCTGGAGGAGAAGCTTCACGCCGCTCAAGGCGAGGCGGCACGCGCTCATTCCAGTGCCGACGCGGTCAAAAATGAGCTAGAGGCAAAACTTCGTGCCGCCACTTTGCAGTTACAGATACAGGCCTCCCTGGTACGTCAGCGCATTGGAGTAGCTGCTCGGCTGCAACAAGAATTGCTCGTGGCCAAAAGCGACAAATGCTCTTACGAACTGCGGCTTCAAGAAATTCTGCAATCGACAACCTGGCGGTATACCGGACCTTTTCGCCGAGCAGTCATCTTGCTGAGACGTTTGCTCCCGCCGAATCCGCTATTTTAAATACCAAGTGAGTTAGCGGACAAGTATACCCATACTCTTCACTTAGTGAGCGATGGAATGTCACGCGGATTCGTTCGCGGATATCGTTCGAAACTGCTTCTATTCTCAATTATCGGACTAATACACCAAGCCTCCGGGTACTTTAATTATCAACTTACGCGTGTTGAACGCAACTCAATGGAGAAAATTTGCGATTTTATCCTAGCCATGCTGACACGAACCCGTTACCTTCGGCGCGCTATACAGCCTCGTCGGGGGAGAATCGGAGGCTTCGAACAATCGCAAAATGCTCTCTCGCCAAAAACATTACAACCCAAGATAAAGGAGACGGCCATGCGTAAGTTTATGTTGCCAGTGACTCTGCTCGGTTTACTGTTCGTTGCAGTTCACGCGACGCCGGCGCAAGCGCAGGCGACGCGTACGTGGGTTTCGGGCGTGGGCGACGACGTCAATCCGTGCAGCCGCACGGCACCATGCAAGACATTTGCCGGCGCAATCTCGAAGACGGCCGTAAATGGCGAGATCGACGTCCTTGACCCCGGCGGCTACGGCACCGTCACCATCACCAAATCGATCACGATTAACGGCGGCGGGTACGGCTCCGGCTTCGGTTCTATTCTTGCTGCCGGCACGGTGGGCGTCATTGTCAACATCGCCGCTGGGGACGTTCGCAAGGTAGTGCGTCTCGTAAATCTCGACATCAATGGCGCGGCGACAGGAACGATTGGCGTTAGAATTCTGTCTAGCAATCCTGCTGGCAGCATTGTTACCGTGGAAAACACCGTCATTGATGGCTTCACCGGCAGGGGAATCTCTGACGAGCGCACTGCTGGCGGCAAGTTGGTCGTAACCAATACGTCCATCAGCCATACAGTCGGCTCGGGAATCCAGGTTGCCCCTGTGGGTACGAAGATCGACGCTGCGATCAACAATGTGCGCGTGTACAATTCCGGCGCCGCCGGGTTGACCGTCAATGGCGGAGGCAAGGCCATGGTCAACAACTCGGTGTTCTCGGGCAGTAATTTCGGCCTCGACATCGAAGGCGCCGGCAGCGAGGCAAACGTCGACAACAGCGTGGTGAGCAGCAACGCCACCGGCATCCTCACGACGGCCGGAGCGACTCTCCGGCTGTCCAACACCGACGTTGCCTTCAACGGAACGGGCGTGAATGGAACAGTGAATTCATTCTCGAACAACCGGTTCTCAAGCAACGGCGCAGGCGGAACGATAACCCCGATTGGTACTTTGAACACCAACCCCTCGGGTCAGCAGTAATCTGATCCGATAACGATCCAAGGCCATTTGCCCCCTCGTCTCAGACAAAGAGGCGGGGGGGGATAATTTTTTGCACTTGTCGCCTGAAGCGAGCGGTCCACTTCTGATTTCTTTTTGCCCAATTCATAACAGTCTCATCGATCGAGAAAACACCGTCGCGAATGAGTTCCTGCGCGCGGGCGGGCGTCACGAACTGGTTTTCGTAGTCTTCCCGCAGCCGGCCTTCCTGCTTCAAGCGGATCCAGCGGCGCCAGTGCCAGCCCCACCAAGCCTCAAGGTGCTTATTTTCGTCCAGCCAAATCGTGAAGTTGCGAACTTTAGTATCGAAGGCGTCGAATCCGCGGATGGGGTAATGCAGGAAATGCAGTTGCGAAGCTTCTCCGATTTTCCCCGCCGAACTCGCAGCCGAATGCGCCCCCGGCCCGTATTCGACAAAACTTGAGGTGCGAACGATAGTTTTTGGTGGATGCCCAATAAAAATATACGGAACTGGTAGATTGCCTGACAGCTGTTGCTCGTAGGTCTCTTTGACTGTTCGGTCGATCCGGAGGTTAAAATTCTGCGGAGCGCTATCGCCCGGCTTCAGCGGCGGCCCCGTCATATTGAAACAGCCGACGTTCAATACCGTCAAATCTTGTTTCTCTGCCTCCTCCAGGAGACCTCTCACGCTATTTTCTTGTGTGCAAAGAAACTCGTCGGTATCGCATAAAATTACCCAGTCGGCGTTATATTCATCTCGCGCACGCCGCGTGAGCTCGGCAGATGGATCGTAGTGCTTGATGTTCTTTTTTCGATTCAGCTCCCATTTCAGGAGCTTTCTTTTGGCAAATTGCTCGAGAATATCTTGGCTTCCGTCAGACGAACCGGAATCATAAGCAAGTATAAAATCGACACCCAACGACAAATACCAACTGATATATTCATGTAGAATGTCGGCGTTATCAAGGACGTTAACAGCCAACACGATCCTGGCAGGGCGCATGCAACGAACCTTAAGGAGATACCATAAATCGTCGTCCGGCATACCATTGCAATTTGTCTTTTACAATCTAACAAACATCTCAGCTGAGGACCGTCGTGGAGGCCGATAAAGCGCACGAGATGAGTGGATACCAGCATTATACCTACGCCCAATCATTAGCGGAGTTCGGCACTCCACGGCTTCTGCCGCGAAGCGGCGGCTGGATGCTGCAGCGCCCGATCGACGAACTTCCCTACAGCGACGCCATGGGTTGTTATCCGCTGTTTGCCTGTGCCGACTGGTCTGGGATTCAGGCCGACCTTGATGAGCTTACGGACGAGCTCGTGTGTATTTCATTGGTTGCGGATCCATTTGGAGGCTACCGCCGTGAAGACCTGCAAAGATGGTTCAAAGATAAGCTCCTACCCTTCAAAGAACATTTCGTTGCCGATCTAAGCCGTCCGCCGGATGAATTCGTCTCCAAGCATCATCGTTACTATTCACAGCGCGCGCTTGGCGCTGTTGATGTTGAGCGATGCAATCAGCCGGCGCAATTCCTGGAAGAATGGTTGAACCTCTACGCGCAGATCACCGAACGACATCGGCTCAAGGGCATCAGGGCTTTTTCCCGACGTGCATTTGAGATGCAGTTGAACGTGCCGGGCGCGTTCATGCTCCGGGCGATCCATGAGGGAGAAACCGTGAGCGCGCACCTTTGGTATCTGCAAGGCGGTGTCGCCTACAGCCACCTTGCCGCCAGTAACCCACGTGGCTATGAATTAATGGCTCCTTACGCGCTCCACTGGTTTGCGCTCAAGACGTTTGCCGGCAAGGCCGGCTGGATCAACTTTGGCGGAGGAGCAGGTCTAAATGGACAGGCCACGGACGGCCTGACACTGTTCAAAAGGGGCTGGTCTACGGAAACACGCACTGCTTACTTTTGCGGCCGCATTTTCAACCAGAAAAGGTACGCCGAAGCGCTCGCAAAGCGACGACTAGCGGCAAACGACTACTTTCCTGCCTATCGGAAGGGTGAACTCATTTGAGCTTACGTTTCCGGATGAAATATTGCATCTTGGTTTGTTTTCGATCATGAGAATATGCGGCAAAGCTCGACATATTGCCGTCCAACGATAGTGCGGAAGCCTCACGGCGGCGACACCAGCTATCATGAAAATGCGATGACACGCGAAATTTCAAAGGCAGAATCCGGTATGCGAGACCGTAAACTGCGCTTTTCGTACGTCGTGTCGATCCAAATCATCATCGTTTTGGCATTACTTGTGATCGCGGAGATAGCACTCCGGGTGCTCGATCTGCCGATGATACGCTTACCGCCAAGCGACAGAATATGGGGTTTCCGTCACGATCCGGATCTCGGCTGGAGCCTGCCCCCCCACAACGCTCGTCAGGTCACGGTGACGCGTACGGTTTCCATGCGCAGCAACAGCCTTGGCTTACGCGATGCCGAACTTGCTCCCGGCACCGGGCCAACCATTCTCTTTCTCGGCGATTCCTTTACCGAGGGATTCGATGTAGAACCCGAGGAACGGTTCAGCGACCGCCTCCGTGGCAACTTGCCAGCAGTGCGGATCCTTAATGCCGGCGTGACCGGCTATGGCACCGATCAGGAATATCTCCAGCTTCAGCGTTTGTGGCCGCGCGTGGAACCGACCGTGGTCGTCCTGATGTTTTGTGTGGACAATGACCGCGAGGACAATAGTTCCAACTACCGGTATTTTGCATTTAAGCCCTACCTGACCAACGTCGGGGGCCAGTGGCAATTCCGGGGGCAGCCGGTGCCGATATCGCCTCAAATACTTTTCAATGAAAACTGGTTCGCATTAAACTTCGCGACTGTTCGTCTCACGATCGTTGCATATTCGTCGATCAGTAACGACCACGTGTCGGTGCCTGACCCCACTGAACGGTTAATTGCGATGATGCGTGATCTCGTGGAAGCACACGGCGCCAAGTTCCTGGTCGGCCTGCAACGCCAGGAGCCCTCATTGGAAGCGTTTCTGAGCTCGCAAAAAATTCCGTATACCCGCTTCGACGAAGCTGAGAAATATCCCACCTGGGGCAGTCACTGGACCCCAGCTGGACACACCTTGGTGGCCGCGCGCCTACTGACTTTGTTGGCGAAGGAGGGCGCTGTTCCTGCCGTCACAGAAGGCCGATAGGCATCGCGTTTCAAGAGACAACGATCGTGCATGCCTCGGAATTTGGGGTGTTAAGAACAGATTCAATCTGATTTAATCCGCGCCAGCGGGAAAGCAGAATGGCGAAAATCGTTGTTTTCGGGGCGAGCCAGTGGGCGGAGTTAGCTCACTTCTATTTCACTCATGACTCTTCGCATGAGGTCGTCGCGTTCACGCTCGATCGCAACTACCTCGATCGCGAATCCTTTCGCGGACTGCCGGTCGTGTCGTTCGACGAGGTAGAAAAGCATTATCCGCCGGATCGGTTTCAAATGTTTATCCCGCTCAGCTTCAAGAAAATGAACCACGTCCGCGCCGACAAATACCACGATGCAAGACGACGAGGTTACGAACTCGTCAGCTATGTCAGCTCCAAAGCCACCACGTGGCCGGATTTCAAGTGCGGACAAAATTGCTTCATCTTCGAAGACAACACGATCCAGCCCTTCGTCGAAATCGGGAATAACGTCGTGATGTGGAGCGGCAACCACATCGGCCATCACACCACGATCAAAGATCACGTGATGATCACGTCCCACGTGGTTATTTCCGGTTGTTGCACAATCGAGGAGCACTGCTTTTTCGGTGTGAATTCCACGGTTCGCGACGAAGCCGTCATTGCCCGGGAAACATTGGTGGGTATGGGGGTCACCATCGCCAAAGATACCAAAGAGTTTGAGGTTTACCGGGCGCCAGCAATCGAGCCGGAACGCATCCGTAGCGACCAATTGCGCAGCCTCTCGTACAAGTCCAAAGGATAAGGTCTTAATGCGGTGGGAGAAGAAAGGGCTGATTTTCAAGACAGACAATAATTACCCGTGGATGTTGCATCACGCCTGCGTCCCGATCGCGGAAAAGGTCGACGACAATGTTTTGAGAATCTATTTCGGGCCGCGCGATCGGGAAGAGCGAACGGTAACGACCTTCATCGAAGTTGAAGCCGACAATCCCGCCCGCCTACTCTACGTTCACGACCGGCCGGTGCTCTCTTTGGGGCAGCTCGGTGCTTTCGACGACAGCGGCGCCATGCCGTCCTGTATCGTCAACCACGACGGCAAAAAATATCTTTTCTATATCGGTTGGAATCGCGGCGTAACGGTGCCCTACCGCAACTCCATCGGGCTCGCTGTAAGTATCGACGGCGGATTGACCTTCGAGCGCGTGTTCGAAGGACCGATCGTTGACCGTACAAGTCTTGAGCCGTACTTTTGCGCCTCTCCCTTCGCCATGATTGACGAAGGAAAATGGAAGCTCTGGTATGCCTCGGTGACGAGCTTTCTCGAGGTGAACGGGAAGCCGGAGCCCGTATACCAGGTCAAGTACGCCGAGTCGGCAGATGGCCGCGAGTGGGCTAGGCCCAACCTCACCTGCCTCCGCTATTTGTTCGACGGTGAAGCCAACGCACGTCCCTGCGTCATCAAGGAAAGGGGCATCTATCGGATGTGGTACTGCTTCCGCGGCAGCGTCAACTACCGGACGGATAAGGCACAAAGCTACCGTATCGGCTATGCCGAGTCGGCAGATGGCACTCGCTGGGAACGGATGGACGACCGGGTCGGTATCGACCGTGCAGAGGAGGGCTGGGACTCGGTTATGATCGAGTACCCATTCGTTTATGAACACCGCGGCGTGAAACACATGCTTTACAACGGAAATGGCTTCGGTGAGAGCGGTTTTGGCTACGCCGTACTTGTCGAGGACGATCGATCTGGACTAGTGACCTCGAGAGTCGGTGCCCTCTGAAGCAATTGCATACATAACCGTTTCTTCTGCATGGAGCGAATAATGTTCAAGATACATTTTGTAAAAAGGATAGCGTAGTTTCAACTCGTAGGGGATCGTCCAAAGATCGGAAGGCTTGTGGTAAAGACAGACAGCTAATTTCGGTTTGAACCTTGTAATGGTCTCGCTAGCCCCTTCCAGGGCCTCTGCTTCTGACCCCTCGATGTCCATTTTGATATAGTCGACGGAATTGAGCCCCCTAAGGCGACAGAAATCGTCAATTGATATTGCGGCATCAGTGACGCTGAGCGGGCGTCCCGGTGACGCGATTAGAGTCTCTTCCGCTTGGCCGGAAACATCCTCAATGGCAGCAGAAGCGCTCGGTTTACTCGTCCTTGAAACTCCGCAAGAAAATATCTCTATTCTGTCATCAAGATGATTCCGGGCCACGCTCTCTCTGGCAATCATTGCGTGGCTTCTGACGGGATCGAAACTGTAAATCTTGCCCGTTACTCCGGTATATGTAGCGAATTTGATCGCGGTATCTCCTACGAAAGACCCGCAATCTAGAATCACGTCGCCTTCCGCCGGTCCGATGACGGTGTCGCCACGGCGAAAATGATATTGGTCAGATATCAATGTCCAATAGAGCCCATATTTGGTCGTAACGATCTGTACGGGAATGTTGTTGTAATGGACCGACCAGACCGCCATCGACTCGCCGAGAATGTTGATGTCGGTAGGCAGCACCTCGGCAGAAAAGTTGTCTCGCATAAAGGCTTCAAGAGCATTGAACATTTGCTCGTTATTGGCGACGTGAGACAAATGTGGAGTCAAATACCGGTATACGAGCAGGTCTTTAAAAATCGCCCTGCTCGCTTTATCTGCAAACGCATAATATCCTCTCGCAACAGCGGCTCCATTTTTGAGAAGAGCTGCGATATCGCGGGTCTTTCGCCGATAGTCGAAGGCGAGATCTCTCAGCGGCGACCGCTGGGCCATCTGAAAGGCAGGCGGCTCTGTCACGAATCGGTATCGATCAACGTGCATGGCTTCCGGAGCAAACTCTTGCCGTATAGTGGTAACGGCTGGCGAGGAAGTGGCCTCAGTTGTACTGTACTTGCAGCAGACGGGGGCTTCGGTCAACGTTGAACTGCGGCTGCGCCGGATGGCGATCGTTGTCCGGCGCGGCGGCGTGAAACACATGTTTTATAACGGGAATGGCTGCGGGTTGGCATCGGCTATGCCGTGCTGACTGAAGAGGGGCCGAGCGGTCAGTTGAGGTTCGGAAATTTCCGCCGGGACGAAGTTTGGCAGGTCACATGGTCAAGAGTTTCCGCTCACCTAGCAAGGTGGCGCGCCGCTTGAAGCTCACACCGCTGGTGGCCCGCAAACTCGCGAGCTGGCCGCGCTTCATGTACAATTACGCACTTGGTTTTGTGCCCGATGCTCCTTATTCGTTTCGCAATCCTGCGCAGCTTAAGATCGGCCGCGGGGTCGATCACGTACCCATCATTGAGATTTTTTTGCGCGAAGACTATGGCGTGGTGGCCGATGACGCCGTCGTGCTAGACCTCGGCGCAAACATCGGTGTCTTCTCGGTTTACGCCGCAACAACCGCACGCGGCGTCAGGATCTACGCCTACGAGCCAATGGCCGATTTCTATCAACTGTTGCAGGAAAATGTCCGCCTTAATCAGCTGGGCGGCGTGGTCAAGTGCTTCAACTGTGCCGTCGGCTCCGACACCGGCGCGAGGGAACTTTTTGTCGATGGCACGGACTTCTTCTTCCCGACGTTAGTGGCGCCAAATGGCGACGGCGCCACGCACAAAGTCCACGTGCCCTGCACCACACTCGCGGAAATCCTCGATGCGAATCGGCTTCCGCGGGTCGACCTCGTCAAGATGGACTGCGAGGGCGCGGAATACGAAATTCTTTACAGCACGCCTGCACACTATTTCGATCAGATCGAAGAAATCAGGCTAGAATACCACAACCTCGACAATGATCAGCGTAATGTCGGCGCCCTGGCCGAGTTCTTGCGGAGTCGGAATTACGAGATCACCTTGACCAAAGCTATGACACGGACCAATGGCAACCTGTGGGCGCGCAAGCATGCTTGACGCAAAACTGTATAAAGAGAACGGGTACCTGCTGGTGAAAGGATTCTTCCAGCAAAACGAGGTGGATGTCATCCGCGATGATGCGAAGCAAGTCTTCATCGCGCAGATGCTGAGACTCGGTATCATTTCGTCGCGCGACGTCAGCGACCTGGAATTCGAGCGCGGGATGTTCGAGTTCTTCGAGACCGACCTGCAAAGCTTCACCAATTGCGGCAAGCAAGCCCAGCATCTAGTCTCTTTACACAGGCTCTCTTTGGACGAGCGCATAATTCGTGCGATCCGGCAATTGGGCCTCGATCTTCCAAACATCAGCACGCGACCTCTTCTTTACTTCAACTCGCGCCGGCTCGCGAAAAAGGAGGTCTATTGGCGGCTCACCGCGCATCAGGACTGGCGCAGCATGCAGGGATCCCTGGACGCCATGGTCGTCTGGGTACCGCTGATTAACATTGGCAAGTCGTTGGGGGCGCTCGAGGTGATTCCCGGAAGCCATCGATGGGGATTACTGCAATCGAAGATGACTGATGGTTATGGACATATCGAAGAACCGGTGAAGATATCTGACATGGTGCCCATCGAAGTAGAAGCGGGCGATGCCCTTTTCTTTTCTGCATTTCTGGCACACCAGTCCGGCACCAGTATCACGGATTCAATCCGATGGTCTTGCCACTTTCGCTACAACAACCTCAACGAAAAGACGTTCATCGATCGCGGCTTCCCACATCCGTATATTTACAAGCCGCAGGAGGAATTGATTACCAAGGAATTCCCCGAACGCGCTCAACTCGAAGATATCTTTCGTATGAAATAGCACCAGGACGAACCTGCCTAGGCGCCGATAGCCTCGAGGATACTTTGCCCCACTCTTTGAATCTCGGCTACTTCAAGGTCGCGAAAAAAAGGCAACGCGATCGTTGAATTGGCCAATGTCGCAGTGGCAGGGAGTGCACTCCGAGGAAAAGCCGCTGTCGCCGCGTGCATGTGGGCTCCAGGGCCCCACCATTGGCGCGTCTCTATGCCTGCTTCCGCGAGCGTATTTTGCAGTCGAGTTCCGCTAGAATCCATCAATTCGAGAACGCACGTGGCGGTGATCCAGGATTGACCAAAGTCCTCCTGAAACCGCAGCTGGTTCGATTCCGGCATCGCCTTGCGGTAAGCTTGTGCCACCGCCATCCACTCGTTGCGAACGTCGATCCATTCGTCGAGCGCCGCGAGGCCAACTGCTGCGTGATATTCGCTGAGCTTAGCGTTGGCCCCTGGCACTACGGCTTCGCGCGTTCCTGCGAATCCGAAATTAGAACGGTTGCGGACCTCTAGAATGAGGGAATCGTCAGTACTCATAACGAAGCCACCTTCGCCCACGCCGAACACCTTCGTGGCGTGCAAACTGACCACAGCTGGCACCGCACCGGGAATGACGGCATCAAAGCCGGCTGCGGCGTCGATCACGACCGGCAATCCGGTGCGCGATTGGAAACGGTCCCATGCCGCTACATCGACCGGCCGCCCGAAGGGCGCCACCGGCATGACGGCTCCGACTGCAGCCGGTGCCTCGGCGATCGCATTCGCGACCGCGTCCGGATCCAGGGCCCAGGTGTCCGCATTCACATCGATGAAATAGGGAATTAGCCCCGCCATTGTTGCGGCGTGGGCCGATGCCACAAAGGTCCAGGCGGGTATTGCGCAAAGAGATCCCGGCCGGGCTCCCTGAGCGGTGAGCGCCAAAGTCAGCCCAAGGGTCGCGTTCGCGACCGTCGTGATTGTACCACTGGACAGCCCAAAATGTTGCGCTAGCTGTTCCTCGAACGAGAACGCAAGGGGTCCGAAATTGCTGTAAATCCTCGACGAATCGATGGCTCTCAAATAAGGCAAAAGCCGAGTCGCAGACGGAAGTTTCGGGCGCATTACGGGGGTGATCGGCATGGGTGGCATACTCTACCCATTCCCGGAAGACATCGGAATAGCCGTGAGGAATGACCGCATAGCGTAATTCCAGCCGTCTATGGCAGCCAAGTTACAAATTGCCGTCGTTTCCCGAGGCGATCATATTACCCCTACGCTCTGACGACGCATTCCCTTTTTTAGTTGGCTGAAACCGAACTTCGAGGGGCTCGGCGAGTGGTGCAAATCTGACTAGGCGATAGTTGTCCTGCGGCCAAGCGACCGAGGCCAGCCTCACGTCCCACGAGCTTTATCAACGAGCGCCACGCTTACCATGCCGGATTCACATTTCTGGAACTTAGTTATTGTGGCTCGATGATGTTCTGTACAGGCACCGAGCCCAGTTTTCGTCCACGATAGAGATTTTGATACCGGCGTACGCAGCTTTCGAGCGAAAATAGGTCTTCAACACGGCGTCGCGCGGCTTGACCAAGCCTAAAACGTAAATCCTTGTCATTGGCCAATTTCACAAGGGCTTCCGCGAGCGCTTCCGGCGCCTTGGCGGCAACAAGAATTCCCGTCTCGTCAGGAACAATCGCATCCAAGTTTCCCCCGACAGCGGTAGCCACTACCGGAAGCCCCCGGCTCATTGCTTCAATCAGGCTATTCGAGAATCCCTCCTCGTGAGAGGGAAGCACCGCTATATCCGCCGCGTCGAAAAGCTGCTCGACGTCGGTACGTTCTCCCAGCCACATGACGCAACGTTGCAAACCTAGAGACTCTGCTGTTCTCCGAAGCGAGGCTCCTATTCCGTCATCCCTCCCGACGACCAGCAGCCGCCAATTCGGCCCCATCTGCGAGTTTGCAACGCTCAGCGCCCGCAAAAGGTCTTCATGGCCCTTGTAGACCATGAGATTGGCCACGACGATCAGAACGAGGCACTCGGACGGAAGTGCAAGATTATGCCGGGTTGCGGCCCGCGCTTCCGCATCAGCCAAGGGCGAAATTTGAATGCCGTTATAAAGCAGCCCGACCTTCGAAGGATCGCCGCATTCGCGGATGAGCTCGTTGACGACAGCGTTGGAGTTGCCGAGGAGCGCCGTGGTCCGACGGTGCATCCAGAATTCCAGCTTAGCCAGCAGGGGGTGCCGGAGCTGGTATTTTGCCAGCGACCGGCGACTCATGACTCTGACCTTTGGCCCCGCCAGCATCGCCGCGAAAGAGCCGATGAGATACGGTTCCGGAAGGAAGAAATGAATAATATCGGGGCATTGCTGGCGCAGATGGCGAACGAGGCGCCATGCGCGGCCGATTGTTGCCAATGGATTCTGCGCTGCCACGCGCGGACCCACAATCGTATTTGCCGCAAGCTCAGATTCCAGTCTGCCTCCACGCTCCAGCACAAACAGCGAAGCGTCTATGCCGCGAAGCCGCAACTCCGGAAGGATACGTACAATGTGTCTTTCAGTGCCTCCAATATCCATGCGCCTTGTGACAATAAGGACCTTCGGCTTTCGTTTGTTAATCGTATGGAGCAGAATGGAAGAAAGCTTGGGCAAAACCCGGCTTATAGAATATTCCCTCTCGACAATTTGCCGTCCTTCGGCGCCCATCTGACGGCGAAGGGAAGGGCTCGCAATCAATTGCTGCAAAGCGGCTGTCCATTCCTCCATCGAGTTCACCAAAAATCCGCTCACGTTGTCATTCACCACATTAATATTTGCTCCGACCGAGGAGGCAACAACGGGCTTTCCGGCAGCCATGAACTGCAGAAGCTTGTAGGCACATTTGCCTTGTTCCCATGGATCATTTTTGAGCGGCATAAGACCGATATCGACCGCACCAAGCTCTTCGGTTTCCGAGAGCTCGCTCCACACAACGCTCCTGACAGGGAGCTGGGAGAAGGCGGCCGGCGTGTTAGCTCCAATAATAGTCAGGCAAGCGTTGCGGCCGGATAATATGGTTCTGATCACCGGCTCGATATACTGCAAATAAAAAACCGTAACTGGAGTACCTATCCAGCCGACAACAACGGGATGATCGGGTTTCGTTTCTTCTTCGGAAGTTGGGCTGGGCAGTGAATATTGGCTCAGGTCAATTGTCGACGGGATGACCTCCACTTGACGGGCGCCGGCGAGACGCGCGCGTTCCGCAAGAAAGTCATTGCCCCCAATAACAACCGCCGCTCCCCGCATGATCTTGTCGATTTTCGTCCCGAGAAATAAGCGCACTAGCGGCAGCTTGTGTTGCTCGTAGCGAAGAAACCAGGCGTCATCCAAGTCCGCGATATACGGCACGCCCTTCAACAGCGCTGCTTCTATCCACGCCGGCAGCCACGGGAACACCTCCTTCTCCAGCCAAATTAAGTCGTAGTGTTCCCGGTGCAAAAGCGCGCGCAATCTCCGGAAGTAGGATCGCACCACTGCTAGGAAATTGACTGGACGGCGTTCATAAAGCGCCCGCAAATAAGACGCATCCAAAAGCGGAACGACTTCGAATTCGAAGCCCTCCTTTTCGAGCTCCGGCAAAAACTGAAGAAAACGAATGCGGCTGCTTGCGCCCTGCCGGTCGTAGCGCGTGAGTATCAGCACTCTATACATGAGTAGGTCGTAATTTGGCGAATTGACGATGAGTTGAAATAATATTTGGAAAGTCTGCCCAAAGCATCCCAAACCCGCATGCTACGTCCTTAACATCGGCAAACCGTAGAGAAGCCGACGCTGCGGCCAAACGTAAGAGAGGCTCCAACAACAAGGTCGTCATGGCAACGGCCGTCGCTCCGGCGATTCCAAAATGCTTTAAACTATAAAGAATGCGGCTTCTAGCGGAGTAGAACAGGCGGCGGGCCTTGATATTGCGCGTCGTTCCGCAGCCGAGATGGAAAACTTGGGCAGTCGCGAGATAGACGCTTGTCCAGCCTTGTCTTCGCATCCGTACTGCGAAATCCAAGTCTTCGAAATAAACGAAAAAGCGCTCGTCAAACCCGCTGAGAGCATCGAATAGCGAGCGCCTGACGAAATAAAAAGCGCCCATGACCTGATCGACCGGCCGAGTCTCCCGGTGATCCCATTCCAGCAGGAAGTGCGGAGGGAAAATAGAAGGCATCAATCGATCCAAAGCTAAACTATGTCCGAGCAACGACCATACCGCCGGCTGCCGCGCGCAACTGCGTAGCACCAGGCCTTCGGCGTCCAAGAGTTGAATGCCGACAACGCCAACGGATTGGTTGGTGGCGTGAGCCAAAAACCGGCCGGGCTGTTCTAGACAGCCGGGCCGCAGCTCAACGTCGGGATTTAGGAACAGCAGGAATTCGGCCGAGGATCCTGCGGCCCCCTGATTGCAGGCCGCGGCGAAGCCTCTGTTCTCCTCATTTCGGATGATTTTGATCGGCAACGTATCGGAAAAACAGTCGAGTTCATCCAGCGAGTCATCAGTGGAAGCGTTGTCGACGATGACAACATTCTCGATTTTGAGCGTATCGCCGGATACCGCGGCGAAAGACGCCAGGCAGCGGCGCAAGAGCTGCCCAGCATTCCAATTGACAATAACAATTTGAATGGTCGGGCCCATGTTTCCGCTAAATTAGGACGCTCTCCCTCCAATGTAAAAGCAAAAGCGCCAGAAGTGGTCGGCGCGGGTTCCCGCATCATGACATCGTCACGATGTGGGAACCAGGCGCGGTCCGGCGGTCCATGTCGGCCACTCGCCTTGCAAAACGGCCTCGATTAGGCCAGTACATAATGCAAAGCCTAAAGGAAACGATTATCTGGATCGAACCCGCAACTTACGTAATTAAGCCTGATTAACGCAGGTTTATAGCCCTTCCAGCAGGACCCCAAACACGTGAGCGTGACCTCCACCAAAGTGACGTTTGCTCATCCATCATTGACGCATGAACTAAGACGCGCGGCTGGAGATCTCTATGAAGGACTCAAAGCCCACGAGCTTTGGCTTACGCTCGGCTGGCATGACATTCGGCAGCGTTATCGCCGCTCAGTGGTCGGACCGTTCTGGCTGACCATTAGCATGGCCATTATGATTGCCGGAATCGGCTACCTATATGCTGGATTGTTTGGACAACAGCTCAGCAGCTATCTCCCCTACATCGCCTCCGGCATTATTGTTTTCAGCTTCATTTCCCTCCTGCTAACGGAATCTACCCAGGTATTTATTTCATCCGCCGCCGCCATCCTGCAAATGAGAGCGCCGCTCAGTATTTATGTGTATCAGCTGATATGGAGAAATTTTCTAATTTTCGCCCACAACTTCGTAATCTATGTAGCTGTCTTTATAATATTTGGCCTTGAGCTAAAGGCGGATTTGCTTCTGGCCATCGTAGGCTTGTTGCTGATCGTGATAAACACAGCCGCGTTCGGCATCCTGCTGGGAGGATTAGGCGCCCGATTTCGCGATATACCGCCAATCGTTTCAAGTCTCATGCAGTTGGCGTTCTTTATGACGCCGATATTCTGGACACCTGACCATCTCAGCAGCCGCAGCCTTTTTCTCGATCTCAATCCGTTTTACTATTTCGTCGAAATCGTGCGTCAGCCGCTTCTCGGGCATTCATTGCCCTCTTCCATGTGGACGATTGCCGTAGGAATTACGTTGGCTAACGTTATCGTCGGCATGTTGTTTCTGGCTCGCTATCGCGGCCGAATTCCATATTGGCTGTGAGGACAGATGGCCTTCATCAAGCTCGAGAATGTATCGGTTACGTTCCCGATTTACAGCGCCGGTAGCCGTTCATTGAAAAACCTCGTTCTGTCCGCCACAACGGGCGGACGCATCGGCAAGGATAAACACAATCACATAACCGTTCATGCTCTCGACAATGTTTCAATGGAAATCAGCCACGGCGACCGCGTCGGTCTGATTGGGCACAACGGGGCGGGAAAGACCACGCTTCTGCGTGTTTTGGGAGGGATCTATACGCCAAATCAGGGCGTCGTCACAATCGAAGGCAAAGTGACGCCGATGTTCGATGTAAGTCTTGGGATTGATCCAGAAGGCACCGGCTACGAGAACATTATCTTGCGCGGGCTTTATCTTGGCTTGTCCAGAGCGGAAGCACGTAGGAAGACTGCCGAGATAGCGGAATTCACGGAACTCGGCGAATTCCTGGACCTTCCTGTCAGGACATATTCTCAAGGAATGCAGGCTCGCCTGGCGTTCGCGATGGCGACTTCGATAAAGCCGGATATCCTTTTATTGGACGAAGGTATTGGTGCCGGCGACGCCGCCTTTTTTCTGAAGGCGAATGAACGGCTGGACCGATTTGCGAAGGAAGCGGGAGCGGTGGTCCTCGCCTCTCATTCTGAAGAACTTATTCGGAAGCTGTGCAATAAATTGATTCTTATGGAACACGGTCGAATTTCTTGGGTGGGTGAATTGGATGCGGGCTTTCAGTTCTACAGCCGGTCGATTGCGAAGCAGTCTTGATCAACTAGCGAATCCCACGCCGCGCGCAGTCGGCTAAGCCGAGGGGAAGAGGAAAACCATGGAGTCCAACGAGCCAGTCACCATTCCCGCGCTGCAGGCGATGAAGCGCGAAGGCAAGAAGATCGCCGGCGTGGTCGCCTGGGATTTTCAGATAGCGCAGATCGCCGACCGCGCCGGGGTCGACATGATCGTGGTTGGCGACTCCGTCGGCGCCAATCTGCTGGGCCATGCCACGCCGCTGGAAGTCACCGTCGACGAAATCCTGGTGTTCTGCAAAGCCGTGCGCCGTGGCACCAAGCGCGCGTTGGTGAGCTGCGACATTCCTTTCGGTCCGCTGCAGGAAGGTCTCGACAGCGCCTTGCGCGCCGCCGTGCGGCTGGTGAAGGAAGGCGGCGCCGACATGCTCAAGCTCGACGCCTCCGCCGAATTTCCTGAAGTCGTGAAAGCGATCACCCGCGCCGGTATTCCCGTTTTCGCGCAGTTCGGGCTCACGCCGCAGACCGCGCTGAAATACGGCGTGCCCTATGGCGCGCAGAATTCCGAAAGCTCGCAAGCGACCGAGAAGATGACCGCGAAGCTCGTCGACGAGGCCAAGCGTCTGGAGGACGCCGGCGCGGTGGCGCTCGACTTCACCAATTCCGGCCCGATCGCCGGCCCCGCCGTGGTGAAGGCGGTGAAGATTCCGGTGATCGGCGGTTTCGGCGGCGGTCCCTGGCTCGACGGCCGCGTGCGGCTGGCGCAAACCGCGCTCGGCTCCTCGGCGAAATGGCTCGACTCCAAGCAGGACACCTACGTCAACACCGCCAAGCTGTCGCTCGACGCTTTCAAGGCGCTGATCGCCGACGTTCGCGCGGGGAAGCAGATCAAGGGGTAACACGTCATTCCGGAAGCCGCGAAGCGGCTATCCGGAATCCAGAGGTCTGCACTCAGTCAGTTTCTGGATTCCGGGTTCGCGCTTAGCGCGCCCCGGAATGACAATGAGGGAAATTGGACGACATGCCTACCACCACCTTTGACGGCATCGTGACCAACTACCAAGTCACCGGCTCCGGCCCGCCGCTGTTGATGTATTCGCCCGCCGGCTTCGACGCCACGCTGGACAAGTGGGCGACGCAGGGCGTCTACGCCCGCACCAAGATGATGGACCACCTGCCGAAGCACTACACCTGCATCCTGTTCGACCGGCGCGAATGCGGCCAGTCCGGCGGCCGCGTCGAGCACATCACCTGGGCGCATTACGTCGCGCAGGGCAAAGGCCTGCTCGACCACCTGAAGATCGAGCGCGCGCATATCATGGGCGGCTGCATGGGCTGCTGCCCGGTGGCGGCCTTCGGCGTCTTGCATCCGGAGCGGGCGCTGAGCCTTGTGCTCTATTGGCCGGTGGGCGGCGCCAAATACCGCATTTCCAGCCACCAGCGTTTCGCCGAGCATCTTGCCTTCGTGCAGCAGAACGGCTTGCAGGCGGTGGCCGATCTCGTCGCCAAGGACGGCTTGCCGTTCGGCCGCGATCCGCGCGGCGGGCCCTGGGCCTCCGTGCTCAAGCACGACCGCGCCTTCGCCGCAGCTTACGTCAAGCAGGGCGTGGAGCCCTACAAGCTCGCCGTCGCCGGGATGGCCAAGAGCCTGTTCGACCGCGATACCGCGCCCGGCGCCGAGCCGGAGGATTTGTTGCGGGTCGATATTCCCGCGCTCGTCGTTCCCGGCCGCGACGCCACCCACGCCACCTCGGCCGCGCGCTATCTGGAAGAATGCCTGCCGAAGTCCGAATATTGGGACGTGCCGGTGGCGGAGCAAACGGAAGGCACAGCGGCGGGAAGGATTTTGGAGTTTTTGGCGCAGGCGAAACCGTAGGCGCAATAGCGAAGCGTATTACGCCGTGAGAGAGACAACCGGCGGATTACGGCTTGCGCCTAATCCACCCTACGGCTGGGAATCGACCAATTGAACCATGTTGCTATAACAGACGAATTTATAAGACATCTTCGCAGTGAAGATGATCTTGGCCTTGTAGTTCGAGCTCACATTCACATCGAGTACGAACTGAACCAGTTTATAAAGATATGCCTACCCAACCACGAAGAACTCGGTCGAATGGAATATTCAGGCCGCGTTCGACTTGCGTTAGCTTGCGGTCTTAGGTCTAGCCTCAAAAGACCCCTGAAGGCGATTGGCAAATTGCGAAATGATTTTGCACATCAACTCGGCACAACAATTACAGAAGAGCGTGTAAACACAATTTACAGCACATTTACTAAGCTCGATAAGGATGCTGCAGCACATGCTTACAGCACCATTGTAGAAAAATTCCCCGAGCAGAGAGATAGAACGCTCGAAGCTCGTAAAGCGCGGAGTAGGCTCATAATCTACGTAGTTACTTTGTGGGCTGGCGTTGTTGCTGAGACTATGGACCGGGGAGATTCCAGCTCAATCTCAAACTGAGCCACTACAGAATTATCTTGACAATATTCCTAAGGTATATAATCCTGCACCTGCCTGGCTCGTCGAGGGGCGCCTTCTAGGGGCGCTAGTTGGTGGAGCCGGGTGCGGCGCCTGCGGGCATTGGTTTAACGCAAACCCATGCGCTCGGGCGGCGCCGGACTCCGACCCTCGGGCACTAGGACCCGAGCGCGGGAGCACGCAGCTTGGCAGGCCTCAGACGGCCGTACCCCAGTGAGCGCGGACCGGCGCAGTAAGGAAGACGCCGCAGTGGAGCGCCGAGAGGCGAGACGCACCGATCGCAAGGTGCGTGCCGCGCCCACAGCGCGGACCTTTGTTAAAGCGCCTTCTCGGCGCTCCGCTCCCCCTCGTTTTGGGGAGCAAAAGAGGAGACCGGCGCGCCCGCGCCGCCAACAACAGGGCCGGCGGAGCGTTGGCTGCTCCCCTCTCCCACAAGGGGGAGGGAAGAAAGCGAAGCGCCTCATCTCATGCTAACTTCCGCCACGAAACGCCCAGGAGAAACCCATGCCGCTGCGCGCCCGCCTCCACCTTGCAACGATGTTTGGACTTGCCGCCGCCGTCGCATCGCCCGCCGCGATAGCGGAGGATTTTTTCGCCGGTAAGACCATCATCATCAACGTCGGCTCGGCGGCAGGCGGCAGCTACGATCTCTACGCGCGCATGGTGGCGCGCCATATCGGCCGGCACATTCCCGGCAATCCGGCGCTCATCGTGCGCAACATGCCCGGCGCCAATTCGGGCGTGATGGCGAATTTCATCTACGAGATCGCGGCGAAGGACGGCACGCAGCTCGGGGCGCCGCTCAACACCGTGCCGCTGACGCAACTGCTCGAACCGGATCGGGTCAAGTTTAATTCCGCCGAGTTCAACTGGATCGGCGCGGTGTCGAGTCCGGCCAACGTACTCGCCACTTGGCACACGTCGGGGATCAGGACGATCGAGGATGCGCAAAAGAAAGAAAGCCTGATCGGCGCCACCACGCCTGGCACCACCCAGGAAATGTATCCGCTGATGGCCAACAATCTGTTCGGCACCAAATTCAAGGTCATCACCGGCTATATCGGCGGCGCCGAGGTCAACATCGCCATGGAGCGTGGCGAGGTGCAGGGCCGCGGCGCCAATACCTACATTGCCTACCGCTTTCAGAATGCCGACTGGATTCGCGACAACAAGCTCAACTTCGTGTTCCAGATGACGGAAGCGCGCGATGCGGAAATGAAGGACGTGCCGACGCTGCTCGAATACGCCAAGACCGACGAGCAGCGGAAAATCATCTCGGTGATGGTCACCACGGAAACCATCGGCCGCTCGCTGATTGCGCCGGCGGGTGTGCCGGCCGATCGGGTGGCGCTATTGCGCCAGGCGCTGATGGCGATGGTGAAGGATCCGGAATTCTTGGCCGATGTGGAAAAGGCGCAACTTGAGATCAGCCCGATCCCCGGCGAGAGGCTGCAACAATTGGTGAGAAACCTGGTGGCGACCCCGCCCGACATTGTGGAGAAATACAAAAAGGCCGTGGCGCAGCAGAAGTGAGCGGTGAAGTACTTTATTCGTCATGGCCGGATTTATTCCGGCCATCCCGATCAGGGACGCGCTGCTCTCCTAAGCGAGATGCCGCGACAGCGCGGGCGTGACGAGGAAATTTAGCGCGCGGGCAAATCGAGCGCTGCTAGCGCCGCTTTCGCCACCAACACGTCCTCTTCGATTTGCGCGCCGCCCGCGGCCACGGCGCCGATCACCTGGCCATCAACAATAATCGGAAATCCGCCCGGCACGTTGGTGAAGTCGCCCATGCGCACCACCATGCTGAGCGCCTTTTCCTCCGGCGCGTAGCCGGTCGGCTGTTTCTGCGACGCGGAAGTTATGGCTTTGCGCTGCGTGGTGATGTTGGCGAAGTGCTTGGCGCCGTCCATCATCAAAAACGCAATCATCCGGCAGCTTGCGTCCACCACCGCGAGGCTCACCTTGCAGCCGAGTTCGTCGGCCTTGGCGACGCCGGCGGCCAGCATTTTCATGCTGGCTTCATGCGTGAGGCGATGGGTGGGGATGAAATCGGGCATGGGCAAGATCCTACGTCATTCCGGGGCCGAGCGTAGCGAGGAACCCGGAATCCATAACCACCATTCGCGAGTATGGATTCCGGGTTCGCCACTTCGTGGCGCCCGGAATGACAATTAAAAACTTATGACGTGTTCACACCGTCGTCTGCGCGACGCCAGCGCGTGCGATGAGCGCTTCCTTCGCGCCCTCTTTGAACGCTTGATCCGGCGACAATACCACGGAGACCGAACGCACCTTGTGATGGACAGGATCGACGCCAGGCGGCGTAATGCCCTTGTCAGTCAGCGCCTTCACTGACCGCATCAAGCGATGCCGCGCCATGATGATGCCGTTGTCGGTGGAGACGAGGTTCTCCTTGGTGCGGTCGCAGATCGGCCCCATGCTTTCCTGCACCGCGCCGTCCTGAATCGCGAAACCCGGAATGCCGCTGTAGGAAATCCCCGCCTTCTGCGCGGCGCGGTCCATCATGTAGTCGTTGTCTTTGTTGGCGAGCGGCCGGAACGTGCCCGGCACATATTTGCAATGCACGCCGGCGCCATCCTTCAAGGCTTCCATTTCGCGCGCGCTCAGCGGCCGCACCGGATGGAAGTCGTAGGTCCAGGCCCAGCAATTCTCGTCGTCGGTGGGAATCCAGAAATGGCCGTGAATCGGGTGATCGCCACGCGGCGGGATCATGGTGAAGGTCGGCATCACCCAGGGCGTGATGCGCCAATAATAGTTGCCGTTCTCGGCGTTGCGGCGGGCGCCGATGTAAAGCCCGCCCGGCTGTTCCACGACCTCGAAATGCGGCCGCGTGTCCGACAGATTATATTCATTGCCCTTGGCGCCCTTGAACAGCGGGTCGGAGCCGAGGTCGCCACGATGCAGGAAGGAAACGTGGCTTGAGTCGATGCCGCCTTCCATGGCCTGCAGCCAGTTGCTTTCCTGAATGCGCTTGGAGACGAAGCTTTGGTCCGAAGGAACGGTGGCGAATTCCCATTCTGGCAACGGCGGCTGTTTCTCCGGCGGGCCCATATAAGTCCACAGCACGTGGCCGCGCTTCACCATCGGATAGGATTTCAACTTGATCTTCTGGCAGAAACCGCTTTCCGCCGGCTCCGAGGGAACGTCGATGCACTGCCCGGTGTGGTCGTATTTCCAGCCGTGATAGGGGCAGCGCAAGCCGCCTTCCTCATTGCGGCCGAACCACAGCGAGACGCCGCGATGGGCGCAGAACTCATCGATCAGGCCATAGTTTCCGTCGGTATCGCGGAAGGCCAAAAGCCGCTCGGAGAGGATCTTCACCCGCACCGGCGGGCATTCATTCTCCGGCAGTTCCTCCGCCAGCAGGGCGGGAAGCCAATAGCTGCGGAAAAGCTGGCCCATCGGCGCGCCGGGGCCGGTCTGCGTCAGCAAGTCGTTCTGTTCTTTTCTGAGCATCTCATCTTCCGTGATTATCGCGAGAATTCAGTCGCCAGATTAGGCATACGGGTTCGTTGCGGGCAAGCCGCCGGGCTGCGTCACTTCCGACCCGCTAGCCCCCGCGCCTTTTCCAGGGTGGCGAAGCTGCGCGGCGCGCCGCAGCAGAGATAGCGCCAGCCTTCGGCGATGACCTGCTCCGCGTTGAAAGCTTCCACATGGGGATGCGCTGCGATGACGTTGTGCTGTTTGCAAATGGAAAGCACCTCGGCCTTCGCCTCCATCATGATCTTGTGCTCGGTCTGGCGCGGGATGCCGAGCTCCTGGCTCAAGTCGCCTTCGCCGATCATCACCACGCCAATGCCGGGCACGTTCTTGAGCATATCGGGCAGGTTCTTGATGCCGAGCGTGTCCTCGATCTGGATCACCACCAGAATTTCGCCCTGCGGCGCCAGCGGCCAAACGTCGGCGCGGCTGTAATATTCTTCCTGAGTGAGGCCCCAGTAGCGCGCCGCGATCATCGGACCGTCGCCGCGGATTCCGGCCGGCTCATAGAGCGGCTTGTCCTTCAGCCGCGGATAGCGGCAGGCGGCGACTGCGTTATAGGCTTCCTCCACCGTTGAGATATGCGGCCAGACGACGCCGTAACAGCCGATGTCGAGCGCCTGTTTGGCGAGGAATTGGTTCTTCTCCACGCCGTTGGCGGGAATGCGCGCAGTCGGCGTGATCGCCGGAGCCACCGAGCCTGACTTCGCGATCTGGCCGCGATTGATCAGATATTGCAGCGTGTCGCGCAGCGCCTGGATGTCCCAGGGCCGGTGCTCGCCTTCGAAAATGATGCCGTCGTATTTCGACGCTTGCAGTTCGATCGCAGTTTCGATGTTGCAGGGCGCAAACAGCGAGAAAGCGCATTGGCCGGATTCGAAAGCGCGAATGAAGCCATTGAGGCGGGGAAGGGTGGACAATTCAATCTCCTTGAGACTTAAACGATCAAACTTGCGATCAAGCTTTCTTGCCGGCCTTGCCGCGCTTCTCCAAGAGCTTGTCGAGACGTGGATAGACCCGCCGCGCATTGCCCTCGAATATCTTGTAGCGGTCGGCCTCACTCAGCGTCTTCACCTGATCCACATATTTCTTGGTGTCGTCGTAATAGTTTCCGGTGTTCGGATCGATGCCTTTTACCGCTCCCACCATTTCCGAGGCGAACAGGATGTTGTCGATAGGAATGACCTTGGTGAGCAATTCGATGCCGGGCAGATGATAGACGCAGGTGTCGAAGAAGACGTTCTTCAAGAGATATTCGGTGAGCACTGGCCTTTTCATATCCTGCGCGATGCCGCGATAGCGGCCCCAGTGATATGGCACCGCGCCGCCGCCATGCGGAATCACGAATCTCAGGGTCGGGAAATCCTTGAACAGGTTGCCCTGGATCAACTGCATGAACACCGAGGTGTCGCCGTTGATGTAATGCGCGCCGGTATGGTGGAAGTTCGGATTGCAGGACGAGGAGACGTGGATCATCGCCGGCATATCGAGCTCGACAAGCTTTTCGTAAAGCGGATACCAGTATTTGTCGATCATCGGCGGATCGGTCCAGTAACCGCCCGCCGGATCGGGATTGAGATTGACGCCAACGAAGCCGAGTTCGACGAGGCGCTCAAGCTCGGGGATGCAGTTTTTCGGCGATACGCCGGGAAACTGCGGTAGCTGCCCAACCGCAACGAAATTATCCGGCAGCAGCGTGCAGATGCGATGGATCAGGTCGTTTGAGACGCGGCTCCATTCCTTGCTGATCGCTTCGGAGCCGACGTGATGCGCCATGCCGCCCGCGCGGGGCGAGAAGATGGTGAGATCGCTGCCGCGGTCGTTCTGGAACTTAAGCTGCGGCTCGACGCTCTTGATCAGGACTTCGTCGCTGACGCCGAGGTCGGTCGTGGTCGGCTTGCGCGAGGCGTCGGCCAGGCCGGCAAGCTGCTTGTCGCGGAAGGCAAACAGCGCCGGCGGTTCGGTGGTGTAATGGCCGTGAATGTCGATGATCATGGAGGATGGTCTCTGGTTCGCAACAAATGCTTCAATAACGCGGCGCGGAGCCGGCAAGCTGCCGCATTTTACGCGTCATGCCCGTGCCTGTCGCGGGCATCCACGTCTTCCTTTCTTTACCACGAAGCAGACGTGGATGGCCGGAACAAGTCCGGCCATGACGACGTGCTTGTTGCCTCATCCGACCAACTTATGCGTGCTGGATACGAACAACTCCTCCACGGTGACCGGCTTGGTGATGATGCCCTGTTTCAGCGCGTGCCCAATAAGCTCTTCGAGGACCTTGCGGTTCGGCCCGATGCCATAAGGCAGCGGATCGCCGCCGGTAATTTCCATGACCCGTTTCGCGGTCTCGTCCGCCTCGGTCATCTTCTCGATCTTGCCAGCCTTGAGTTTCTCCACGTAGAGGCGCTTCGATTCCGCGAAGGCGTTGAACACATCGGCGGCAAGCTCGGGATATTTCTCGATCAACTCGTCCTTGATCACGACCAGATGATTGATCGGATAATGGCCGCGCTCGCGCAGCGCCTTTAATCCGGCCTCCTCGGCATTGGCGATGAGCGGCTTGATATCCGGATGGTCGACCTCGATGCCGATGGCCGCAGCCAGGTCGCCCGAGATCAGCATGTCCGCCATTTTCTTTTCCGGCTCGATGGGGACCACGTTGGATGGCGCCTTGTATTCCGCCACATGCTCGTCACCCGACAGCACCCAGGTGATCTTGCTCAGGTCGACCCCGTATTCATCTTGCAGGATGCTGCGCGCCCAAACACCGGTGGTGACCGTGTAGCCGCGGTTGACACCGACCTTCTTGCCTTCCAGGTCCTTCGGCGTCCGAATGCCTACTCTGGTATTGTAGATGATGGCGCCGTGGTGGAAGGCGCGGACCAGGGGAACCGGAATCGCCGTGATCTTCTTCCCATGCGCCTTGGCGCAAATGTAAGTGGTGATCGCCAGCTCACAGATGTCGAATTCGCTGCCGCGCACCATGCGCCGGAAGGCATCGATCAGCGGATTGACCTCGATGAAATCGGGTTCGAAGGTCTTCGGCTTCACGGTGCCGTCTTTGAAGGCCTTGTTGTTGCCTTGGGTGCGGGTAACGGTTTTTAGTTTAGGTCCGGCCATGGGGTCGCTTCGCTCCGATAGATGGATGCAGTGGTCTGCCGATTAGGCCGATATATGCCGGAAACAGCCCGGCGCGTCGAGGGAGCAGGAGGAGCTTTAAGGCGGGAGCGTTCAGCAACAGTCGCAGGTGATCTCGTCGTTTTCGGCGAGGGAGTTTTTCAGCCAAGTCGGCGGCAGATCGTCAGGCACCACCTCCTGAACCGGTTTGAAAATCTTGAAGTGGTGGCGCTTTTCGGAGTTGGGCCAAAATGCCACCACGGTTTCCAGCGGCGGGCAGCCGGGCAGGGCGCAAGCTACCTCGGTAACGAAGATCGCCGCGTCTTGCGGAAGCTTGAAGCGCTCGCGCGTCCACGTCTTCACCTGGTCCAGAGCCTGGAGGTGTTCGGGGCTTTTTTTTGTAATAAATCCAAGCATCTTAAAAAGTATCCGTTGCGCCGGCACGCCGCCGAGCATGGCTTTAGCCACGCCCGTTCTTATATATAAGCTACGCAAGCGGGGCATCACGCCTATAAAAATCGTCCTTAGCTGGCCGGGACTTGACGCCTCTCGGGCCTGTCCTAGAGTGCCGCCGCGTGACGTTTATTGGAGGTTTTTTCAGTGGCAGAAAAAGTGCTGGCGGCGGTGAGAGTGGGTCCGAGCAAGACCGAAATCCAAGAATTCCCCATGCCGGACATCCCGGAAGACGCCGCCTTGCTGAAGATGGAGGTCGCCGGCATCTGCGGCACCGACGTCAAGCTCTACGCGCATCCGCCCAACGACGAGCCGACGATCATGGGCCACGAGAATATCGGCGTCATCGCCAAGGCCGGCCGCGAATTCACCCGGCGCAAGGGCTTCAAGGAAGGCGACCTCGTCTTTGTCGAGCACTATGTGATGTGCGGCAAATGCGAATGGTGCCACAGAGGCCAATATCGCCACTGCGAGAACACCAACTGGCGCACCAATCCCGACGCCATCCGCTACGGCTACACGTCGGCGAGGAAGCCCCCGCATCTGTGGGGCGGCTTTGCTCAATATGTGTACCTGCCGTGGAATGCCGTGGTGCATCACGTGCCGAAGAACGTCACGCCGGAACTGGCGGGCCTGGTTACGCCGATGGCGAACGGCGTGGAATGGTCGCTGTTCGACGGCGGCGTCAAATACAATTCAACCGTGCTCATTCAAGGCCCGGGCCAGCAGGGCCTGTCGCAGACCGTGATCTGCAAACAGGCAGGCGCCTCGCTGATCATCGTCACCGGCACGTCGAAGGACGCAGCCCGAATGAAGGTTGCGAAGGAGCTTGGCGCCGACTACGTCATCGACGTGCAGAAGGAAGACCCGCTTGAGCGGATCATGCAGATCACCGGCGGCAAGGGCGTCGACGTATCGCTCGATTGCACCGCAGGCGCCGGCACCATCCCGATCCTGCTCGGCATCGAGGCGCTCAAGCGCAAGGGTGGCACCATCGTGGTGCAGGGCGAGTTGAAGGATTTCCCGAACTTCCCGCTGGAGAAGTTCACGGTGAAGTTCATCACCATGCATAGCGCCCGGGGCCACAGCTATGAGGCTTGCGAACTGGCGCTGGCGCAGCTTGCCTCGCATCGCTTCCCGCTGGAGAAGGTCACGACGCACCGCTTCCCGCTCAAAGATGTCGATCTCGCGATCCGCTCCGTCGGCAACCAACCAGGCGGCGTGCCCGACGTGATCCATGCTTCTCTAATGCCTTGGCTGTAGGCCCATCCCGGCTTAACTCGCTCGCAGACACCGAGACGGACCCTTCACCGGAAAGTATTCGGATCGGCCATGGAAAAGGGAAAGGCCAACAGCAAACCCGATACCGGGCCGGAGCGGAAGCGACTCTCTTCCGTCGCCACCGCGCTCCAGCTGCTCAAATCCTTCTCCGAGGAGCAGGTCGAGATTGGCATCAGCGCCCTGGCGCGCCGCCTCGGCGTTGCCAAGAGTACGGCGCACCGTCTGGCGGCCACGCTCGTTTCCGAAGGGATGCTGGAGCAGGATCCAGAGACGGAAAAATATCGGCTCGGAATCGCACTGTTCAGACTGGGCGCGCTGGTGCGGCGGCGGATGGACGTCTCCAACCAAGCGCGGCCTTACCTTTATGAGCTGCGCGAAAAGACCAACGAGACGGTGCATCTCGCGATCCTGGACGGCACCGAGATCATGTATGTCTATAATCTTGAAAGCACGCAGGCGATCCGGATGCGGTCCGATATAGGCGTGCGCAAGCCGGCCTATTGCACGGCGGAAGGCCAAGCGATTCTCGCCTTCCGCCCGCCGGAAGTCATCGATCAAGTCATTCAGCGCGGCCTACTCCCGCTCACGCCGCAAACCATCACCGACCCGGCGAAGCTGCTCAAGGCGCTCGGTGTCGTCCGCCAGCGCGGCTGCGCCATCGAGGATGAGGAGAGCGAGATCGGGATGCGCAGCATTTCGGCGCCGATCCGCAACGATGCCGGCGAAGTGGTGGCTTCCGTGGGAGTGGCGGGACCGGCGACGCGCTTGTCGAAGAAGGCCATCGCGGCCTTCGTCCCGCATGTCATTGAAACCGCCGACCTGGTTTCCCGCCGCCTCGGCTACAGGGCAGCGGATCAGGCGCGCAGCGCGGTGAGCATCGATTCGATATAGTCTTCGTCGTCGGCGACCACGAGCATCGACGCATAGGGGCGCAGGTGCAACAGGGTGTCCGAGAGCGCTTGATCCGATGCCGCCCCGCGATCGAGAATCAATGCCGTTGTCATCACGCGCTTGAGGCTGCACGCCTCGCCGATCACGGAAGCCGCTTCGGCTTTGTTGCCCGCGGTCGCGACCATCACCACCAGGTCGGCGGTATTGATCTCGTCGATCAGCTTGCTGGTGCGCCCGGCGAGATCATTGAGCCAGGCCTTCATTGACCAGTCGGCGCCGCCCTGCGGAGGGCTTTCAAAGTGCAGCGAGGTAAAAAAGGTGGCGCTGTTCCAGCGCTCGGCGGCGAGGCGTTTGACCACTTGTTCGCTGCGTTCATCCAGCGCGATAACTTTGATGGCGCGAGGCTTGGAGTTCGGCGCATTAATGCGGAACTTCGACTCTGTCGCCGTGGTCATGCGGGCGCTTTCACTCAGCATCTTCTAACTCCTGGCCGAAGGGGCACATCCCACCTTAGCATCGGTGGCTCAGTTAAGAGCAACTCAGATCAGACGGAGGCATGGGCCAGACCGGGCCGAACCTTGAGTTCCTCTTTCGCGGCATCCTTGAACGGCTGGTCGACCGGCAAAATCACCGAAGCGGAGCGGACCAGTTGGTGGGCTACATCCACGCCGGGCGGGGTCACGCCTTTTTCCGCCGCTGCCTTCGCGGCGCGGATCAAGCGGTGGCGCGCCATGATGATGCCGTTGTCCGTCGACACCAGGTTTTCCTTGGTCCGATCGACGACGGGCCCCATGCTCTCCTGCAGCGATGCGTCCTGCATGGCGATGCCATGAACACCGCTATAGGTCTTGCCGGCCTTCTGCGCGTCCCGGTCCATCAGGTAATCATTGTCCTTGTTGGCGAGCGGCCGGAAGTTTTCATCAACCGGCGCGTGGACGCCTTCGCCGCGGCGGAGCGCGGCAAGCTCGTCTTTCGATAGCGGCCGGGTAGAATGGTAGTCGAAGCTCCAGGCCCAGCAGTTTTCGTCGTCGATCGGAATCCAGAAATGCCCGTGCACTGGATGGTCGCCGCGCGGCGGCACCATGGTGAAGGACGGCATTACCCAGGGTGTGATGCGCCAGTAATAGTGGCCTTCCTCGGCCTTGCGGCGCGCGCCGATGTAAAGCCCGCCCGGCATTTCGACCACTTCGAAGTGCGGCTTGGTATCCGCGAGATTATATTTGTTGCCTTTGGCGCCTTTGAACAGCGGGTCGGATTCCAGGTCGCCGCTATGCAAGAATGAAACGTGGCTGGAATCGATGCCGCCTTCCATGGCCTGCAGCCAGTTAGATTCCTGAAGCCGCTTCGAGGTGTAACTCTGATTGGCGGGGACGGTGGCGAATTCCCACTCCGGCAGGGGAGGCTGTTTGTCGGGCGGACCCATATAGGTCCACAGAATATGACCGCGTTGTACCAGGGGATAGGATTTCAGCTTGATCTTCTGGCAGAAGCCGCTTTCCGCCGGCTCCGATGGCACATCGATGCATTGGCCAGTCACGTCGTATTTCCAGCCGTGATAGGGACATCGCAGCCCGTTCTCCTCGTTGCGGCCGAACCAGAGCGACACGCCGCGATGAGCGCAGAATTCGTCCATCAGGCCATAGCGGCCCTGGGTGTCGCGGAAAGCCAGCAGCCGCTCCGACAGCAATTTTACCCGGACCGGAGGGCACTCATTCTCGGGAAGTTCGCTGGCGAGAAGGACGGGGATCCAGTAGCTGCGGAACAACTGACCCCCCGGCGTGCCCGGGCCGGTCTTGGTGATGAGTTCGCTCTGTTCTTTCCTGAGCATGTGCCACTCCCCGGCGTTTCTTCTCGCATTTCATTGCGAGCACTGCGATTAAACAGGGGTTGACCAGGGTATAAACCTATGGGAAACCCATTGACGCGCGATGTTCCTGTATGCGGAACACAATTCCATTCCCAATATAACCCGCCAAACGCCGGCAGACAAGCCATCATGACCACGCCCACACGAATAGAACTCTGCAAGACGGAGGAAGTTGCAGCCGGCGAAGCCAAGCGCGTCGATGCCGCCGGTCTGGAACTGGCTGTCTTCAATGTCGACGGGGAATTCTACGTCACCGATGACGCCTGCACCCACGGTCCCGGATTATTGCACGAGGGCTATATCGATGGCGACGTTGTGGAGTGCAATTTCCATAACGGTGCTTTCAATATTCGCACCGGCGCGGTGGCGGCGCCGCCTTGCATGGTCCCGGTGAAGACCTACCGAACGATTGTCGAGGACGGCAAGGTATTCATCGAGCCGTAAACGCCTTTGTGATTCCCGGTGCGTAGTCGTAGTCGCTATGCAGTCGTAACAATCGGCACTATCTTGAGGAATTCGACGTCTGGTGAGCAACTCGGGTTGGCTCGTCAACGGCGCAAGGGAGAAGGTAGGAATGACAGGCCTCTACGAAAAATCGCCCGGCGAAGGCCACAATAAGCCGCCGGAGGACGAAGTCCTTCCCGGAGGCGAGAATTGGGAGCGCTGGTCGAAGAAGCGCATCTTCGTTCGCGAACTCGCCGGCACCTATAGCGATCTCTACAAATCGCTGATGGAGGAGCCGCGCATCTATCCTTCCAACAAAGTCAAATGGAAGGGCGGGCCGGAGCTCTTCGGCAAGCACATCATCAGTCCACAACATGCGAATGTGGCGCAATCAATTGAAACACACATTGAGGTCTATGCACCCGGCGCCTATGGACAAAAACACGGACACCTTAACAGCGCCGTGTTTTATGTGATCAAGGGCCGCGGCCACGACGTGCATGATGGGAAGCACATTCCCTGGAAAGCCGGCGATGTCATGATCGTCGAGAATGGCTGCGTGCATCAGCACTTCAATGATGACCAAAACAACGAAGCCTTGCTTCTCGTGTTCAAGGCAAAGCCGCTATTTCATTTTATGAATCTGGTTTTCCAGAAGATCGTGTCCTATCCGCCGACCACGCCGGCAAAGGGCAACGAGAACTTCCAGCCGCCAACCGATCTGTAGGGCAGGAGAGAAAAAATATGGCAAAAGCTCTCGACGAGCGTGACTTCGCCCATGTTGGCGGCGGCACCTGCAGTTTTCGCGCCGAGGATGTCAACGCGTCCGTGGAATTTCGTCGCGATTACGAGCAGCGCGCGAATGTCGTGACGGCGGAAGAAATGCCGTTCGAACAATCCGCTGACGGCCTCATCAAGCATCTCATTCATCACAAGATGAATACGCCGGAGTGCTGCGTTGAAGCCTATATGCAATTCCTCAAGCCCGGCGAGCAGTCGGGCAAACATCGGCATATGTGGGAAGAGGTTATCTTCGTCGTCGAAGGGTCAGGTTATGACCTGCATTGGGACTTCCGCTTCGACTGCCTTGAGCAATTCGAATGGAAGTGGGCCGATGAGCCGAAGCGTTTTGAATGGAAACGCGGTGATTTCATCTATGTCCCGCCTTTTGTCACCCACCAGCACTTCAATGCCGATGACAAATCGGACGCGAGACTTATCGTGATCAGCAACCGCATCATCAAAGAGATGGGGTTCAACTGGTTCGATCAACTGGAAAACGCGCCAGACGCACCGGCGACGAAGTGATTGTCATTCCGGGGCGCCGCGAAGCGGCGAGCCCGGAATCCATATTCATAGATCGGAGTTATGGATTCCGGGCCCGCGCCTTCGGCGCGTCCCGGAATGACGCCTACTGTATCGCCTTGCCCTTCCGAACACTCTGGTCGAGCAGCTTCAGGTTATTGCCTACGTAGATGTTGGCCGGATCCTGCGCCTTCGCCGCCATGAGCTTTTCGCGCGCTCGGCGGTAGTCGCTGCG
>JAXDOS010000151.1:0-11536 GCA_034668785.1 Alphaproteobacteria bacterium
CGGCAAGAACTATCTCAGCCTGTCGAAAATTGCCTTCGCTATCACGGGCACCCGCTGGAACGGCCCGAAGTTCTTCGGCCTGCGCGACAAGCCATCGAAAGCGGCGCCATGAAGACCGGATCGACCAAACCGGTTCGCTGCGCGATCTACACCCGCGTCTCGACCGACCAAGGGCTCGAGCAGGACTTCAACTCACTCGACGCTCAGTATGAGGCCTCGCAAGCCTATATCAGGAGCCAAGCACACGCCGGGTGGACGCCGTTACGAATAAAATACGACGATGGCGGGTTCTCAGGCGGCAACACCGACCGGCCGGCGTTGCAACGACTTCTGGAGGACGTGCGGGCCGGCAAGGTCGACGTGATCGTCGTCTACAAGGTCGATCGCCTGACCCGCTCCTTGGCGGACTTCGCAAAACTCGTCGAACTGTTCGACAAGCACAATGTGTCTTTTGTGTCGGTGACCCAGCAATTCAACACGACCACCTCGATGGGGCGACTGACACTCAACGTGCTGCTTTCGTTTGCCCAGTTCGAGCGCGAGGTCACTTCCGAGCGCATTCGGGACAAAATTGCTGCCTCTAAACGCAAGGGTCTTTGGGTCGGAGGGATGGCACCGATTGGCTATGACACAAAGGATCGCAAGATATCCGTCAACGAAGCAGAAGCTGCCGCAGTCCGAACCATCTTCCGCAGCTATCTCAAACTTGGCAGCCTCAACCTGCTCATGACCGACCTGCGCAAACGAGGCATCGTCAGTAAGGTTCGCACCCTGAAGACAGGAAAAACCGTCGGCGGCATTGCGTTCACCCGCGGGCCCCTCGCCCACCTGCTGCGCAACCGTTTTTATATTGGAGAGGTGGCCTTTAAGGGTGAGATTTTGGCAGGTGAACAACTGGCCATCGTCGACCGGAACCTATTCGATGCCGTCCAGGCTAAGCTAGATGAACAATTGAACAATCATAATGCCGCAAGGATGAAGTCCGAGGCATCGTTGGCCGGCCGCATCTTTGATGACCGCGGCAACCGCATGAGCCCGAGTCACGCTCGCAAGCGGGGTATTAAGTATCGCTACTATCTCTCTTCTGCCCTGCTCAATGGCGAGGCGGAGCGGTCCGGATCAATACGTCGAGTGCCGGCAGTTGAAATAGAGGCGCTGGTCGTAAAGTCAGTACGGGCACATCTCAAACTCTCAGCGCCGTTTGACGACCAGAGCCTCGTCAACACCCACGTCGTGCGCGTCGAGGTCCAGGCGGGTCAACTGGTCATCCAGTTCACGCCAACACAAAAATCCAATCGTAGGCGGGCCGGAGCCGAAGGCACCCTTCTTGTTCCGTGGCAGAAGACACCTTCAACGCGGCGCCGTGAGATTCTTCTGCCCTGTTCCGAGTCCAATGGACAAACCGCCCGGCCCATCCGCTCCGAGACCCGTGCGACGCTGGTCGCATCGATCGCGCGAGGGCGCCGTTGGCTTGATGAAATTATCTCTGATCCATCAACAAATGCAGAAATAATCGCGGCGCGAGAAAGCTGCAGCATACGTAAGGTCAATATGATGATCTCGCTCGCCTTCCTCGCACCCCATCTCGTCAAAGCCGCGATTGAAGGTAGGTTGCCCCACGGAATGGGCGTCGTCCGTCTTTGCGATCTGTCGGCCGAATGGTCTCGTCAAAGCCAAATGCTGGGCCTTATCCCCCAATAAGGTCCTAAGTCGAACCGGTCTCTGCCCGCGCCAGTCTCAGTTGCCGGGCAACGGGATTTAGACGCCAGAGACAAAAGCGCAAAACTGGGCTCCAAATCTGACGGCCCTTCTGCAGAGACCGAACGCCAGACGAAATGCCGCCAAATCGCGGCCATTCGCGCAGTTTCAGGAAATCTCTGGTAGCGCGAGAATGCGTGGTGGGCCCGGGAGGACTCGAACCTCCAACCAGACCGTTATGAGCGGTCGGCTCTAACCAATTGAGCTACGGGCCCGATTACCTCGCGAATGAAGCGGCCGCACGTTAGCAACGCGACACGGTGCGGGGCAATCGCTAGCACGGATTTGTGTGTATATCGCCGCCACCGCCGGGAGGAGAGGTACGCGGCCTGCGCCGGCACCTACATACGCAGCAGCCGCTGGCTATTGCCGCTCAGAATCTTGATCTTGTCCGCATCGGAGAACGGCACGTCTTGCATCCAATGCACTGCTGGCGGGTTTGGGACAAAAGGCCAGTCCACCGCAAACAGCACATGATCGATGCCCATCTCCGCGACGCAGCATACCAGCGCGGGCGTGGAAAAGTGGCCACTCGTGGTGACGTAAAAATTGCCGCAGAAAACTTCGCGAAAATTTATACGCTTATGCCCCGGCCGCGAAAGCGCGGCGTCGATGCGCCACAGCAGATACGGCAAGGTCTCTCCAAGATGGCCAAGGATGATTTTCAGCCGCGGGAAGGCGTCGAATATTCCCCCGAGCACGAGCCGCAGCGCAATGGTCGCCGTCTCCACGGTAAAGCCCCAGGCGGCGCGAACCACCTGAGGAAAATCCGCAATGTAGTCCTTGTAATAGACCTCGGTCACGGCGTGATGCGGCATCGACGGATGCAGATAGATCGGCACGTCGAGCGCCTGCGCGCGTTCCCAGATCGGCCAGAAGCGTTTGTCATCAAGGAAAACACCATTGGCGAGGCCGTGAATCATCGCACCTTTGAAGCCGAGCTTGGCCGTGCGTTCTAGTTCGTCCGCGGCTGCGGCTGGATCGCCGGTCGGCAGCGCGGCGAAGCCGGCAAAGCGCTTTGGATGGGCGCGGACGGTTTCCCGCAGCCGGTCGTTGACGCGCCGCGTCAGGGCCACCGCGATATCGGGGGAAAGTTTTTGCGCCGAGGGCGCGCCGTGGGAGAGCACCTGCGTATCGATGCCGACCTCGTCCATCTCCTTGATGCGTAATTCGCCGAGATCGTAAAGGCGCCGCAAAAGGTCGCTTTCGCGGGAGGCTTCGGCGCCTCCGGGGAATTGCGCGGCCATCTCCGCGTCCCAATAATGTTCCTCGATGGCAATGATCGGACACTTCGGCTGTTGAAACATCGTCCCTATTCCCCGGTGCTAATAAGGGGGTTGGTATCAGGGGACGGGGAAAGTGTCACGGACCCTGGTTGGTCATCTCCACATAGCAGATGTCCTCACGGGTATAGAAAAGCCCGGCCACTGGCCGGGCTTTTCCAATTCGTACGCGCTCGTTTAGTTTAAAGTGCAGACCTTGATGGACTTCATTCCGGTCTCCGCCTCGGTCTTGGTCTTGAAGACGCCGTCGCCGACCGTAACCATGGTGCTGGTTGTTGGCTTCTTGTCGACGATGGTGCACTTCTTGGTCGAGGTGTCCTGCACGACGTAGTATTCGGACGTGGTAGTGGTGGTCGTCGTCTGCGCGAAGCTGGGGGCAGCGAAAGCCATCAGCATGGCGCCTGCGATGATGTAGGTACGAGTCATGGTCGTTTCCTCCGTTGAGCCCATACCAACGCCGGACAAAGCAATTGGTTTCCGAGCGGCGCGCGGACTCCCCAGCTCTCGAATTGCCGGCCCGTGAGTGGTATAACATCCATGGTCCCGCAGATCGCGGGCCGTTCCATTTCGAGACGCAGCAGGGGGCATGACACCGAAGCCAAAGCCAGCCGGGCAGGAACGCACCTACGGTCCGCTCGTCGTCGCGCTCGTGGTCCTGCTGCTCGCTGGCCTGCCCTTCGCGGCTTGGCTCGACATGCGCAACCTTTCCGAGAACCTGCTGCGGCGGCAGGCCGACGAGATCGGGCGGATCATCAACGACATGCGGAATTTTTATGCCACCGACGTGGTGGGCCGCATCCTCGCCCAGCACGAAGCCGTGCCCACGGCGAACTACCGCAACGTCCCCGGCGGCATCCCAATCCCCGCCACCCTGTCCATCGAGCTCGGCAACCTGATTACCTCGCGCAACGAGGCGGTGAAGTACCGCTTCGTCTCGGATATGCCGTTCACCGGCCGCGAGTCGCATAATCTTGACGCCTATGAGGAGGGTGCGCTCGGGGCGTTGCGACAAGATCCGAAGACGCAGGTGGTGCAGGTTTCGGGATCGATTTTCGATAGCCGCATTCGCATGGCCGGTCCGGTGCTGATGGGCGCGCCTTGCGTCGCTTGCCACAACTCGCATCCCGACAGCCCGAAACGAGACTGGAAAGTCGGCGACGTGCGCGGCATTCAGGAAATCTCCGTCCAACAACCAATCGCCGCTAACATTTTGTCGTTCAAATACCTGCTGATGTATTTCGCGCTAGCCGCCGCCATCGGCGTCACGTTCATTATCGTGCAGCGACGGCAACAGCGGACGATCGCCGGCACCAACCAGGAACTCACCGAAGCCAACGATTTCCTCGCCAGCGTATCCATGAAGATCGCGAAATATCTATCGCCGCAAATCTATAAGAGTATTTTTTCCGGTCAGCGCGACGTCACCATCGCCACTGAGCGCAAGAAGCTCACCATCTTCTTCTCCGACATCAAGGATTTCACCGCCACCGCGGAACGCCTGCAGCCCGAGGATCTCACCGCGCTGCTCAACGAATATCTCACGGCCATGTCGGCGATCGGATTGCAGTATGGAGCGACCATCGACAAGTTCATCGGCGACGCGGTGCTGGCCTTCTTCGGCGACCCGGAAACCAAGGGGGTTGCGGAGGACGCCCGCGAATGTCTGCTGATGGCGGTGGCCATGCAGAAACGCATCGCCCAGCTCAACGCCGAATGGCGCAAGCGCGGCGTCGAGAACCCGTTCCGCGTGCGCATGGGCATCAACACGGGCTTCTGCAACGTCGGAAATTTCGGCAGTGACGACCGCATGGATTACACGATCATCGGCGCCGAGGCGAACCTAGCCGCGCGTCTGCAGTCAATCGCGGAGCCGGGAAGCATCGTGCTGTCGTATGAAACCTACGCTCTCGTGCGCGACATGGTGCGGGCGCGGCCGCTGGAGCCAATCGCCATGAAAGGCATCAGCCGCAAGGTCGTGCCTTATGTCGTAGAGGGCTTGGTCGCGGAATTGCAGCAACGGCCAAGCGTGATCAGCGAATACGCCACTGGCATCGATCTTTTTCTTGACCTTGAGGTGCTCGACAAAAAAGCGCTTGAGCGCACCCGGCGGCTGTTGCAGGATGCCATTGCCGCGCTTGATTTAAGGGCGAAGCCGGGAACCACGTGAAGCGACAAAGTCACTGGCTCTGTTTGCCCAGTCACGCAGGCACGAAAAAGCCCGGCACGAGCCGGGCTTTTCCATTGAAGGTTATCAACCGGTCAACTATTCGATGACCTGAATGATGCGGTGGGTCCGCGGATCGACCAGCACGGTGCGGTTATTCACCACCGTGTAGCGATAGTCGCGCACGCCATATTCCGCCGGCACTTCGTAATAGGTGACGCCGGCGGATGGCAGCTCGGCGCCGACGCGAACGTCGGAGCTATAGGTGTAAGAACTGGGCCGCTGTTTCACGACGTATTCGCGGAACCGCGGACGGGTTTCGTCGGAGATGCCGCCGACAATGGCGCCACCGACGCCGCCGACCACGGCGCCTACCGGGCCGCCAACAATAGCGCCGCCTACCGCACCGGCGGCAGCCCCACCGGCCGCGCCGCCCTGAGCTTGGGCAGCCATCGGCAACATGATGGCGCCGAGAACGGCGCCCGCCATCAGGATTCTATTTTGCATAAAATGTTCCTTCCTAGGCCGGCGCCCACGTGGACGCCACGCTTCGCAACCAACGCCGAACGGGCGGCAAGGTTCCGGGATCGGGTGGGGCGGGCGCGTCTTAAGGTGAATGCCGGGGGCGGTTTACAGTTCGCCCTGGCGCTCGAGGTGCCGGCGCAAAAGCAGCATGTTGCGGCGGTTGGATTTCCACATCACGTCGAAGGCATCGCCCAGCAGCGGCACCGCGCCGACCACGCCGTCGATCGCGACATTGGCCAGCATCCGCGCGATCAGGTGGCCGGGGGCGCCGAGCGCGCGGGCTTCGTTGACGATCCAGAGCGACACCGCGGTGGTCAGCGCATCGCCCACCACCGGAACGAGGCCGACGAGGGCATCGAAGCCGAAGCGGATATCGGTGCCGGGGATGATAAAGGCGGTGTCGAGCAGAGCCGCCAGCGCATCCAGCCGCGCGATACGCTCCGCGCGCGAGCGCGGCCGCGACAGGTCGAAGTTGATATCGGCGAACTTGTCGCGGGTGTCGTATCTGGCCATGACCGCCACATGGGAATGCGGCGGCGCTGGCGCAAGACCGGATTGGAGACCGGTCTAGTCGGCGAGATCGTTGGGGAAGGCCACGGCGACGGTGTCGATGCCGGCCGCGGCAGCCGTGCGCGCGGCGTCGGCGCTGGGCGCCTGGATCGCCATCAACGCGATGATCACCGCCATGATGGCACCGAGGCTGAGCGCGGCGCGCGCCGGCGACGCATGTTCGTCGGACAGGGAAGACGGCTGCGGGTTATTGACGCTGACGTTGGACATGCGCGCTCCGTTTGGTTTCGACCGCGCTCCTATAAGCCGCCGCGCGCTAAAATCCGGTGTGAACATTTCCGCTAATTTGAATAAAAAAAACCCGGCACGCGGCCGGGCTTAAGGTGAGGGTTGTTATCCGGAACCCTTCCGGAGCGGACTTCGGTAGCGCGCCTGACATTGGCGCCAGGACGCAGCGATGCTACCTGCCGTCCGCCGGCCACTCCGCTGCGAGGCCGTCCGCCGCCGCGGTCAGCGCCGCCGATTCCAGCAATTGGCACAGCACCGTGAGGCCGGCGCTGCGCGCGCGATCCGCCAATTCCAGCGCCTTCAGGCCGATCTCCTCGGCAACCTCGGCGGGATTTGGCAAGTTCTCGGAATGCGCGCGGCGAGGGCCGCCATGGGCGCGGGATCGAAGGAAAGCGAGCCTATCCATGGGCACCTCTCGCCGCCTGATTCGGGGACTCAGGCGTAAGTAGTTTAACGAAGATTACAACCAGGAGGATAGTATTGGTTATCATTGATTGTCAAACGATGCGCAGTGCTACCTGAAGATTGTAAAGGAAATCAATAGCTTGCGTTCCCAACGGCAATGACTTACCCGGGTTCCAGCCGCAATGCGCGACCCTGGGGCCCCATGCCTTCCCGCGAGAAAGCCCGCCCGCTGAAAGCCCGGTTCCGCCGCCTGCGGCAGATCCGCCAGGAACAGCTCGGCTGGGAGATCGTCGACATCCTCAGCAAGCTGCCGGCCAACAAGCCGAGCATCTCTTCGATCTACCGCCTGGAACAAGGCGAAGCCATCCGCATGTCGAGCGCGCGGCGGGTGTTCGACGTCGTCAACGCGGCGCTCGACAAAAAGCTCGATCCGGCGAAGGAGCTGGAAGCGAGCTGGTGAGCGCGCGATCGGCGCATCCTGAACCTCATGCTGAGGAGCGCGCGGCCAGCGCGCGTCTCGAAGCATGAGGCCGCCTATCCTTCGAGACGGGCGCTCCGCGCCCTCCTCAGGATGAGGCGGATAGTGGTTCATCAGATCGGCCCGCAACATCCCGTCACTCGCCGCGGAGCTTGCGCCGCACGCCCCACTGCGACAGCACCGCCTCCATTTCGGCGGCGACGAAGAAGCGGGCGCTGTCGAGATCGTAGCCCTGCGCCAAGAGCGCGTCGTATTCCGTGAAGCGGTGGCGCACATAGGCGACGAGCGACAGCCAGGCGGCATTCTCCGGCGCGGCCACGCGCAAGCCGGGACTGTCCATGGCGTGATCGGCCACCGCGCCGAATTCATGGGCGGGAATTTTCGGCGCCAGGCGGCGCAACGCGGCTTCGACGGCGGCGCGGGTCGGCATGATGTGTTTGTAGCATGTGACGCCGCCACCCTGCCCTCCTCCATAAACAGAGAGGGAAAAGAGAAGGCTCCCGGTGTCCCGGACGCGGTGCAGCGCACGCGCAGATAAGTCTGATGCAATCGCAAGCTCGATTGCGGTGCACCGCTGATCTGGGACCGTTGCAAATTCGGTGACTGCGGCGATCCCGGTCTGCAGCGCACCACTTCGTGCTGCGCCGCGCCCGGGAAACCCATTATCTTTTCGCGCGCGGATCACGGCGCATCACCTCTGCTCGTCTTTGAAGGTGGCCGCCCGCCGCTGCAGCGCGCGCTTGAAATGCGCCAGCGAGTCTGCTGCCTCATCATCGGTCATGGTGCGAGGCGGCAAGGGAGCGGTGCAGGCGCCAGGCGCGTCGCATTGCTGATGACGCTGGCAGGCGCCCTTCGGGCAATTGCGCCAGAGTTCGAGAAGACTTTCGACCTTGCGGAAGAGTTCCAGCCGGAGCTGATCGAGAGTCCGCTCCTGCGGATCGGCCGTTTCAACAGTCTGCGCGCCGCCGCGCGGCGCGGGATGTTGCGGCTTGGCTTGGCCGCGATCTGTTTTGTTGGTTCGAACGCTGTGTTTGCTCGACGACGACATGAAATTCTCCAAAGGCATGGGTGATCGTTTCCGCGCGCGGGTGCGCCGGGCTTTGCCAAATTCCCCCCACAAAATGCGAGGGGGTGGAGCGCCGAAAAGCGCACCACGGTCTCCGCCAGCGCATGCAAGGGTGCGCAACCTGCGCCCCCTCACCTGCCGGCGGCCGCGCCCTTGACGCGGGCGCGTCGCCTTCCGGCGCTCCACCGCGGCGATTTTGGGCTTCGGGACCGTGCTTGCAGGCGGGGATGATGGGCATTTCGCCCGCTCTGATCCAGGCGGGCTTTCGCCCCCCTTCCTCCCCGCCCTTCCAGCCATTGAAGGCAGCCCCTCGTAGTAGGGACGGACGGCGACCCGAGGCCTCCCGGTGCCGCGGTTACGAGCCGCGACAGCAGGCGCCGCATCCACTCCGCGTTTACAGCGTCCTGCAGAACGCCCCTCGCGTGGAATGGACGGGCATAGGAATATAGTCTTTAGGAATAAAGTCAAGAACTTAATTTAGGTAAGGCTTGCCGGACGGCTCGACAAGGCGGCGGCAAAAGCGGTGAGGCAGAAGTTGAGGGGATTTTGGAGAAGGGTGATACAAATGATAACCGCCGTGGACTTGTCACGACTAGGACTGTTCCGATGATGATTGCAGAAATTGAGATTGAAAATCACCCGATCCTTGGGACTATCACACTGAACTTCCGTGATCCCAGCGGAAACGTATCAAACACAATTATCTTAGCGGGAGAAAATGGAACCGGAAAATCCGTCATTCTTGGGCTAATTGCAAACTTATACAATTTTCAAATTAGCCAAGAGCGTCGCCGGAACAGATTCTTTTTAAGATGATTTTTGAGCCCGACGAATTGTCGGCGCTCGGGTCAGATGCTCTCGCCTTTCAAGAGCAGGTTACTGCCATCAAAGCCAACTTTTCAGCAGATGAGCTAACACCCGACGTGACGGTGATTTTTGATGGGCGGAAGGCAGAAACTTGGGAGCAATTCCAATTGAAGCTAACCGGTCCGAACGGTAACCAATTTGATATCAGAGGTGACTATTTTTCGCGCGATGTATCAAAAAGACATTTCAAAGCAATTTATTCCTCCGCAGAAATTAATTTCGAGCATCAAAAAATTGGCTCGGTTACTACCCAAGATATTGACCGGAGCTATAACTCCGCAATTAAATCATCTGGGAATCTTGCAACGCAGATCACACAATTATTGGTAGACATTCAAGCGTTAGATGATTCAACGGTCGCGGCCTGGGTCCGAAATAATCTTGGTAAGCCTCCTCCCAATGAAATGTCCGATGTAAGAATGTCGCGGTTTAAGCGCGCATTTGACTCCATGTTTACCACGAAAAAATATGTAGGTGTATCCAACACGAGTAATGGAAAGGAGGTTCAATTCACTGAAGCTGGCCGTATGATGGGTATCAATCAGTTGAGTTCGGGTGAAAAACAAATCGTATTCCGCGGCTCGTTCCTTTTAAAAGATCGAAGTAGCCTGAAGAATTGCATTGCTTTAATTGATGAGCCCGAAATCAGCCTCCATCCAAACTGGCAAATGAAGATTGTCAGCTTCTACCGGAAGATTTTTGAAGACAGCAATAAGAAGCAAAACGCGCAACTTATTTTTGCAACCCATTCTCCGTTTGTCATTCACAATACAGTTGATGAAAAAATCATCGTCCTTGAGAAGGACAATAAAAGCTTTCCAAGGATTGCAATGACGCCCAGCTTCCCCGGATACTCGAATTCTGCTGCCATAGAGAAGGCCTTCAATTTTGAATATATTTTTCCTAGACTCACCAAAAAGACAGTTGTGCTGGTGGAAGGTCCCTCTGACGAAATAATTCTCAAGGTCGCGTGGGCCAAGTCTCGCGAAAACGATTGCCCCTACGAGGTTGTAGACGCGTTGTGCGCGTCTCACATTCGGGTCTTGCTACAAAGAACAGGACTATATGAAAAACGTCCGGACAAAACTTTTGTTGGGCTGCTTGATTTTGATAGTGCATTCAATGAATGGAAATCTCTAAAATGGAAAGAATTGGAATCCGACGAGTCCAAAGGACTTTCCACTAAGCATCCTAACCTAAATGGCGTGGCGCTATTATTACCAATTCCAGCTCATCGCGCGAACTATGCAAGTCGCGAGTTAGGGGGCAATTCCACCCTTTCAATCGAATTTCTATTTGACGATGCAGATATTCCGAGCAAATTCATTGGTCAGCGGGTTGTTGCACAGTCCACAACGAAGGAGAAATACTTTCTAGATTCAAAAAAGATTGAATTTGCAAATCTTGTTCAGAATTGGCCGGCTGAAAAGTTCAAAGGTTTTGAACCGCTTTTGCAGGCCTTGGAACGGTTAGCCAATCCCACCACATCATGAGCAGCGCGAATCGAGTTTTCTCGAAGCATGGCCGCCTCGATCCTTCGAGACGCCCGCCTTCGCTCACGCTTCGGCGCGGCTCCTCAGGATGAGGCGGATGCAGGGAAGCGCTGGTGGAACGCCCGCCCCTGCCCTCCCGCCGCAAGGGGGGAGGGATTGAGGAAGTGGACCGTCGCCCTTCGAGGCTCGGCTGCGCCGAGCGCCTCAGGGTGACGGAGCTCACCGCCCCATTAGCCTCTCCGCCATCAGCACGATGGTCTTGCGATAGATTTCGGAGCGGTTCCACTCGCGCATCGCCTGGAAATTCTCCGTGCCCTCGCCGAACGGCGCGCCGGCGCGCCAGCCGTTCACCCGCAAGAGATTGGCCGTCGAGGCCAGCACATCCGGCACGCTGTGGCGCAGATCGACATGGCCGTTGCCGTCGTAATCGACGCCATACTTGATATAGGAGCTGGGGAGAAACTGCGTCTGCCCGATCTCGCCGGCATAAGCGCCGATCAGGTCGCGCAACGGCAGATCGCCGCGCTGGACGATCTGCAAGGCGGCGATCAGCTCGCGCTGGAATAATTCGGTGCGGCGGCAATCATGCGCCAGCGTGGCGATGGTGCGCACCACCGGCAGCCTGCCCATGTCGCCGGTGCCGTTGTCGCTTTCCAGCGTCCAGATCGCCATGATCACCGCGGGCGGCACGCCGAATTG
>JAXDOS010000152.1:0-10375 GCA_034668785.1 Alphaproteobacteria bacterium
TATTCGCCGTGCCCGGCGCCTTCACCGGCACCTGCCATAAGCAGCACATGCCGACCATCGTGAAGAATGTGGACGCACTGAAGGCGAAGGGCGTCGACATCGTCGCGGTCACCTCCGTCAATGACGCCTTCGTGCAGGATGCCTGGAAGAAAGCGTCCGGCGCCGACAAGGTGGAAATGCTGGGCGACGGCAGCGCTGAGTTTGCCAAGGCCATCGATCTGGCCGCCGATATGTCGGCCAACGGCATGGGTACGCGCTCGCGGCGCTATTCTATGCTGGTCGACGACGGCGTGGTGAAGAAAATCAACATCGAAGAGGCCGGCAAGTTTGACGTCTCGAGCGGGGAGGCGTTGCTGGGGCAGATTTAAGAGCGTGCCGTCGTTGCTTACACGTCATGGCCGGGCTTGTCCCGGCCATCCACGTCTTGAATGCCGCCCGAGTATTAAGACGTGGATGCCCGCAACAAGTGCGGGCATGACGAATTAGCCAGGCTCCCGGCTCTTACCCCTTGCTCAACGCCCCGACCGCCCCTGCCCTGATCGCCACGATGGCGTCGCGCGCGAGCTGATCGGCCCGCTCGTTCATGGCATGGCCGGCGTGGCCCTTGACCCAATGCCAGCGGATGTCGTGGCGCTTGAGCGCCGCGTCGAGGCGCTGCCATAGATCGACATTCTTCACCGGTTTTTTATCTGCCGTGCGCCAGCCATTGCGCTTCCAATTGTTGATCCACTCGGTGATGCCCTTGCGCAAGTACTGGCTGTCGGTGTGAAGCTCCACCGTGCAGGCAAATTTCAGCGCCTCCAGCGCGGCGATCGCCGCCATCAATTCCATGCGGTTGTTGGTGGTGGCGGCTTCGCCGCCTTTCAGCTCCTTCTCGTGATCGCCGAAGGTGAGGATCGCGCCCCAACCTCCCGGGCCGGGATTGCCGGAACAAGCGCCGTCGGTGTGAACCGTTACATGGGTCGAACTCACCGCCGCTCCCCTACCCGCCGAAGCCATAATCGCGGGTACTCGCAACCGCCTGATGGAAGCGCAGCTTGCGGACATATTCCAGCGGATCCTTCGGCCGCACCATGGCGCCGGCAGGCACGTCGAGCCAATCCACCAGCCGCGTGAGCAGGAAGCGCAGCGCGGCGCCGCGGCAGAGCAATGGCAATGCCTTGGTCTCAGCGGACGAAAGAACGCGCGTCTTGGCGTAAGCCTGCAGCAGGCCGCGCCCCTTGGTGACGTTGTAGGATTGGTCCGGCTCGAAGCACCAGGCGTTGAGGCAGACGGCGACGTCATAGGCCAGCGTGTCGGTGCAGGCGAAATAGAAATCGATCAGTCCCGATAGCCTATCGCCGAGGAAGAATACGTTGTCGGGAAAAAGATCGGCATGGATCACGCCTTGCGGCAAGTCGCGCGGCCATGCCGCTTCGAGATGCGACAACTCCTTGGCCACGGCGGCGCAGAGGCCGGCCTGCACCTGATCGGCGCGGCTCGCGGCAGATTCATAGAGCGCCCGCCAACCGGCGACGGAGAGCGTATTGGCGCGCCGCTGCGAAAAATCGCCGCCAGCGAGATGCAGCTTGGCCAGTGCCTCGCCCACCGCCGCGCAATGCGCCGGACTCGGGCGGCGGATCCATAATCCATCGAGGAAAGTGACCAAGGCGGCGGGCCGCCCGGCGAGCTTCCCGAGCGTCTTTCCGGCGCGGTTCTTGACCGGTTGCGGGCAGGTAAGCCCGCGGCTCGCCAGATGCTCCATCAGCGCGAGAAAGAACGGCACGTCAGCCTCAGCGACGCGTCTTTCGTAAAGCGTCAGTATGAAATTGCCGCTGGCGGTATGCACGAGGAAGTTGGAGTTCTCGACGCCTTCCGCGATGCCTTTGTAAGACCTCAGCTCGCCGATGTCGTATCCGGCGAGAAAAGCCGCCAAATCTTCTGTCGCAACGTCGGTATAGACCGCCATCGGCGCGTCACTCCGCCGCCTGATGCTCGCGCAACGCGCGTGGCAGCGGGAAGAATACGTCTTCCTCCGCCGCCGATATGGTCTCAACGCTGAGCTTATAGCGCTTGGCGAAAGCGTCGAGAATTTCCTCAACCAGAATCTCCGGCGCCGAAGCCCCTGCAGTGATGCCAAGGCTTTTGATATTTCCAAACAAGGCCCAGTCAATATCGTCGGCACGTTGCACCAGCGCGGCGCGGGTACAGCCGGCTCGTTCGGCGACTTCTTTCAGCCGCAGCGAATTCGATGAATTCGGCGCACCGACGACGATCATCGCATCGACGCGAGGAGCGACAAGCTTCACCACCTCCTGGCGATTGGTGGTGGCGTAACAGATGTCTTCCTTGTGCGGCCCCGTGATCGCCGGGAAACGTGCCTTGAGAACCGCGACGATTTCGGCGGTGTCATCCACGGAGAGCGTGGTCTGCGTGACATAGGCGAGCATGGCCGGATTGCGTGGCTGAAATGCTTCGGCATCCGCGAGCGTTTCGATCAGCGTCGCCGCGCCTTGCGGCAGTTGGCCTAGGGTGCCGACCACCTCCGGATGGCCGGCATGGCCGACGAGGAGGACTTCGCGCCCGCGGCGCAGGTGAATTTCGGCCTCGCGGTGCACCTTGGTGACCAGCGGACAGGTCGCGTCGAGAGTGAGAAAATTGCGACGTGAAGCTTCTGCCAGCGCCGTCCGCGGGACGCCATGCGCGGAAAAGATCACTGGTGCGTCGGTATCGGGAATTTCATCGAGTTCATCGACAAAGATCGCGCCCTTGGCGCGCAGACCCTCGACTACATAGCGGTTGTGCACGATTTCGTGACGCACATAGACCGGGGGTCCATAAACCGCGAGTGCGCGTTCGACGGAATCGATGGCGCGCACGACGCCCGCGCAGAATCCGCGCGGCGAGCACAGCAGCACCTGCAGGGGCTTGGCCTCGTCGCCGGGCGCATCAGGAACGGTCATTTAGTGGTCTCGATCAAGCAAGCTCGGCTTTTTGGCATATCCGACATGAGCGCGCCCTGCCGGGCTGTCAAGCGTCGGCACCCTAGCAATACCATTGCGCATAGGTGGGGGAGTTGCCTATATTCCGGGCGACTTTCCGGTCATCAATGACGATACCGGGCTCTGTCCCCAAAAAGGGCGGGCAGAGCGCAAAGGAGATTTGTGATGAACGCACCTTTGATGCCGAAGGCAACCGCCGTGTGGCTGGTGGAGCACACCGCCCTGTCCTTCGACCAGATCGCCGATTTCTGCAAATTGCATCCGCTTGAGGTGAAAGCCATCGCCGATGGTGATGCGGCGCAGGGGATCAAGGGTCTCGACCCGATGCAGACCCAGCAATTGACCCGCGAAGAGATCGACAAGGCCGAGGCCGATCCCAGTTATCGCATCCACCTTTCGCACTCGAGGGTGAATCTGCCGGACTCAAAGCACGGCAAGAAGGGGCCCCGCTATACTCCCGTGTCGCGGCGGCAGGATCGTCCCAACGCTATCCTTTGGCTCGTCCGCAATCACCCGGAGCTGAAGGACGCGGCCATCATGCGGCTTGTGGGCACCACCAAGTCTACCATCACCGCCATTCGTGAACGCACTCACTGGAACGCACCGAATCTGAGTCCGCTTGATCCGGTCACGCTTGGCCTCTGCTCGCAGATCGATCTCGATCTGGAAGTGCACAGGGCTTCCAAAGATAAGCCAGTCGAGGCCGATGCTCATCAGGGCGCGACGCTGCTACCCGCGGCTGAGACCACCGCGCGCAAAGAGGCAGAGGCTGAAGCGGCGAAGCCGGAGGAGCTCAACGTGGATGCGGTCTTCGCCAAGCTCAAAAAGATCGGCGGCAAGAGCGAAGACGAAGGCGAGAGCTGACGGTCTGGTCCAGGAGCCAGAAAACAAACCGCCGCCTCGCGGTCGCGAGCCGGCGGTTACCACGTCAGCAATGATCAACCCGTGAGATCGGCGCTAGTGAAGACTGACGTTGACGCCAGTATCCTGCATCAGCCGCATGATCTCATCCTTTACCTGCAACTTGCGACGCTTTAATTCGGCGATCAGTAATCCGTCGCTTGACGGATGGTGGAGCGCTTCGGTGATTTCATCCTCCAGCGCCCGGTGACGTTGTGCCAGTTCGTCAAGATTCGTTGAAATGGACATATGGGATGTCTCCTGTCTGCCCGACGCAATGATTTTACTCCAGCCGCGCCCCGTGTCGACGGGTGTTTTTGTGTGCACCGCAGCAAACCCCTGAAAAGATGAATCCTTTGCTGCTCACATGACTTGAACCCTTGGGGCGAAAAAGCCATAATTATCAGGATTTTGCGGCCAGCGGATGAGAATACCGGCCGCGGCGGCAGCGCGACCCATGACTGACGAGGAAGAACGCGAGCTGCGCGCGCAACTGGCGCGCCTGAATCAGGAGCACCGTGACCTCGATGCTGCCATCGCCGCGCTCGAAGGCTCGCCAGGGTCGGACGTGTTGCAGGTGCAGCGGCTGAAAAAGCGCAAACTCTATCTGCGCGACCGCATCACCTTCATCGAGGACCAGCTCACGCCGGATATCATCGCCTAACCGGCACGATTATTCCGGCTTGACGTCCGCCGCCTTGATCACTTCACCCCACTGCTTGGTTTCGTGCTTCACGAAGGCAGCGGCTTGCGCGGCGTTGCCCGGAACCGCTTCCAGGTGGACCCGGGCGAAATGCGCCTTCACCTCCGGAGACTGCACGATGTCCATGATCGCTGCATTGACCTTGTCCACGATCGCCGCGGGCGTCTTCGGCGGCGCCGAGATGGCGTTCCACGTCCCGGATTCAAAATCCTTCACGCCGGCCTCTTCCATCGTCGGAATGTCCGACAGCGCCGCGATTCGCTTCTTCGTCGCCACGGCGAGAATTCTCGCCTTGCCGCCCTCGTGCAGTTCATAGGCGGAAGCCAGTTCCATGAAGATGAAGTCGACTTGGCTGCCCATGAGGTCATTGAGCGCCGGCGCCGTTCCTTTGTACGGCACGTGAACCATTTTTACGCCAGTGCGCTCCTTGAACAATTCGGCGGTGAGATGCGATGTCGTACCGGTGCCTTGCGATGCATAATTCAGCTTTCCGGGATTGGCTTTGGCGTAAGCCACGAACTCCTGCGCCGTCTTCGCCGGGAAATCCGGCCGCACCAGAAGCACGTTCGGGATTTCCGACATGATCGCAACCGGCACCAGCGCATCGGGATCGAAGTTGAGCTTGGTGTAGAGGAATTTGTTGGTCGTGAGCGGCGACGGCTGCGACGCCATCAAGGTGTAACCGTCAGGCACGGAGGTGAATGCCGCCTCGGCGCCGAGATTGCCGGCAGCGCCGCCCTTATTTTCCACAATAACAGGCTGACCCCAGCGCTGCCGCAGCCTTTCAGCAAAAATTCTCGTCACCGTGTCGACTCCGCCGCCGGCAGGAACACTCACGATGATCTTGATCGGCCGGTTGGGATAATCCGCCGCAGGATCAGTCTGGGCATAAGCCTGCGGGACAGCCAGCAGGAGGACAAGCGCGAGAAAGGGAAGATTTCTGAACATGCGGCTCTCCTTCGACAACCCAAAAAGCTTGACCTCAAAGTCGTTAAAACTTGCCGCCGGTCAATGACGCAAATTGTCCATCATCTGCGAAAATCGTTCGTTTCGCTCACGCTTGCGCGCATACATCGCCAGATCAGCGCGGGCGATAACTTCCGCCGGTGCATCGGGGGGCGAAAGCATGGTGGTCCCGGCTGAGGCGCCGACGGAAATAGATACGCCGCCGGCCAATACCTGGCTTTCCGCAATCGCCGCTTCCAGACCCGCGGCCTTTGCCGCAGCTTGGGTTTCCGTCACGTTCCACAGGAGCACCGCGAATTCATCGCCACCGAGCCGCGCCACGACATCCGATGTGCGCACGCCCCGCCGCAACGTCGCGGCCACCGCCTGAAGCACGGCATCGCCCACGGCATGTCCATAGCGGTCATTCACCGGCTTGAAGCGGTCGAGATCGAGATAGATCAGCGCCGCCATGGTGCCGTAACGGCGCACATAGGCGAGCGACCGACGCAGCTCCCGCTCGAATCCACGGCGGTTGATCATATCGAGCAAAGGATCGACATCGGCTTCGGCCTGAAGCTGCGTGACCTTGGCGCGCGCCGCCGCGAGTTCGGCCTGCAGCCTTTCCACCTCGCCGGCAAGACGCATAGCGGCCGAGCGGGCGGTCGTCTTCGTTGAAGACGGTGGGATAGTTTCATCCCGCCTGGCGCGCGCAGATCCAGGAAGGCGCTCGTGCGCGCCAGCGCGGTTGCCGGCGGACTTGACGAGACGGACCTTGCTTTTAGCCATAGGGGCTCCGGCGACGGGAATCACCTTGGCGGAGGATAGCCGAGCCGTTTCGTATTGCCAGGCGAAAGCCCGCACATCGCGGGCGGGGCGCCAAAACCTAAAGCTGAATCGTATTGATCGTCCGGTTTTCGATCTGACCGCGTATATGGGCGTAAAGACGAGGATTGCGGGCGGAGAGGATCTGTAAGGCGGCCAGGACCGCGTTGGCAGGTTCAAGAACCGTCATCACCGGAACCGTGCTCGGCGCCCGCAATGACGACCAAATATCGTCGGGAAATTCCTTGATGCTGGCCGGCACCGTGATGACAGGAACCGTCGACATGGCCGAAAGTGTCGGACCGGCGCCGTTTGACCGTCCGATATAAGCGATCACGACCGAGTCCGGGACCTCCTGCAACATGCGATGAAAAATGCCGGCAGCGGCCACCGGCTCCTTGTGCACCGAACAGGTCACGACTGTCATCAAGTCCGCCTGATTGCCGAGCGCCTGGGCAAAAGCATCCGGATTGTCCTTTTCCGAGCCGCGCCAGAGAATAATCCGCTGGCGGGGCACATGGAAACGGCTGGTGATTTCCGCGACGCGCCGGTATTTCGCCGCCACATCGTCGAGGGCGCCGCCGTCGCGATACACCTGCTTGTCGATGTAGGAGCCGCTCTCGATCACGCGCCAGGAATCGTTGTCGATGACGTCCGCCAGCAACAGGCTCCCCTTGGTATCGAATCCGAACTCGACCTTGAAATCGACCAGCGTGCCGCCTTCGAGCTGCCAGGCCTTCTCGAGCACAAGGAAAGCATCGCGTGCGATGCGCCGCATGTCGGGGAAAATTTTCCATTCCTCATCGGAACCAAAGACCTCCGATTGCGGAAGGACGAGAAACGGTTCCTGCCCATGCAGCGGCTTTGCCGGGTTGAACAGCTGAATCTGCGCCGCATCTTTCGCATAAATCAGCAGCGGATCGTCGCAAACGAGCGGCTTTCCTTTCCAGTTTTTGTCCTTGGTCTTGAGGAAGAATTCCACAATCAGCTGCGGAAATAGCTGGCCTTTCGCGAAGTGCGGATTGCGCTTGAGATAAGAACCATGGGCTTCGCGGCGAACCACCACCTCATAGGGAAGCATCTCGCACTTCGGTGCGATGAAGGAGGTAGGGCTGTCTTGCTCGACGAAGGCCACGGGCAGCCCGCATGCCTTCAAGAGGCGAAAGACATTGGCTGTGGTCGCGGTAGCCAGCCGCCCCTTGTCGGGGATGATGTCGTGTTTTGCGCCATCGCCGGCGGTGATGTCGTCCTTGGAAAGGACGGTCACCAGATCGGGATCGTTCTTGATCGAATGGATTTTTTTCGTCTTACCCTCGGTCACCAAGGCGCCAAGCGGATGCTTGGTGGCAAGACGTTCTGACATTTTCGCGTCCACGGTCGGTTCCATTTCACATGGGGTTGGTGGGAACAATCTTAGCCACCGTACTACCTAGGGCAATTCGGCGCCAAGTCGCCTTGTGGACTATTTTCTCGATCGCTCCGGAGGCTTTTGATGCCTGTGGAGACGGCCGGCGCCGCGCACCGGGCGGCTGCCGCCGGGGCGCGCCTCGGAATTACGGTTAGAGCAGGCTTGTGGACATTTAAACCCCATTCTGCTAGACGCGCGCCTTCGGCTGTGACTCACCCGTTTACGGATGCTGTTCCCGCCGATCAGCGAAACCCGATTTAAGAGGATATGACTGCGTGCAGGTTCTCGTTCGCGACAATAACGTCGACCAGGCCCTCAAGGCGCTGAAGAAAAAGATGCAGCGTGAGGGCATTTTCCGCGAGATGAAGCTCCGCGGTCATTATGAAAAACCCTCGGAAAAACGGGCCCGGGAAAAGGCGGAAGCGGTCCGCCGCGCCCGCAAGCTGGCGCGCAAGAAGTTGCAGCGCGAGGGCCTGTTGCCGATGAAACCCCGGATTGTTCCGGGCGGACCTGGTGGTCCCGGCGGTCCTGGTGGCCCGGGCGGCGGCGGACGCGGTGGTCCTCCGCGCGGTGGCCGCTGACTTTCGGCGCTTTCCGCTCACTTCATGTTTGACAGATTCACGGCGCGGGCAGGCTCATCCTCCCGCGCTGTTGTTTTTCGCCCTCCGGCATTATCGTCCCGCGCACCGGACGAGGCAGGAATGACGACCTTCCCCTTGAACAAAAGGCGGCGCCGCACCGGCGTTGGGCTTCTCGTACTGGCCATAACGCTCGCCGGCTGCTCGACCACTGCGATCACGCCCGGCGCGGTCGCCGAAAGCGAGGATGCGCTTTACGCCACCTCGCCGGCCAACGTCGCCTCGCTTAGCGAAGTCGTGCAGCGCAACCCGAACGACCCGCAGGCCTTCAACATGCGCGGCACGGTGCTCGGCCAGGCCGGAAAATACAGCGAGGCGCTCGCCGACTTCAGCAAGGCCATCGCGCTCGATCCGAACTACACTCAGGCCTATGCCAATCGCGGGCTGGTCTACCGGCAGACCAACAAGCTCGACCTCGCACTCGCCGACTATAACAAGGCGCTGGCGCTCGATCCTTCCTATGCCGCCGCTTATCTCGGGCGCGGCATGGTCTACCGGCAGAACAAACAACTCATCCTCGCGCTGCAGGATTTCAACAAGGCAATCGCCATCCGGCCCGATAACGCGCAGGCCTATTACAACCGCGGCCTCCTCTACCAAAGCCAAGGCCAGCATCCGTTTGCTATTGACGACTTCTCGACAGCGACCGGCCTCGCGCCGCAACAAGCCGATCCGATGATCGCGCGGGGCCTGAGCCATCTTGCGCTCAATGATCTAAAGGCGGCGGCGAGCGATCTCGACGACGCGGTGCAGATCGAGCCGCAAAATGTGCATGCGTGGACCAGCCGGGGGCTGGCCTATGAACGCCAGGGCGACAGCGAGAAGGCCGCCGGCTCTTATGCCAAGGCGCTCAATATCAGCAAGGATCACGAACCGGCGAAGGTCGGCTTCGCCCGTGTCGGCGGCAAGTTGGGACAGAGCTATCAGACGTTTTGAGTGCAGCGAACTTGACCTTCCGTCATCGACGGGTTTGTCCGGCCATCGCTTAGAAGCCCAAGTCGTCTTCAAGCAATGGCGAGGATTTCCGCTTCGGCCTGGCCGGCCTGCACCACATCGCCGACCTTCTTGCCGAACAACGCGCGCGCAAGCGGTGACGCGTGCGAGAGCGTGCCTGCGGCCGGGTCCGCCTCATCCTCACCAACGATGCGGAAGGTCTGTGTGCGGTCGTCGTCGCGTTTAAGCGTCACCGTGGCGCCGAAATGCACCACGTTCATGTCGTCGGGCAGCGGGATCACCTGCGCGGTGGCGCGCCGCGATGTCCAGTAACGCAGTTCGCGCGCCGCCTTAGCCGCCGCTGCGCGGTCCTCAGAGGCCTGCGCCGCGCCATGCTCAGCATGCAGGCGCGCAAGTTCAGCCTCAATCAGTTCCAGCCCGCGCGCGGTGACATAATTCGGATGCTCCGACACCGGCCGCTCGGGCAGATCGTCGAAGTTCTCGGCGGCATCTTCTTTTACGAAAGCGCGGGACATGGAAGGTATATGGGGAGTGGATGGATGCCGAAGCAGGGGTGCCGCCGAGGCGAATGGGCGGGCAGGCTCTACTCATTCAACTCCGGCAGCACATGCCGCCCGTCCGCGCCGAGCGGTAGCGGCTTGGCCCAGCGCACGGCGGACATCGGCAGCGATCCATAGAGATGCGGAAATAGCGCGCCGCCGCGCGCCGGTTCCCATTTCAGCTTGTCGCCTAGCGCCTGCGCGTCGATGGCGGCGAGCACCAGGCCGTGCTGGCTGGTGAAATGCTTGGCGGCGGTTTCCGGCACCTGAGCGGCGGTGGAGAAATGGATGTAGCCGTCTGCGAGATCGATTGCCGCGCCGTGGAACGTGCCCTCGCGCTCCGCCTGCGCCCATGCCCCGCCGTCGCAAATTTTGTAGATCAGCATGCGCCACTCCTTTGGCGCATTATAGCATTTGCAGAATTGCTGCTTAAACGCGCCGCAGCGCCCTCTAATATCTGTCGCGCAGCATACGGCGCGGGG
>JAXDOS010000153.1:0-12431 GCA_034668785.1 Alphaproteobacteria bacterium
CCCTTCTGCAGGTCGTCGTAGTGAAGGCCAAGCTCCCGGCGCAACTCACTGAGGCTGCGGCGCGAGTAGAGTCCAAGCGCGACAATCTGCCGGATGTTGTTCCGGGTGCGTGCCGGCGTGCATTCCAGAAGAAACCGCAGGCACCACCGCCATTGCGCGGGATCGGCGCGCAGCCGGACGAGCAGCGGCGCGTCTTCCTTGAACAGCCAGCGGAGAACTTTCAGCGGGGCGGAAGGATTGGCCCAGGGCTCGGCATGCGACACCGAGATTTGACCGCCATTGGCGTGGGAGGTTTCGGCGGCGGGCTTTGCCTGCCGGTCGATGACGGTCACATCGTGACCTTGCTGGCGCAGATACCAGGCGGTGGTGACGCCGACAACGCCGGCACCCATGACGACGACATGCATCGGGGATCTCCTTTAAAGAGTTATGTTCCCCGATCTGTCCTTTTGCCTGAGAGATTCGCGGTTGCCCGCTTGCCCCTTCGGCGGCCGTTTCCGGCTCTCTCCAGATCTATGTACGTGACCAGTTATGGACCTGAGCGTTTGACGGGTTCTGCGCCTTCGGTAGGGATCGCTCCCTTCTTCTGGTCATCGTCGTTCTCGGCTAACGCCACCTCCAAATGTGCGATTCGCAGTGTCGCCTTTGGATACAATGTATGTCCGGCTATTAAAAGCACAAGAAAACGGCAAGCGCATGGCGCGGAAAAATTCAGAAATACAAAATTATTCAAAGACTAAGCGTCCGGCAGCGGGATGAATTCCCGGTCGCCGGGCACGGCGGCAAACGACTAGCCGTATCGAAAGCGTGTCCACCGTTTCTTGGAAAGGTGGAAACGAAAATCCGGGATTTCTCACAAACCCCGGATTTCATCGGCCGGCCATTGCGGCACGCCGCGACCGCGCTGCGCGTCGTCGGACGAAACGTTCAGCCGATCGCGGGATCGTTGATCAGAACACCACCCAGCGATGACCACCCCGACCACGGCCCGGCATGTGGCGCCTGCTGCCAGATATGCCAGAGCGCGTTGTCGGTACCCCGCGCGAACACTTCCAGCCGCCCGTCGGTGTTGTCGATCGCCACGGGATCGCTGGTGATGGTGCCGCCGAGCGAAGCCCAACTGGACCATGGCCCGGCGTGCGGCGCCTGCTGCCAGATGTGCCAGAGCGCATTGTCGGTGCCGCGGGCGAATATTTCCAGCCGCCCATCGGAATTGATGAATACCGCCGGGTCGCTGGTGATACTGCCGCCGAGCGACGCCCAATTAGACCACGGGCCGGCATGCGGAGCCTGCTGCCAGATGTGCCAGAGCGCGTTATCGGTGCCGCGGACGAAAACTTCCAGCCGGCCGTCGGAATTAACCGCGACGGCTGGATCGCTGGTGATACCGCCGCCCAACGAGGCCCAACCGGACCATGGTCCGGCATGGGGCGCCTGCTGCCAGATATGCCAGAGCGCATTGTCGGTGCCGCGCGCGAACACTTCCAGCCGTCCATCGGTGTTGCAGGCCACCGCCGGATCGCTTGTGATCAGGCCGCCCAGTGAGGCCCAACCGGACCAGGGGCCGGCATGCGGCGCCTGTTGCCACATGTGCCAGAGCGCGTCGTCCGTGCCGCGCGCGAATACTTCCAGACGTCCGTCGGAATTGTCGATCGCCGCCGGTTCGCCGGTGAGGACGCCGCCCAAGGAGGCCCAACTCGACCACGGCCCGGCATGCGGCACCTGTTGCCAGATGTGCCACAATGCTTGATTGGTCCCGAGTCCGAAAACCTCCAGCCGTCCGTCAGAATTGACGGTCACCGCCGCGATACGCGTCAGCGCCACGGCAAATTTCTCGTAGCACAGATCGACTTCGCCGACACTCGCGGAGTTACTCACCACAACGCAATGCTGGCCGCAATCGGTCACGGCATTGGTCGCAGTCCACGAGATCGACGGAGTTGTCGTGCCGCAACTGACGGCGATGTTCCGCATCGCGGTAAATTCGCAATCGGGATAATCCGAACATTTCTGCACCGAATAGGCTTCCAAAGTCTCATTGCACCAAGTGAGTTCCTGGACGTTGGCGATTGGAAGCGTCGTGTTGGCGATTCCCTGGAATGTGCAGCTGTAGCTAAATTGGCCACCCGAACTGCCCGTCAATGTCATTATGCCGGTTAGTATTTGGCCCGGATTGACGGCGACAAGGGAGCTATGGAACGCTTGACCGGCTTGACCGTCAGCATACCAACTCGCCACCGTCCAATTATTGCCGCCTCCCGCTGCCGAAGGTCCCCATTGCAGCACGGGCTGATAGATCATCGTGGAATTTTGAATGCCATTGAACAGGAAAATCGTCTGTCCCGAATGCGTCGCCGGCGCAGGCGGCACAACCCAAGTGGTGCGGAACGACGAAAGCGGGTGACCGGAATTATTGGTCCAGCCTGCATAGGTGATCCAGCCACCGCCGAGCGCGGGCTTGAGCACCGACTGCGGAATGGCGACGTTCATCGGCATCAGTGGATGCGGCCCCGCCTTCGCGGCGATCAAGCCGAGATCGGCGACCACATGACCAGAGGGATGAATTTTCTTCACCCGCTCGCCTTCCATACGTAGCGAGTGACCGGGCTCGATGTGATGCACGAGGGATTTCGGCCGATAGCCGCCAGGTGTGAGAACTTGTTCCTCGGGCATTGGGGAAACTCCATTCTACAAAGGCGCCATGAAGGGCGCGATCCAACTACAGATTGTATTAATTCACAATTCCCGTGGAACGGCAAGACCTTTTCAAACGTTTAATGGGAGGCTGTCGAGTTGCGTACTGGCAGGGAGCGTAGCGAGTGCATAAAACATCTTGATGACATCCCGTGGAAATACCGGGAGGCGCCTTGATGACGAAGACAGCTTCGCTAGAGTCGCTCTTTTTTGCAGCAGGCATCGCCTTGGCCGTGCAGCAACCGTGTGCGGCAGCTCAGTTGTCGGTAAAATTTGGAGCGATCAACATGTGTGAAGATTCAACATCGCAGGCTGGCGGCGTGCGTGCGACAGAAAACGAAAAGAAGAAGACGACCAAGCAGGAACGAGATCTGGTGATCACTCCCGCCGGCCCGATGCGCCGCGAGAATGTGCACAAGGTAGGCCCCGATCAGGCCGTCGAGCGCAACCCCGATGGAACTATGACGATCGTTCCCAGAAAACCAAAGTGAAACCGCGCCGCGATGGCTTTTATTTTCTTCGGAAAAAGACGCTAGTCTTCCGGCAGTGGGATGAATTCTAGGTCGCCGGGCACCGCAACAATGCGCCCGGCTTCCAGTCAGCCTTGGCTTGCTCGATCCGATTGTTGCGAGAGGAGACGAAATTTCACCCACATGTGGCGGGGTTCGCCCCGGGGGGCGCTGCCTTTTTGGCTTCCGCACGCCCCAGGCCGAGTGGTAGCTTTCACGCCGTCCCGTTATCGGGAATATCAGCTAATGTGATGGCCGCTGTTAGCGGAGCCTTTGACATGAAAGCCCGATTCCTGTCCGCGATTCTTACTGCAGCAGCCTGCGTCGGGCTGGCATCGTCCGCATTCGCGGCTGACGAAAAAATTTCCTTCGAAGGCAAGACGATCAAGATGATCGTGCCGACCACGGCCGGCGGCAGCACGGATATCGCGGCGCGGCTCTTTGCCAGGTTTTTTACCAAATACCTGCCCGGAAACCCGACCCTGGTGGTAGCGAATATGCCCGGCGGGCACGGCGTCAACGCGTTGAATTTCCTCGCGCAGCAGGCGAAGCCCGACGGCTTGACGATGGCGCTGTCGTCCAACAGCGAGGCGGATCCGATCACCTATCGCGTGCCCCAAGCGCAATACGATCCGGCCAAGTTCGAGATCATCGGGGGTCTCGGCTTCGGCGATAACGTGATGATCGTCCGCGCCGATGCGCTGCCGCGACTGCTCGACAAGAGCAAGCCTCCTGTCGCCATGGGCTCGGTCTCCGGCGCGCCGCGCTCCGGCATGCGCATGGCGATATGGGGCGCCGAGCACCTCGGTTGGAATATCAAGTGGGTCACGGGTTATCCCGGCAGCCCCGATCTTGTGCTCGCGCTGGAGCGCGGCGAGATCGAGATGACGTCCTTCCCCAGGTTCTATGTCGCCGACAAGCTCACCGACACGAAGAAATATAAGATCATTTATTTGGACGGCCTCAATCCAAATGCGCGGCCCTCGGGCCGAGCGGATGCCGACAGCGCGCCCATCTTCACCGCCGCCATGGAAGGAAAAATCCAGGATCCTAAAATCAGAGCCGCCTATGACTATTGGCGCGCCGCGCTGCTGTTCAAATGGATAGGGTTGCCTGCCAAGACCCCCGAGGCTATTCGCGACGTCTATCGCGCGGCCTTCGCCAAGGTAACCGCCGATCCGGAATTCACGGCGGCGGCGGACCAGAGCATCGAGGGCTACCAGATCCTCTCGCCGCAGGAGACGGTCAAAATGATCAACGATCTTGCGACAACCTCCGACGAAGCGCTGCAGACTATGGATACGTTGCTGCGCAAAGCGGGTTGAGCGCCACTATAGTCGGGCAGGCGGCTGATACTCCGTGGCGCCTGCAGATGGATCGCTTGGCGGCAGTTTGACGTTCCGCTGGAACAGCAGGTGCATGAAGAGAAAGAGCGGCTTCGCCTTCATCACCAGCAGGATCATCTCCTCGTCGCTATCGTTGAAATGCTGATGCACACAAGCATTCTCGACGATCAGTGCATCGCCGGGCTCGTAATCCAGCCTGATCTCGTCATGGATGTCGTGACCCTTGCCTTTGACGACATAGAGCACGGCTGAATTCATGTGGCCGTGTTTTTGCCCCGAGCCGCGCGGCGAAAAGGCGTTGAGGTGGCACTCGATGGATTGCGCGATTTTGGCATGTTCGGGGTTGATCGGCGTCTTGCTGTAAAGCTGCGGACCTCCTTTCCATTTCATATCGTTGGACCGATACACGCGCGGCTGGGTGAAAAGATCGCGTACCAGTTCGCCATAAGTCCCTTCCAGCGCGCGCACGAAGGTGCGCTTCTTCTGCCACCGTGCCCATACCATCTCGGTATTTTGGTTGTGACCCGGTTCTCCAGGCCGCACATGGAACTCGGTTTCCGATCGGCTCGTTTCATCTGCCATGATGGTTCCTACAGCCGCTTCATCTTCCTGACGAGATAATCGAAATTGATTTTATATTGATCGGGATTGGCGATCTTCAGCTTGATCGCCTTGATATCCTCTGGCGAAAATTCCGGCGCCAGGTGGCCGGTGGCGAGCGTGATCATCTGCACCATGCAGGCGCCTTCCAGCATGATGGCCCGGACGACCGCCTCTTCCAGGGACATGCCGCCCACTGCCACGCCGTGATTTTTCATCAGCACAGCGAAATGCGGACCGAGGCTGCGCGCCACACCGCGGCCCATCTCCGGCGTGCGGATGAGGTCGAGCGTATCGGTGAATACCGGCAATTCGTCGATAAAAGGAATGGCCTGTTGGCAATAGGGGCGCAGCGCCAGGCCGGCCGCCGTCAGCGCCACCGAATAGGGCGGATGGCTGTGAATGACGGCGTTGATATCAGGTCTGGCGCGATAGATTTCCGTGTGAATGAACACTTCGCTGTGCCGGCGGGCGCTTCCGGCGACAACCTTGCCGTCGAGATCGATGGTGAGGATGTTGTCGAAAGTGATCTCTTCAAAGCCGACGCTGTGCGGCTTCATGAAAAATAGCGCCGAATTGTCCGGCGCGCGCACCGAGACATGACCGCGCGTGAAGTCGCAATGGGCCTCGTGCTCGAGAATGATGCCGGCGTCGATCAGCTTTTGTTTGGCTTCGTCATGCGTCATCGGATTCTGCTTTGCTGGGATCGTCGGCGCTCGGAGCGGGCTAGACGTCGAGAGGCTCGGTCCCGGTCGGTTTGCCGGAGGCGTCGAGCACGAGCTTATTCACCCGCGCCTCGGCCTGCGCCAACAGTTCCTCGCAACGGCGCTTGAGGGTCTCGCCGCGTTCATAGATCGCCACGGATTCTTCCAGCGGCACCTTGCCTTCTTCCAGGCGCTTGACGATGGATTCGAGCTCCTCGATGGCGCGCTCGAAGGGTAGTTTCTTCACGTCACTGTTCGGATTATCGGCCATGATCCACTTCTGCTTCAGCGCGAGTCGCGCCCATTCTAGTCGGTTCCGGCATGGGTTTCGACGCCTGCTTTGAAGCCGCCGAGGCGTTCCCAGGCGGCGCCGGCACTTTCCTTATCACCGGCGACCGCGGCAAGCACATCGTCCGGTTGCGCGGCGCGCAGCGGCAGTGGAAATGGCCCGCAGGCAATCATGAAAAAATCGTAAGCCGCCGGGCGTTCGTTGGCCATGACGAATTGAAAATGCACGCGAAAGAAGCGCCACTGAAAGCGCGGATAACTCTCTGGCAGGATAATGTGGCGAAACACCACCTGCACTATAGTGGGATTCCGCCGCTCGGTGCCGACATCGATCCCGTGACCGGCGATGGGATCGAAGGGATAGAAATTCATTGCGTCCTTGCGTGACTGATACTCGATCCAGCGCACGTCAGGTTCTATCGCCAGTTGGCGGAGCCGTTGGCGAAACCAGCCAGCATTCGGATTGAAGCCGACAATCGGCAGATTGGCGCCGACCGTCAGCACCGCCACGTCGACACCATGACGTCCGAGATCGGGATCGCGGGCCAGAGCGCGCGCCACAATATCCACGGCGATGAAGGAGCCGGAGCTGTGGCCGACGACGACAATCTCATCCACCGCCGCAGCCTTCGCCGCTTCAACCAGGTATCCGGCGAAAATTTCGAAACGCTCATCCCAGTCCGGGCGTTCTCCATCGCCGAACTGATGGGTCGAGACGTGATCGTCGAACAAATAAAACATGTACGTATAACGTTCGGTCCAGCGCAGGAGTGCCAAGAGCGACGCGACGCCAGCGGCGAGGCCGATCAGCGCGGTAGCTGTTGGTAAGGCGATCACGGTAGTAGCGATGCGGGCCGCCGCCATACCGGCGAGCGTTGACAGCAGCAAAAGGCCGAGCAGCACGAGAAAGGGATAAAGAAGAAAAATCGCAAAGCGCCACCCTGCGCGCGCGAAACGGATATAGGCTCCGGTGGTGAACATGGCGGTGAGGACCCCCAGTGCGCGGGGAATTTTCCACCAGACGGGCCGCGTGAAGTCGCGGCGCACAATGTCCTCCCAGCGCAGGAATTCGTAGGTGGTCTCGACGCTCCACCCGTCGCCCTCGGTCTTGATGTCCCAACTGGCACTGAAGCGATCGTCGGAGGTCCGTGGCCGCGACATTTCTCCTTGGAGGCCGTAGAGCTTGCGAAAGCGCCCAAATTCCGTGCGAAACAGCCGGAAATATTCCGCCATGCCGCGCGGGTCATATCCAGGAACGTAGATTACGTGGCGGCGGCGGACCAATCAGAACCCCTGGACTGTCATCATCCCCGCATCAGCGCGGTAACATGGGCTGCGGCGGATTGCGCCAAGCCTTGAAGATCATAGCCGCCTTCCAGCACCGAGACGATATGGCCCTGAGCGGTGGCGTCGGCGATGTCCATGATCTTGCGGGTGACCCAGGCGAAATCCGCTTCCGTGAGATTAAGATTGGCGAGCGGATCACGCATATGTGCGTCGAACCCGGCGGAGATCACGATGAGGTCCGGGCCGAAGGCCAAAAGCCGCGGCAGGATCGTGCCTTCCATCGCCGCACGGAATTCTGTGCCGCCGTCGCCGGCGCGCAATGGCGCGTTGACGATGTTGTCGTGCTCGCCGCGCTCGTCGCGCGCGCCGGTGCCGGGATAAAGCGGCATCTCATGCGTCGAGCAGTACATTACTGTCGGATCGGCCCAGAAAATATCCTGCGAACCGTTGCCGTGATGCACGTCGAAATCGACGATAGCGACACGTGCGAGACCGTGGTGATCCTGCGCGTGGCGGGCGGCGATGGCGGCATTGTTGAACAGGCAGAATCCCATTGCCCGCGCGGTTTCGGCGTGATGCCCCGGGGGCCGCACGGCGACGAAGGCGTTGTCGGCGTTGCCCGCGATCACTTCATTGACGGCATGCACGGCGCCGCCGGCCCCGCGCAAGGCCGCTTCGAAGCTTCCGGGCGACAGCGAGGTGTCGGCATCGATCCGCACCATGCCCTGCTGCGGCGTCGCCGCGCGGATGTTCTCGATATGGTCAATAGGATGGCACAGCGCGATGGTTTCAAAACTGGCCGCAGGCGCCTCCGCGCGCAGGAGCATCGAAAATTCCTCTCCGCCCAGAGCCTCCGCGACGGCACGCAAGCGGTCCGGACGTTCCGGATGCCCCGGCGGCGTCAGATGGCTGAGACAGGCAGGATGAGTGACGAGGAGTGTGGGCATGGCGGCTCTCTATAGGGGGGCGGCCGTCTTGTTGTCATCCCGGAAGCCGGAGCGAAGCGAAGGCTATCCGGGACCATACTGTCGATGCCTGTAATATGGGTCCCAGCTCTCGCGCAGGCGCTCGGCCGGGATGACAGCAAATACCGCGGCCTCGCACATCGACGCGCAGCACTTATATCTGCATCGATCATTCCGCCGCCCTAGGACCCATCCCATGCAATTCACCGGCATTCATCACCTCACCGCCGTCTCCGCCGACGCGCCGGGCAACCGCGCCTTCTACACCGGCACGCTCGGCATGCGGCTGGTGAAGAAGACGGTGAACCAGGACGACGTCAGCGCCTATCACCTGTTCTATGCCGACGGCAAAGCCTCGCCCGGCAGCGATCTTACTTTTTTCGACTGGCCCGCCCCGCGTGAACAGCGCGGCGCCCACAGCATCACGCGTACCGGCCTGCGCGTGAACGGCGAGCCGACGCTGCGCTGGTGGAAAGAGCGATTGATCAAGGCCGGCGTGCATATGGACGACATCGTCACCCGTGACGGCCGGCTCACGCTGGATTTCGAGGATTTTGAAGGCCAGCGGCTGTCGCTGGTCGATGACGGCGGCAAGGGCGAGGCGAATCCATGGGAGAAAAGCCCGGTGCCGGCCGAACATCAGATTCGCGGCCTCGGTCCCATCACCATGACCGTGCCTGAACTGCGGGCCACCGATGTGGTGCTCACGCAGGTGACGAATATGCGCCACGCCCGCGAATACAAAAACGGTAACGCCGTGGTGCATGTTTACGAAATGGGGCAGGGCGGCCCCACCGCGGAGCTGCATGTGGCGGTGGAGTCGGGCCTGCCGGTGGCGGTGCAGGGCGCCGGCGCCGTGCATCACGTCGCCTTCCGCACGCCGGACAATGCGCAATACGACGCCTGGGCCGAGCGGCTCGCTACGCTACGCATTCCCAACAGCGGCAAGGTCGACCGCTTTTATTTCCGCAGCCTGTATTTCCGCGAACCAAATGGCGTGCTGTTCGAGATCGCTACCGACGGCCCTGGCTTCGCCACCGACGAGCCGGCAGATAAGCTCGGCGAAAAGCTCGCGCTGCCTCCCTTTCTTGAGCCGCGCCGGAAAGAGATCGAGGCCGGGTTGAAGCCGCTTTAATCCTCTTCATTACTCGTCGTCATGCCCGGGCTTGGCCCGGGCATCCCGCTTAGGAAGATAATTCCGTGCGACCCTTGCCGGGATGGCCGGGTCAAGCCCGGCCATGACGAAGGAAGCGCGCGTCCTACTTTCCCTTCAACAACTCCTTCACCTTCAGCGCCACTTCCTTCTGTCCCTTGGCAACCCAGTCGAGATCGGTGTTGTCGACATAGTTCACGCCGGGCTTGGGAATGATGCGCGGGTCGAGGAACGATTCGTCCACATCCGTTCGCAAGGTCGCCGATTGTGAGTGGCGCGAATAAAGCTCGAGCCCTTCCTTTGACGCCATCCAGTTGATGAAAATGCGCGCGGCGTTCGGATGCGGCGCCTTGTTGGCGACGCTGAGCAGCGAGGGCGTCGGCGTGATGCGGTTCTGCATGTCGGACAAGTCGAACACCTCGACCAGCTTGAAGCCTTCCGCCATCAGCGCGCGCGCATCGTCGATGTGGCAGGTCAGGCAGATCGGATAGGTGCCGCGCGCCATCCAATCGGTGAGTTGCCGGCGGTCGCGGTTGATCACCGGCTTCTGATCGACATAGAGCTTCTTCACGAAATCCGGCCCAAGCTGCGTGTAGAAATGCACCGCGCTGGCCACGCCGCTGCCGCCACCGATGCTCGGGTCCTCGGTGGAAATCTTGCCCTTCCATTTGGGATTGAGCAGGTCTTTCGCCGTGCGCATCTCTTCCGGCTTGACGTAATCGGCATTAATGAACAGCAGGCTGTCGACGCTGGAGAACATGATCAGCAAATATTGCCCTTCCGGATCGGCGAAGAATGGCCTGCCGCGCTTCCATTTGCTGCCGTCGGTCACCTCCGGGAGCAGCAGCAGCGGCTTAATCGGGTCGAGCATCTTTTCCGCATAGAGCACGCCGACGCTGGTCGAAGCGTTGGACATGAAAACGTCGACCGAATAAATCCCGGATTCGCGTTCGGTGCGCACCTTGCCGGTGATCTGGCTGGTCTGTCCCGCGATCTGCTCTACCGGAATGCCGTAGCGTTTGGTGAATGCCGGAATGATTTCGTTGCGCATCGCCGGCGACGGCTGGCCGACGATGACCAGCTTGCCCTCCTTGCGCGCGGCGGCGAGCGTCTCGTCCCAGGTTTTTTGCCAATCGGCGGTTTGCGCCTGCGCGCCCGGCGCGAAGGCAAGCAACAAAAGCAAGGCCGCCAGTTTCTTCCACGCCGTCTTCATTCCGTTTGCCTCGTAATTGCGGGTTCACGGGGCAAACTAGTAGAAAGGCACCGGCGGCAGCAACCGGTTGGATGCGGCAAGAGGCCGCGCGGTTAGGCCCGCATGACAGCCATCAAAAAAAAGCCCGGCGCAAGGCCGGGCTTTTCTACGTCGCGTCAACGTCGCCAGATAAATTACTGGATGACCTGAACGATACGGTGAGTGCGCGGGTCCACCAGCACGGTGCGGTTATTCACCACGGTGTAGCGGTAGTCGCGCACGCCGTATTCGCTTGGCACTTCGTAATAGGTGACGCCGGAGGACGGCAACTCTGCGCCGACAACGACCTCCGAACTATAGGTGTAGGACGGCCTTCTCTGCTCAACGACATAAGTGCGGAAGCCGGGGTTGGTGTTTTCCGAGATGCCGCCGACGATAAAGCCGCCGACTCCGCCGACCACGGCGCCTATCGGGCCGCCAACAATCGCGCCGCCGACCGCGCCCGCGGTCGCGCCGCCGACTGCGCCGCCCTGGGCATAAGCCGCAAGCGGGATCATTAGGGCGCCGAGAACGACGCCCGCTGCCAGCATTTTATGTGTCATGGAATATTCCTTGGGTGCCGGCGGCCTCGTGGACGCCGTGCAGCGGAATCAACGCCGCACCATCTCGGATGTTCCGTCTTTTAAGGCTAAACGCGGATTATAAAGTTGATCAATATTGCTCACTCACTGGCGTGTATCAACACAGCCCGTGCAGTTAACCGACGCCTCTTTCAGCAAATACAAAAAGTCTATATCTCGCCATCATGCACCTGATTCAAATCCTGCTGCCGCTGTACGACAACGCCGGCAACGCCTTTGGCGAGGAGCTCTACAGCAACGTGCGGCGCGAGCTAACCGAGCGCTTCGGTGGCCTCACCGCTTTCACCCGCGCCCCCGCGCAGGGGCTTTGGAAAGCTGAGGGTAAGACCAAGCGCGACGACATCGTGGTATTCGAGGTGATGGCGGAGGAACTCGATGCCGAGTGGTGGCGCGGCTATCGCCACACTCTCGAAAAGACCTTCCGCCAGGACACCATCGTCGTTCGCGCGCAGCCGATCGCGCTCCTGTAGGCCTAGAACTCCAGGTTCCACGCGGGAAAGCGCCCATTTGCAAGGTTTCGTCGGCCGATTAAGCAATAGATTTAGTGGCAAAATCAGCAAGATAATGCTAGGGCTTCGCTGATCGGTCCACCTCTGGGCTCCGGAGAAAATGCCGCTGATGCTGGCACCGCCAATCAAGTCCAAGCGCCGCTTCCAGCTCATCCTGCTGAAGCCGTCGCATTACGACGACGACGGCTATGTCATTCGCTGGTGGCGGGCGCTGATCCCGTCGAATTCCCTTGCCTCCGTTTACGGGCTGGCGCTCGACGCCGCGCAGCGGCGGGTGCTCGGCTCCGACGTCGAGATCGACATCGACGTCATCGACGAGGCCAACACCCGCGTCAACATCCCGAAGCTGATCAAGCGATTTCGCAAGCACGGAAATTTCGGCCTGCTCGGCCTCATCGGCGTGCAGTCGAATCAATATCCGCGCGCGCTCGATATCGCGCGGCCGTTTCGCGAGGCCGGCATCCAGGTGGCGATGGGCGGCTTCCACGTCTCCGGCTGTCTCTCCATGCTCGAGGGCGACGCCATCGATCTTGAGCTTTGCCG
>JAXDOS010000154.1:0-4924 GCA_034668785.1 Alphaproteobacteria bacterium
GTTCAAGCCAACAGCAGCGTGCAAGGTGGCATTTCGCTCAGCATTCCATTCGGGGGCCGTGTCAGCGGCTCCGACGTCCTGTCGGCGAACCCCAGCGGCTCGGCAGGTATAAGCTCATTCCAAGTTACCCCGCTGGATAGCGGAGATTTCGCGACGCAAATATTGCGCCCGATCCAGGAGGGAACTTTCGATCTCTATTTGCAAGCCGGCTATCCTCGTGAGGTGTTGTTCGATCTCTTCATCGACAAGATCTTGATAAAACGCGCCGATGGCGCTTGCGCCTTGAACAATTCGGCGCGCTGCGAAATTACTTTTAGGAACCATGTCGGCAACGATTTCGATTTCGACCTGTTTCAGGCCATGGTCGAGCAGCTCCTGCACCTCGGTTTGACGACAGCCCAGACAAGTACCCCAGGCACCACAGCGCTTCGTCACAACTTTTGTTTTGCACCCAGTGAACCCTTGCATGGCGAATATATCGACACATCGGCTCGCTGTGGATTGCCCATTAAGCCCACGGCCGCTGCTTCGCTACGAGGCGTCATCTTCTCGCGTCAATTTGTTGATCAGCTGAACGAGATTCAGGCCGAGGTTGGTGCCTCTCCTTCATACCGCTTTGAACCTTTTATCGGGAAGCCGGTTTGGATCCTAATCTATGCCAGGCCCATCCAGCGCATCATTTATTATATCGGAGAGGTTGTCCGGCGACGGATCGATCCGGAATTTACCAACAATGCAAGATCAATCCAGGTCAAGCTCGGGCCTGCGCATTTGCCGATTCCTCCAGGGCGGTGTGGCGGTGGCGGGACTCCGCCGGAGATTAGCGCCGTCGGATTTTCTTGCGTCGATCTTTTCGTGCTTAACCCAGGCGTGACCGGCAGTTCAACATTCTCGGTGGAGTACGAAGGCTCGCGTTACTCGATCCCTGCTGACCGGGATGAAGCCGGATACTCCTATTCGGTTCTCGCGCTCGTCCGCCAGCTGTTGGCGACGAGCACGAGCGAAAAGGCCGTGCCGCCGTCGACGACCATTCTCACCGTCGCGCCCGCGAGGTGATTTAAGGCAAATATTCGGACTGTTGATCGGCCGGGGTTGTGACAATCGCAGCCGAGGCTGTCCTCGTTACACTTGGCGGTCAACCATCTTCTTCTTGATCTCGGCGATTGCCTCGGCCGGATTCAGGTTCTTCGGACAGACCTTTGCGCAATTCATGATGGTATGGCAGCGATAGAGTCGGAACGGGTCTTCGAGATCGTCGAGACGCTCGCCGGTCTTCTCGTCGCGGCTATCCTTGATCCAACGATTGGCTTGCAGCAGCGCCGCTGGGCCGAGGAAGCGCTCGCTGTTCCACCAATAGCTCGGACAGGCCGTGGAGCAGCAAGCGCAGAGGATGCATTCGTAAAGGCCGTCGAGCTTCTCGCGGTCCTTGTGGCTCTGCCGCCATTCCTTTTGCGGCGTCGGCGACACTGTCTGCAACCACGGCTTAATGGATGCATGTTGGGCGTAGAAATTAGTCAGGTCGGGGACGAGATCCTTGACCACCGGCATGTGCGGCAGCGGATAAATCCGTATGTCGCCCTTGATGTCGTCCATCGCCTTGGTGCAGGCCAGGGTGTTGGTGCCGTCGATGTTCATCGAGCAGGAGCCGCAGATGCCCTCGCGACACGAGCGGCGGAAGGTCAGCGTCGGATCGATGGTGTTCTTGATCCAGATCAGCGCATCGAGAACCATTGGCCCGCAATCGGCGCGGTCGACGTAATAAGTGTCGAGACGCGGGTTGCTCTCGTCGTCCGGGTCCCAGCGATAGATGCGATATTCGGTAACGTCGCGCGCGGCCTTGGGGCGCGACCAGGTCTTGCCTTCGGTGACCTTGGAATTTTTCGGCAGCGTGAATTGGACCATGGTTGCTCTTATGCTGATGCCCTGCGAGGAAGGATAAGGCCGACGATTCTACCCACAATCCAGCTAAAAATGAAGACGATCAAGGTGACGGGCGCAGGATCTTAGCCGTTCCAATGAAATAGGCCACGGTTCGAGGGGGGACGAAATCGGCATAGGCCGATTGCATGAACCTGTCGAGCATCTTGGCAAGCAGGGGGGCTCAGTGAAACTTGAGCCGCCGCCCCAGACACATGCGGCAGGCATGAATCGACCAAATAACAGGGGGAATCAGCGCGGCGATTGTACCCGAGCCGGCTCGGTGAGTACCCGATTCCGTATTCGGAAATAAAGCCCCAACAGCCAACCGCCGATGACGGGAGATAGAAGCCATGTCAATGCGGCTAGCGCTACGAGCACGCCGAGAATCGTCACATCAGCGACGCCGCGCCTCAATAGTAAATAGAAGCAGCCCAAAATACTAATGGTGGGGAGCAAACTTGAAAAACGAAAAGGGAGGTAGCGGCTTGTAAGGCACGTCAATCCACCGAAGGTCCAACCAACAAGCCCGAAAAAAATAAAAATGAGAGAAATAGGCCTCGGGTCGTTGCTCACGCACTGCCAATAATCCAGAGATGTCGGGCATTGCTCCGCCACCCGCTCCGCTTCCCGTGCCTCAAAGTACAGCACGTCGTTCAAGACCGCTGCTGCAATCGGCAATATTGATAAAGCTGCACACGAGAGCGCGGTAATGAGAAGTATCTTCTTTTTACCGAGGTCGGTCATGCTTGACCTGTGCGTTTTCGATCTAGACTAATACACCCGCTCTTTAGGCTCGATATAAGCGATGTCGTTGGTGAGCGTGTAGGCGTGCACGGGGCGGTAATCGATGGTGACGTTGCCCTTGGCGTCAAGCCAGATCAGCGTATGCTTCATCCAATTCTGATCGTCGCGTTTCGGGTAGTCCTCGCGTGCGTGCGCGCCGCGGCTCTCGGTGCGATTTTGCGCCGCGTCCATGGTGACCACGGCTTGCGCCATCAAGTTATCCAGCTCCAGCGTTTCGATCAGATCCGTATTCCAGATCATGGAGCGGTCGCTCACGCGCAAATCGGGAATGCCGGCAAAAGCTTGGTGGATCAGCTTATGCCCTTCCGCCAGGACCTCGCCGGTGCGGAACACCGCGCAATTATTCTGCATCACCTTTTGCATCTGCAGCCGCAGATGCGCCGTCGGCGTGCCTCCTGCGGCATTGCGGAACTTGTCGAGGCGGCTGAGCGCGAGATCGGCGGAATCCTTCGGCAGATCAGGATGCGAGTCGTTCGGCGTCAAAAGCTCGGCACAACGCAGCGCCGCCGCGCGGCCAAAGACTACCAGATCGATCAACGAGTTCGAGCCTAGCCGGTTGGCGCCGTGCACCGAAACGCAGGCTGCTTCGCCCAGCGCCATCAGCCCCGGCACCACGCTGTCGGGATCGGCGTCCTTCTTGGTCAGAACCTCGCCGTGATAATTGGTGGCGATGCCGCCCATGTTGTAATGCACCGTTGGTATCACCGGGATCGGTTCCTTGGTGACGTCGACGCCGGCGAAGATGCGCGCGGACTCGGAAATACCCGGCAGCCGTTCGTGCAGCACCGCGGGATCGAGGTGATCGAGATGCAGGAAAATGTGATCTTTGTTCTTGCCGACGCCCCGGCCCTCGCGGATTTCCACGGTCATTGAACGCGACACCACGTCGCGGGAAGCGAGGTCCTTGGCGGAAGGCGCATAGCGCTCCATGAAGCGCTCGCCTTCGGAATTGGTCAGGTAGCCGCCTTCGCCACGCGAGCCTTCGGTGATCAGGCAGCCGGAGCCATAGATTCCGGTGGGATGGAATTGCACGAATTCCATGTCCTGCAACGGTAGGCCCGCGCGCAGTACCATGGCGTTGCCGTCTCCGGTGCAGATATGCGCGGAAGTGCATGAGAAATAACTGCGGCCGTAGCCTCCGGTCGCCAGGATGGTCATGTTGCCGCGAAAGCGGTGCAGCGAGCCATCGTCGAGCTTCAAGGCGATGACGCCGCGGCAGCGGCCGGCATCGTCCATGATCAGGTCGATGGCGAAATATTCGATGAAGAACTGCGCCGAGTGCCGCAGCGCCTGTCCATACATCGTGTGCAGCATGGCATGGCCGGTGCGGTCGGCGGCGGCGCAAGTGCGCTGCGCGGTACCTTTGCCGTAATGGGTGGTCATGCCGCCGAACGGGCGCTGATAGATTTTGCCGTCGTCATCCCGCCGTGAGAACGGCAGGCCCCAGTGCTCCAGCTCGTAGACCGCGGCGGGCGCGTTACGGCACATGTATTCGATGGTGTCTTGGTCGCCGAGCCAATCGGCGCCCTTGACCGTGTCGTACATATGCCAGCGCCAATCGTCCTCGCCCATGTTGCCGAGCGAGGCGGCGATGCCGCCTTGCGCGGCGACGGTGTGCGAGCGCGTCGGGAAAACTTTGGTGATGCAGGCGGTCTTCAACCCGGCTTCGCTGCAGCCGACCACAGCGCGTAATCCGGCGCCGCCGGCGCCCACCACAATGACGTCGTAGCTATGGTCTTCGATCGGATAGGCACGGCCGTTCACCCCCGCGCTCCCGTTCGATGGTCCGTTTGAAGGCATGCTCACACTCCGAACGACAGCTTGAGAATGGCGTAGCCGGAGGCGAGCGCGACGGCGATGGTGAAGAAAGTGTTTGCCATCAGGCAAACGAGCTTCGGTATGTCGTCATGCAAATAGTCTTCGATGATGACCTGCATTCCGATTCGCATATGGGTGGTTATCGAAACCACGAACAACAACATGATGATTGCAACCAGCGGGGAGCCTAGGATTTGCACCACGGCGGCATGGTTGCGCCCAAGCAACGAAGCGGTGATCACCACGAAGGCAATGACGAGCGGCACATTGGCGACCGCGGTCAGCCGCTGCCGCCAGAAATGGTCCGTGCCCGAACGGGCAGAGCCTAGCCCGCGCACGCGGGCTAGCGGTGTGCGAATGTTAAAATCGTCCGGCTTCACCG
>JAXDOS010000155.1:0-18137 GCA_034668785.1 Alphaproteobacteria bacterium
CAGCTACCCCATTGCTTAAAAAGAAAAGGAACGCCAGCCTCGGCGCACTGATCTCGAAGGCGCCTGAACCAGCTCGGATGGGCTGGCCGCGATTGACCACCGCTTTCTCCGCCAGCGATCACCCAATTCACGCCGGCCTTCAATGCAGCTTCCAAGTCGACCGGCCCGACGAGCGGCTCGCAGGATAGGAACCGAACCGTAGCGTCATTCTCAAGAAGCTCCGGGATGCGGACATCGGCAGATGACTGGTCCTCGACAGTTGTGCCAAGCCATACATTGTTAGGCCAATGCGCCCATCGCTTCATCAAGCGTATCCGCTGCGGACGTTTTGTCAGAAGCAGCCAGTCGAGATTGGGCGTTTGTTCGATGAGGTCCCAAAGCTTTTCTCGCCACGGACTGAGTTCGGCTCGATACTCAAACACGTCAGCCATGGATGCGCAGAATACTCGCGGCCGGCTCTTGCTGTACGCGGCTTCAGCGTCCCAGCGTATAGGTTCGCGCCAATGTGCGTCACCGAAGAATCTGCGGGACGCTTTTGGTCCCCAGACCTTTGCGCCCGTACGTTTCGCCCACGCCTCGGCGTAACAAAACTTGCAGGCCTGAGAGACCTTAGTGCAACCCCACCAAGGATTGAAGGTGTGATCAGTCCACTCGATCGCCGAATTTTTGCCCATGAAAGCGCAGTCCTTTTGCAAGAGAGTACGCCCATGGGACTCGTCCTTCAATTCCTAACTGGCGTCGCGACGCCGAGGCAAATGGGGCCTTTAGCTTAGATCCAGGTGAGCGCCGTACGGATCACCCCCACGACTAAAGCGCCAACAACCATGAAGAAGACCAAGACGGCCTCGAAGGAAACAAAAGGGAAGACTCCCCTCCCGGCTGATCGATGCCAGAATCAAAGAATTGAGCGATTGGCGGGCGAGACGCTTGCGCGTTAAAGGGCCACAGTGAACCATACAACGTCGCGATCCGTTGCCTTGTCGGACCGCGCGCTCGGGAGAAACAGCGATGCCCAGCACCGTTCGCCTGCACCGCGTCCTGGCAACGAAGCCCGATAAGGTCTATCGCGCCTTCATCGAGGCGGACGCCTTGGCGAAGTGGCTGCCGCCCAACGGCTTCGTCTGCACCGTGCATCACCTCGACGCCAAGGCCGGCGGCAGCTTCAAGATGTCATTCCGCAATTTCACCACGGGCATGAGCCATGCTTTCGGCGGAAAATATCTGGAGCTCGTGCCCGGCGAGCGCTTGCGCTACACCGACACATTCGACGATCCGAATTTGCCGGGCGAAATGCAGGTGACGGTGACGCTCAAGCCGGTCTCCGTCGGCACCGACGTGACCATCGTGCAGGAAGGCATCCCCGACGTCATTCCGGTGGAAGCCTGCTATCTCGGCTGGCAGGATTCGTTGCGAAATCTCGCCAGCCTCGTCGAGCCAGAAATCAATCAATAGAAAGACGGGCCGCCGAGAGTCATGAAGAAAGCGGCAGCAACGATGACGAAGAGCAAGACCGGCGCGGAAGGCGGTAGGCTCCCCTCCCCCTTGTGGGGAGGGGCTGGGGGTGGGGTACTCGCGCTATCGCAGACCCCACCCCGGCTCACTTCTTTCGCCGACCCTCCCCACAAGGGGGAGGGTGCAGCGCGCGCTTCACTCCTTCCGCAACATCCACGCATGCTGCTCGTTGCGCATGGAGCGGCGGGTGCGGCGCCGCGGGCCATGCTCGTCGTGTGCAAGTTCTTGGCGCGGCGGGTCGCGGTTTTCCAGGAAATCGTCCACCGCCGGCCTCGGCGCGCGGTGCAGGTCGACGTCGGCCGCGCATAATTGCGCGATCGGGCGCAGCACCGCGCTCGGCGGCGCGCTTTGGCGGATCGCCATGCCTTGCTCGACCACCGTGTCGCGCCGCCGGCGTCTGCGGCCCATGGCGGCGAGCCGCGCCATCTTCACCAGTTCCAGCGCCTCGCCGAGCTTGTCGAGATCGACGCCGGGCGTTGCCTCCAGCTCGCGGACATAGCGGTCGGCCAATGCGAAGAGCCGCGCGGCGAGCTTGCGCGACTTCAGCTTGGCGCTGGCGCGCACGCTCGGCACCGTGTCAGTGGCGCGCGGCGCGAAGACCGGGCGCTGCCAGCCGCCGTCGCGGGTCCAGCGGCAGATGCTGGCGCGGCCGACGCCGGTGCGCGCGGCGATCTCGCCATAGGTCAGCACGGTCTGCTCGATCAGGCCACGCACTTGCGCGAGTTTGGTATCGGCGTGCGGCCGTCGCGAGCCGCGCACCCGCGGCGGGCCGACCACCGCGTCCGGTTCGTCGGGCCGGACGTGGAGACGCGTAATCGGAGACTGGAAGGGATGGCGCATGTCCTGTGAATATAAACCTAGGCCGTTTCGGTGGCAAGAGTGACCAATCCCCCTCATCCTGAGGAGCGGCGTAGCCGCGTCTCGAAGGATGGGCGGCGGCCACCGATCTCGGGTTTACCCAAGATCGACATTTGGTGCGCAAGTCGGCTATAGCCGACTTGCGATGCTTCGAGACGCCCGCCTGCGGCGGGCTCCTCAGCATGAGGCCGATGGAGAGCGGAGCCTCAACTCACCAGCACCTGCGGCCCGATATCCGCAACGTGGCGCGTGCCGGTCAGCGCCATGGTGACGTCGAGCTCCTTGGCGATGATGTCGATGGCTCGCGCGACGCCCGCCTCGCCCGCGGCGCCGAGGCCGTAGAGATAAGCGCGGCCGAGCATGCAGGAGCGGGCGCCGAGCGCCAGCGCCCGCAGCACGTCCTGGCCGGAGCGGATGCCGCCGTCGAACATGATCTCGATCTCAGCGCCGACCGCGTCGACGACTTTCGGCAGCATCGAGATCGACGACGGCGCGCCGTCGAGCTGCCGGCCGCCGTGATTGGAAACCACCAGCGCGCTGGCGCCGGTCCTGGCCGCGAGCTTGGCGTCCTCGACATCAAGAATGCCCTTGACGATCAGCTTGCCGGGCCACAGGCTCCTGATCCATTCGACATCTTTCCAGCTCAGCGTCGGGTCGAACTGATTGTTGATCCAGCCCGCCAGCGAGTTGATATTGTCCATGCCGGGCACGCGGCCGGCGACGTTGCCGAAAGTCTTGCGCTTGCCGCGCAGAACGCTCAGCGCCCAGGCGGGCTTGGTGGCGATGTCGATGATGTTGCTCAGGCGGATTTCCGGCGGCACGGTCATGCCGTTGCGGATATCGGCGTGGCGCTGTCCGAGCACTTGCAGGTCGATGGTCAGCACCAGCGCGCTGCATTGCGCGGCGATGGCGCGCTCGATCAACGATCGCACGAAGCCGCGGTCCTTCATCACATAGAGCTGGAACCAGAACGGCTTTTGCACCGCCTCCACCACATCCTCGATGGAGCAAATAGAGAGCGTCGACAGGCAGAAGGGAATGTTGGCGGCTTGCGCGGCGCGGCAGGCGAGGATCTCGCCGTCGCCGTGCTGCATGCCGCACAGCCCAATCGGTCCAAGGGACAGCGGCAGCGCCGCCGGTTCGCCGAGGATCGTGGTGCTTTGGCTGCGCTGCGACACATCGACCAGAACCCGCTGGCGCAACTTGATGCGCTCCAGGTCTTCGCGGTTGGCGCGCAAGGTTTCTTCCGCATAGGAGCCGCGGTCGGCATAATCGAAGAAGGCCCGCGGCACGCGGCGCCGCGCCAACTGACGCAAATCCTCGATGCAGGTGGCGGTGTTCATGATGACGATTTTGCCCGGACGCCTGTCACCCGCCTAGCACAGTTCCCCGCCCCTGTGCGGCCGGAACGTTGGCGACTCCCAGGCGTTATCTACCAGCACCCAAACATCACAGGAGGCGCCGATGGGAGCCGAAGCCAAGAATACCCGTGGCGGCGACCCGGACCCAAAACGCTGCAAACCCGAAGATAAGCCGCGCGATCCGCAAGAGCGGGCGCTTGAGCAAGGGCTGGAAGAGAGCTTTCCCGGCTCCGATCCGGTCAACGTCACCCAGCCGTCGAAGAGCACAAACAAACGAGAGTGAACCGGCGGACGGGCTTTTTCTCGGAAGTAATTGAGAACATTGACGAACCGCCGGCCTAGCAGCCGGCGGTTCTTCTTAACCATGGGTTTTGGTATGGCGAGGGCTGACGGTTTTTTACCTCATGGGAATAAGATCGCAGTAATATGGGACTTACGTATGGGGCCCCCGCGTCTGTACGTCACCGGAGCAGCGGGCGGGATTTAAGGCATGGCGCGTAAGTATTTTGGCACGGACGGCATACGCGGCCGCGCCAATGGCCTCATTACGCCGGAACTGGCGCTTCGGGTCGGGCAGGCGGCTGGGCTGGTGTTTCGCCGGGGCGATCATCGTCACCGCGTGCTGATCGGCAAGGATACCCGGCTTTCCGGCTACATGATCGAAACTGCCTTGGTTGCCGGCTTTACCTCGGTCGGCATGGACGTATTCCAGACCGGCCCGATGCCGACGCCTGCGGTTGCCATGCTGACGCGCTCGATGCGCTGCGATCTCGGCGTGATGATCTCCGCCTCGCACAACGCCTACGACGACAACGGCATCAAGCTGTTCGGACCGGACGGCTACAAGCTCTCCGACGAGGTCGAGCGTCAGATCGAAACGCTGATGGATTCCGATCTCGCCAAACGCTTGGCGAAAAGCCCCGACGTCGGCCGCGCCAAGCGCATCGAGGGCGAACATGCCCGCTATATTGAATTCGCCAAGCGCACGCTGCCGAAGGCGATGAGCCTGGAAGGACTGCGCGTGGTGGTCGACTGCGCCAATGGCGCCGCCTATCGCGTGGCGCCCGAGGCGCTGTGGGAACTCGGCGCCGAAGTATTCCCGATCGGTGTCGATCCCGACGGTTTCAACATCAACAAGGATTGCGGCTCGACCGCGCCGGAGGCCTTGTGCCGCAAGGTGCGGGAGATGCGCGCGGATGTCGGCATCGCGCTCGACGGCGACGCCGATCGCGTCATCATCGTCGACGAACGCGGCCATATCGTCGATGGCGATCAGCTGATGGCGGTCATCGCCGAAAGCTGGAAGGAAGACGGCCGTCTCGCCAAACCCGGCATTGTCAGCACCGTGATGTCAAATCTTGGCCTCGAGCGCCATTTGGCGGAACACGGTCTCGAACTCATACGCACGCCGGTCGGCGACCGCTATGTGCTCGAGCATATGCGCGAGCATGGTTACAACGTCGGCGGCGAGCAGTCCGGCCACATTATCCTCTCGGACTACACCACGACGGGCGACGGTTTTATCGCCGCGCTGCAGATCCTTGCCGTGGTGAAGAAGAATGACCGTCCGGTATCGCAAGTGTGCCACCGCTTCGAGCCGCTGCCGCAGGTCTTGAAAAACGTGCGTTATCGCAACGGCAAGCCGCTGGAACACGCCGACGTTCGCTCCGCCATCGCCGACGGCGAGGAGCGGCTGGGACGCCAGGGCCGCCTCATCATCCGCCCGTCCGGCACCGAGCCGGTGATCCGGGTGATGGGCGAGGGCGACGATAAAATCCTGGTGGAAAAGGTTGTCGACGATATCGTCGAGGCATTGAACGCCTTCGCCGCGTAAGCGCCGCCGCGCCATCCCCCTCTGAATCCTTTGCCAGCGATGCTGTAGCCCCGCTATGTCCAAGGCGCCAGCGACGCTGTGGGTTAATGTGCTTGGTTAAATATTAAGGTTAAGGGTCGTTTAACAATTTCCTGAGATCGTCCTCTCGTTCGGCGTGTACGCGGTCGATCGCCCGTTCCGCCCGCAGCAAGAAGGACGACAATATGCGCAGGGCCTCCGTATGGGCGGTTGCAGCCGCAACCCTGACAGGCGCGACGATGCTGGCAAGCACGGCGAATGCCGCCGACATGCCTATGCAAATGCCAATGCCCCCCGTCATGCAGCCGGTCTGCGTTCCGCGCTCGCAGGCCCAGATGTATCCGGGGATCCCGCTTTGCATGGAGGAGGACTTCAGCACCTGGTACCTGCGCGGCGATATCGGAATGAGCACGCAGCAGGTCAGCAGCCTGAACAATTTACTTTACGCCGGAAACTCTGTCGTGCCGGTAGGCATGGGCTTTGACAGCGCGCCGTTCTTCGGACTTGGCGTCGGCTACCAATACAATGAGTGGCTGCGGTTCGATGTCACCGGCGAATATCGCGGCAAGGCCAATTTCCACGGTCTGGACATCGTCAACGCCGCCTACACGGATGAATACCGCGCAAGCAAATCCGAGTTTCTCGTGCTTGCAAACGCCTATGCCGACCTTGGTACCTGGTGGTGCATAACGCCCTTCGTCGGACTCGGCGTCGGCTTCACGCGCAACACCATCAGCAGCTTCCTTGACGTGAATACGCCCTTAAATGGGGTCGCCTTCGGAGCCGCCGCATCGCAAATCGGTTTCGCCTGGGCGCTGCATGCCGGGCTTGCATTCAAGGCGACGCCGTCGATGACGGTCGAGTTGGCCTACCGCTACGTCAACCTCGGCGATGCGCAGTCGGGAGATCTGGTCACTTACACCGGCACGAATAATTTCAATAACCCGATGCAGTTCAAGTCGATCAGCTCTCATGACCTAAAGCTCGGCGTGCGGTTTGTCTGCTGCGACGTGCCGGCGCCGCTGCCGCCGCAGCCGCAGATGATCTACCAGCAGCCGCAGCTCTATGCGCCGCAGGTTTACGCGCCGCCGCCGCCGCTCGTGCGCAAGGGATAAATCGCCGGAAATTTCGGCAGGACGGCGCGGGGACTTCCGCGCCGTTTTTGTTTGCGGCGCGGCGCAGTTCGTTAACAGCAGCGGCCAACAAGGTGAAAAGTTAAGGTTAATCGAGCCTTAACCTCTGTCTGAGATGATTCACAAAGTTGGAATTGGGCTCGGCTCGCGCCGGACGCTCGGCGTTATCAAGGGATCATGTCATGCGCAGCTTGAAGACTTTCGCGGCGATCGGAACACTGGCCTTTGCGCTCTGCACCACGGCGCAAGCGGCCGATCTTCCGCGGGCTCCTTCGATGCCGCTGCCGCCGCCGCTGGTGCGGGCGCCAAGCGTCATCGATGAGGTGTCTTCGAACTGGTATCTGCGCGGCGACGTCGGCTATCGCATGAACCACTTGGGCAGCGTTGCCAATCTGGCTCCGGTCCCGACCACTGCCGACAAAATAGATAAGTCCGGCGTGATCGGCCTCGGCGTCGGTTACAAAATGCAGTGGTTCCGAGCCGACGTGACGTTGGATTACGGCACCAAGACAAAATACTGGGGCAACACGACGGCGCTGGTGCCGGACTTCACGGCACGAATCGACAGCATCACCACGCTTGGCAATATCTACGGCGATCTCGGAACCTGGTACGGCGTCACGCCCTACATTGGGGCGGGAGTCGGCGGCGCCTATCTGCGGACGGGCGATTTCAGCCGCGCTTCTCTGCCTCTCATCACGCCGGTTCCGGCGACCAGCAACTGGAATCTCGCTTGGGCCTGGATGGCCGGCATCAGTTACAAAATATCGCAAAACTACGCCGTCGATTTGGGCTACCGCCACATCAGCTTCGGCGAGGCGACAACCGGCGTCGATTTCTTCGGAAATCAGCTGACCTTCAAGAAATTGTCGGCGGACGAGATCCGGCTCGGTTTGCGCTGGTCGCTGTAGGCCGGCGCAGCAAGTCGCGGGGACGATCATGCGGCGCTTGATCTTAGCTTTTGTCCTCGCGGGGCTGGCCACCGAGACATTCGCCGCCGACCCACCGGCAATTCCGACCTTGCGCGGTTCTGACGCCGTCGTGCCGGCTGTTTCTCCGGCTATTCCGATCGCCGGTCCCGCTTATCCGGACTGGAGCGGCGTCTATGTCGGCGTCCAGGCCGGCCAATCAACCGCAAGCATGGATTTCGCCAACGGTACGTCCACGCTTATCCATTTTATCTTGCGCAACACGGTCATCGAAAACCAGGTGGCGGGATGGACTACGCTGGGACAAGGGGACACTGTCGGCAGGAGCTATGGCGGTTTCATTGGCTACAACACCAACTGGGACGAAGTGGTCCTCGGTGTCGAGGCGAATTACAATAAGCTCTCCGCAAGCCAATCCGCTAGCGATGCGCTCTCCCGCGTTATCAACAACAGCCCCGACGCTCCGCTGGGACATACCTATGCGTATGACGTCAGCGTCAGCAGCAGTTCCGCTGTGCATATCACGGACCTGCTAACGCTTCGCGCGCGGGCAGGGTGGGCAGCGGGACAGTTCCTGCTTCCCTACGCTTTTGCTGGCCTCGCCGTCGGCCGCGCCGATGTCACGCGTTCGGCGAGCGTTAGCGGAACCCTGACTGACGACTTTTTCGTCAACACCCCCTTTCCTGATGGCCTCGGCGGAGTGGTTGTTGTTCCGGTATCGAAAACAGTTACGAGTTTTCTCGTTCTGCCTGGTCCGCAGGGCGAATCCTTTAAGGGCGTATTCGCCTACGGTTACACGGCGGGTCTGGGCGTCGATGTCGCATTGATGCGGAGCTTGTTCTTGCGCGCCGAATGGGAATGGATCCAATTTGCTCCCATCAAAGACACGCGCGTGCATATCAATACCGCCCGCGTCGCGGTGGGCTTCAAGTTCTAAGTATCGACGGCCATCTGATTTTCACGAAGGCCTGACGATACCGCCGGCTCGCCCGCATCCCGCTTCGCATCTAAATCATTCTTGACGGCGGCTGTTCCCTTCCTTATGCCCGGCGGCGGGAAACCCCTCCCCACCGAGGGGCGCCTATCTGGAAGGATAGACAGCATGACGAATCCAATGCCCGGCGTGCGGCCGGCCTGCCCGCACTTTTCTTCCGGCCCCTGCGCCAAGCGCCCCGGCTGGAGCCTGCAAGTCCTCACCGACGCCGTGCTCGGACGCTCCCACCGGTCCAAGATCGGCAAGGCGAAGCTCAAGCGCGCCATCGACCTCACCCGCGAAATATTGGAAGTCCCCGCCGACTACCGCATCGGCATCGTGCCGGCCTCGGATACCGGCGCGGTGGAAATGGCGCTGTGGTCGCTGCTCGGTCCGCGGCCCGTCACCATGCTGAGCTGGGAATCCTTCGGCGAAGGCTGGGTCAGCGATGTCGCCAAGGAACTCAAGCTCAAGGACGTCAAGACGCTAAAGGCGCCTTATGGCGAATTGCCCGATCTTTCCAAAGTCGACTGGAAGACCGATGTCGTCTTCACCTGGAACGGCACCACCTCCGGCGTGCGCGTGCCGAATGGCGACTGGATTCCGGCCGACCGCGAAGGGCTTGCGATCTGCGACGCCACCTCGGCGGCTTTCGCGCAGCGTTTGGATTTCCCCAAGCTCGATGTCGTCACCTTCTCCTGGCAGAAGGCGCTCGGCGGCGAGGCCGCGCATGGGATGCTGATCCTGTCGCCGCGCGCCGTCGCCCGGCTGGAAAGCTACAATCCGCCTTGGCCGCTGCCGAAGATTTTCCGCATGACCAAGGGCGGCAAGCTGATGGAGGGCATTTTCGAAGGCGAGACCATCAACACGCCGTCCATGCTCTGCGTCGAGGATTATCTCGATACCTTGCAATGGGCGAAATCGCTCGGCGGGCTGCCGGCGCTGGTCGCGCGCGCCGACGCCAACACCAAAGTCATTTCCGATTGGGTCGCGAAAACGCCCTGGGCGGAATTCCTCGCAAAAGATTCCGCTATTCGCTCGAATACGTCGGTGTGCTTGAAGGTCGTGGACGCGGCGGTCACCTCGCTCAACGCCGACGGCCAGGCAACCTTCGCGAAAAATCTCGCGGGTGCCATCGAGAAGGAAGGCGCCGGCTACGACATCGCCGCCTATCGCGATGCGCCGCCGGGCCTTCGCATCTGGTGCGGCGCCACCGTGGAAAGCCGCGATGTCGAGGCGCTGATGCCCTGGCTCGACTGGGCCTATGCCAAGACCAAGGACGCGCTCGCGAAGGCGGCGTGACCGCGATGTTCTCCGATCCGCTCACGCAGCAGCTGGCCACCTTCGTTCGCGGCATCGGCATCGATGTGAAAGCCGCGGTCCTGGCTGAGCCGACCTTTGTTCCAGGCCTCGACATTCAATACGGAGCCATTCTGCTGGATCAGCCCCGCCTCACCTATCCGGGAGATATCCTGCACGAGGCTGGTCATATCGCGGTGACCGCGCCGCCGTCGCGCAAGGAGCCGCGGCTGTCGCCGGACGGCGGTGACGAAATGGCGGCGCTGGCCTGGTCCTATGCCGCCGCGCGTCACCTCGGCATCGATCCAGCGGTCGTGTTTCATTCCGGCGGCTACAAGGGCGGCTCGCCGGCGCTGATCGAGAACTTCGCGGCCGGTTGCTACATCGGCGTGCCGCTTTTGCAGTTCTACGGAATGACCGTCGAGTCCCGCTTCGCCGCGGCCCGCGGCGCGAAACCCTATCCGCACATGCTGTGCTGGCTGCGTTGCAACGCCTGACAATTTCGAGGACCTCCATGCCTAAAGTACTCATCTCCGACGCCCTCTCGCCCGCCGCCGTGCAGATTTTCAAGGATCGCGGCGTCGAGGTCGATTTCCAGCCCAATCTCGGCAAGGACAAGGACAAGCTCGCCGAAATCATCGGCGGCTTCGACGGTCTCGCCATCCGCTCCGCCACCAAGGTGACGGCGAAGATGCTGGAGAAGGCGAACAAGCTGAAGGTGATCGGCCGCGCCGGCATCGGTGTCGATAACGTCGATATTCCCGCGGCGACCGCCAAGGGCATCATCGTCATGAATACGCCGTTCGGAAATTCGATCACCACGGCGGAGCATGCGATCACGCTGATGCTGGCGCTGGCGCGGGAAATCCCGGCCGCCGATGCCTCCACGCAAGCGGGCAAGTGGGAAAAGAACCGTTTCATGGGCGTCGAGATCACCGCGAAGACGCTCGGCGTGATTGGTTGCGGCAATATCGGCTCGATCGTCGCCGATCGCGCCAAGGGCCTGAAGATGAAGGTGATCGCTTACGATCCCTTTCTCTCGCCGGAGCGCGCCCGCGATCTTGGCATCGAAAAGGTCGAGCTTGCCGAGCTGTTCAAGCGCGCCGATTTCATCACCTTGCACACGCCGCTCACCGACAAGACGAAAAACATCATCGACGCCAAGGCCATCGCGACGATGAAGAAAGGCGTGCGCATCATCAACTGCGCGCGTGGCGGACTCGTTGACGAGCAGGCGCTGGCCGCGGCGCTCGATTCCAAGCAGGTCGCCGGCGCGGCCTTTGACGTGTTCGTGGAGGAACCCGCGGTTTCCAATGTTCTGTTCGGTCATCCGAACGTGGTCTGCACGCCGCATCTCGGCGCTTCGACGATGGAAGCGCAAGAGAATGTGGCGCTCCAGGTGGCCGAACAAATGTCGGACTATCTGCTGACCGGCGCCATCTCCAATGCGGTCAACTTTCCCTCGATCACCGCCGAGGAAGCGCCGAAGCTGAAACCTTTCATCACGCTCGCGGAGAAGCTTGGCTCCTTCGCCGGCCAGTTGACCGAGTCCGGCATCAACAAGGTCCAGCTTTCTTACGAAGGACTGGTGGCGCGGATGAATACCAAGGCCCTGACGTCCTCGGCCATCGCGGGCTTGCTGCGGCCGATGCTCCAGGGCGTCAACGTGGTCTCCGCGCCAAGCGTCGCCAAGGACCGCGGCATCGTCATCGAGGAAATGACGCGCGAAGCGGCGGGCGATTATGAGAGCCTGATTACGCTGACGGTCATTACCGAATCCAGATCGCGGTCGGTATCCGGCACGGTTTACGCCGACGGACGCCCGCGGATCGTCAACATCAAGGGCATCCGGATGGATGCCGAGTTCGGCTCGTCGATGATCTACATCACCAACCTGGATAAGCCCGGCTTCATCGGCCGCTTTTCCTCGACGCTGGGCGAAGCCGGGATCAACATCGCCACCTTCCACGTCGGCCGCGTGGCGCCGGGCGGCCAAGCTGTGGCCCTGATCGAGATCGACAGCGAACTGCCGCCCGAGGTGCTCGCCAAAGTGCGCGCGCTGCCGCAGGTGCAGCAGGCCAAGCCGCTGAAGTTCTGAGGGCATCGGCGCTGAGGGCCACAGGGTGATTATGCGCAAGCATTTTGCCCCATAAGGCACATGAGATTAATGATGGTGTGCATCCCCTAGCGCGCGACACGCCAGGGGATGCAAATCGGACCCGCCCGGACCGCTCAATAGGACACGCCTACCGTGCTTTCGCTCACGGTCCAGGTCTCTTTCTGCAGGTCGGACAATTTATCCTTCTTGGCAGCACTAAGCGCATTGCCGACCGCGGTTTCGTATTTATCAGTACCGAAGGCAGCAAGTATTTCGTGGACCCGCGGTCCAGCGAACTTCACCGTCAGCTTCGTGCTTCCCACCGCCGCCGTAATATGGGTCGGCTGTAGGACGCCGAACTTTTGGACGAGTTTATGCAGTAGATAGGTCACCGCCGTCACAGTCAGTGCATATTTGAAGGTTGCAAGCACCGTGATGGTCAGCGGATCCACTTCCGCGAGGCCGGCAGTGGGAATGTCGAGTTTCTGACTGAGGGGGCCGGTTTGCCACTCGCCTGCGGTATTGTAACTGATCGTTTTCTCGGTCGTGCCGCCGTCGAATACAACGGTCGCAATATTGCTGACCTGGTGTGAGATGATCGTTCCCGTGTCCTGGTAGTTATCGAACCAGATCTGATAAGTGTCGATTGGCGTGAGCTCTGCGTCGCCGATATCCATGCCGCTCTTGGTGTTGACGAAAATCGGATTGCCTTCGTCGTCCAGCAAAATCACATTGGGATTGTTGGCAAGAGCGTTGTGGATGATGATCTCTCCGGCGGTGCCATCATTCTTGGGATCGGCGAAAAGTCCGTTGTCGTCGAGGATTACCGTTTGGCCGATGGAGATGGTCTGCGGCTTCCCTGATGCATTGAAGGTAACGGAGCCGTCTTGCTCGGTCACCGTGCCGTAGTTCACTTCGTAATTTGGCACTTCGATTGAGAAAGTGTTCTTGTACTCATAGGATGGATGATTCACGGTTGCCACCGGACCCATCGATTGCCAGATCACGGTGAACTGCCCGTTCACTTTCTTGGCGAGGTACAGGCTGTAGTTATTATTCTTCTGCGCCTGCAACTGGGCAGTATCGATGTAAACGTTGATTGTTTCCGCAGCCATGTTACTTCTCCCAATGGTTGTTTGTTACGGGAGTCAACCATGACTTGTAAGGGTTTCGCCGGATATCACTCTGTTGTGGTATGGCCGCCGTCGATGGAGAGCGCCTGACGGCACAGTTCTGCGGCGGAGTGGACGCCGAGGCGACGAAAGATGTCGCGTCGATGTTTGGCGACGGTCAGCGGGCTTATCGCGAGCGCTCTGCCGATTTGCTTGCTGCTAAGGCCCTCGACAATGAGTGAGGCGATCTCGATCTGGCGGGGCGTAAGACGGCGCCAACGACTAGCGAAAATCCTGGTTCCGTCCTGAGTCTCCCTGCATCAGTGCGGCGGCTGCGGAAAGCTGCGCAGCGGTGGACAGGCCCAGTTTGCGCAAAATATTGAGGCGGTGCTTTCGGAGCGTAAAATAGGCCATGCCCAATTGCCCGGCGACGGCGCGCCCCCGAAGGCCCCTGCCGATAAGCTCGACGACCTGACGCTCGCGACGCGTGAGTTTACCAGATACATACACAGGTTGTACTACTATCAGTTGCCTGTGTGATATCCATCATCTAGAGCGGGATATGACCGACTGCCTGCGCTGGGCTTCGACTACGGTGGGACCCGATCAGCTGCGGGCGAGGCGTTGGAGATCCTTCAAGACTCCCCTGAACAGCTGGCAGCGATGAGGTTCGAGCCGGTAGGGCAAAGTGCGCGCGCTGCCGCAGGTGCAGGTGCTGAAGTTCTGATCAGCTTGCAATACCAGTAAGTTGGGTGGGTACCGGCGGCCTTTCGCCGCCGCTCGCCGCCTTGCCTCTCGCGGCCTCATCCTTTATCCGAGAGGAGCCCTGGCTTCGGGCGGGCGGGATGTGGGCGCGTCCAGCCGTCGAGTCCCGCGCAGGAAGGTTTCTCATGGCCAATGTCGTCGTGGTCGGGTCGCAATGGGGCGACGAAGGCAAAGGCAAGATCGTCGACTGGCTATCGGAACAGGCCGACATCGTCGTCCGCTTCCAAGGCGGCCACAACGCCGGCCACACGCTGGTTATCAACGGCGTCACCTACAAGCTCTCGCTGCTGCCGTCGGGTGTCGTGCGGCCTGGCAAGCTATCGATCATCGGCAACGGCGTGGTGCTGGACCCGCGTGCGCTGATCGAGGAGATCGAGCGGCTGCAGGGGCAGGGCGTTAAGGTCACGCCGGACAATCTGCGCATCGCCGAGAACGCGACGCTGCTGCTGTCGCTGCATCAGGAACTCGACGCCATGCGCGAGTCTTCGAACTCAGCCACGGCCATCGGCACCACGCGCCGCGGCATCGGACCGGCCTATGAGGACAAGGTCGGGCGCCGCGCCATTCGCCTGATGGATCTGGCCGACCTTCCGGCGCTCAACAGCAAGATCGAGCGATTGCTGACCCATCACAATGCGCTTCGCCGCGGGCTGCGACTCGATGAAATCAAGCCAAAGACGATCTACGACGAACTGGCGAGCTTGGCCCCGCGCGTGCTGCCGTTCATGGATTCGGTCTGGTCGCTGCTCGATCAAAAGCGGCGCGAGGGCAAGCGCATCCTGTTCGAAGGCGCGCAAGGCGCGTTGCTCGACATCGACCACGGCACCTATCCTTATGTGACGTCGTCCAACACGGTGGCGGGGCAGGCGTCGACCGGTTCGGGTGTGGGGCCTTCGGCGATTGGCTACGTGCTGGGTATCTGCAAGGCCTATACGACGCGGGTCGGGGAGGGGCCGTTCCCGACCGAGCAAAGCAACGAGATCGGGCGGCGGATCGGCGAGCGCGGACGCGAGTTCGGCACCGTCACCGGCCGGCCGCGGCGCTGCGGCTGGTTCGACGCCGTGCTGGTGCGGCAGACGGTACGCATCAGCGGCATTCAGGGCCTGGCGCTTACCAAGCTCGATATCCTCGACGGATTCGATGAAATCCAGGTATGCACGGGCTACCGTCTCGACGGCCGGGAAATCGACTACCTGCCCGCGGGCGAACGCGCGCAGGCCCGGGTCGAGCCGATTTATGAGACAATCGCCGGTTGGAAAGGCGCCACAGCGGGCGCGCGGTCATGGGTCGATCTGCCCGCCCAGGCGATCAAATATGTCCGCCGCATCGAAGAACTGGTTGGTTGCCCGGTCACTTTGCTATCCACCAGCCCGGAGCGCGAAGACACGATTTTGATGCATAATCCGTTCGAGGCTTAAACTGGCGGCATTCGCCACGCGGAAAGCGTAACCTGGAAGTCGATGGCCGACTATTATCCGCTCATTGCCCGCGCCGTAGCTGGTCTCGACAAGAGCACCGGCGAGGCCCGCCGTGCACTCTACGACCGCGCGCGCGCGGCGCTGGTGACACAGTTACGCAGCGTCACGCCGTCGCTGAGCGAATCCGACATTACCCGCGAGCGGCTGGCGCTTGAGGATTCGATCCGCAAGGTCGAGGCCGAAGCGGCGCGGCAGCCGCGTGTCGAGACGCCGCGCCCGGACCCGGCGCCGCCGGCTTCGACGCCTTCGGCAATCGCGGAGCCAAAACTGCCGGCGCCCGATCCAAGCGCTTCCGCTTCAAGTTCCTCCGCTTCAAGTTCCTCCGCCGCAACTTCCAGCGAGCCCACGCGCGCCGAGACGCCCGCGTCTGAACCGCCGGAAACGCCGAAACGTGACGCGCCTCGGCCGCAAATGCCGCCGTTGCATGAATGGATTACATCCGATCCGGCAACGCGCGCGGAGCCTCCGATGCCGGCTAGTCGCAGCGAAAGCCGCGCAACCGGCGATCGCCCGTCTTTGAGCGATCAGGGCTTAAGGGGTTTCCGCGACGGCGTCGGCGACAAGGGCGGGCCGGAAGAGGTCATCCGCCAGCCGCCGAAAATTCCGCGTGAGACATCCGCCGCGGGCCGTCCGCCGCTCCCCGACAAGGAGCGGCTCGAGCCGCGCTTCTCGCCGGAAGAATTAGGGCCTACTTACAGCGAGACGCCTGAGCAAGACGATGCGTCACATGATCCGGTAAGGCCTCGCGGCGGCATGCCGCGGCGTCCGCTGCACGACGATGATTTGGATGACTCACACGGGACCGTGGGTCGGGGCTTCGGCGGCATTGCGCGCACCGTTATCATTGTTGCCATTCTCGCCGGGCTCGGCGTCGCCGCAGCCGTGGCCTACAGCGAGCGCGCCCGCATCGTCGCCTTGTATCAATCCATTCGCGGGCCTGCGACCCAGGCCTCGCGGGATACGACACAAGTACGGCCCAAGATTGCCGACCGCATCGGCGCCAATGGTCAACAGGACTCTTCCACCGCGCCCGCTCAACCCGCCGCCGCGGTGGCGCAGCGCGTGGTGCTCTATGAGCAACCGCCGAATAGCGCCGAGCGCAAGCAATATATCGGCTCGGTGATCTGGCGCACGGAAATGGTGTCGCCCGGCTCAGGGCTTCCGCCCGATGTTGCCGTGAAGGCCGACGTGGAAATTCCCGAGCGCCACTTGCGCATGAGCTGGACCATGCAGCGCAATCAGGATCAGACGCCGGCCAGCCATACCATCGAGATCATCTTCACCACGGGGGCGGATTTTCCGCCGGGCGGCATCGCCGACGTCGCCGCCGTGCTGATGGAACAGACGGAACAGGCCCGCGGCGCGCCGCTCGCCGGCCTGCGGGTGAAGGTGACCAACGGCTTCTTCCTGGTTGGTCTTTCGGCGGTGGAGAGCGACGTGAAGCGCAATATCCAACTGCTGAAGGAGCGGGCTTGGCTCGACATTTCGCTGATCTATAACGACGGCAATCGCGCGCTGCTGGCGATGGAGAAGGGCGTTCCCGGCGATCGCGTCTTCGGCGAGGCTTTCGCCGCATGGAGGCAGTGAGCTAGTCCTGCGCGGAGTGGAAGAACACTTTGGAAATTGACGTCGGCGACCTGCGGCCGCGCTCAGTGGAGTTCACCGCGAGCGAGCTCGTGGTGACGCTCGCGGACGGGCGCAAAATTGCGACGCCTCTCGACTGGTATCCAAGACTGAAGGGCGGCTCGGCGAAACAGCGCGCGAATTTCGAGATCATGCCCATGGGCATCCATTGGCCGGACCTCGACGAGGACCTTGGTATCGCCGGCATGCTGAAGGGCCGGCGGGCGTAACCGCCGCAACAGGCTGCGCTATCGCGCGTTGCTATTTGCTCCTCTTAGAATCGCCCAGCCGACCTGCAGCGTGAGGCCGCCTTTGCGGTAGGGCAGGGCGAACGGCGGCTGCACCTGGGCGCCCGGCGCGACGGCGCGGTAATCGGCGGGCAGCGCGTCGAGATCGCCTTCGGTCCACACCACGATGGCGCCGCGCGCCTTCAGGTCGGTCAAATCGATCCAGGGCGCGCGCTCCGGCTTGCCGTCGATCAGCACGCGCGGGTGCTCGGGGGCATAGTGGCCGATATTGCCGCCGGTCCACATCTCGCTGATGACATAAGCCAGCGGCTTGCCGGTCGCGGCGCGGAAGCGTTGCGACATTTCCGCAGCCAGCCGGTCGCCGGGATAGAGCACCGCGCGGTAGCGGGCGTCGTAAGCCGGCAGCACCGCATAATTGCCGATAAAGGCCACGGCCAAACCGCAGAATACAGTGGCCCAGAGCCCGACAATCCACGCCAGCCGCGCCGGGGCGATGGCACCGACGGTCATGACGATCCACACGCCGAGAAAAAGCCACAGCGGATAGCCCCACATCGCCACCGTGCCGCGTCCGGTCAACGCGGAGAGCGCCAGCACCGTCGCCATCGGACCGAAGGCGAGAAGCGTGACGATGCGCCAATCATAGGAGCGCGGCGTTGCCGCGGTTGCGGCCCGGCGAAACCAAAGCGGGGCGGCGATCAGCAACGCCGGCAGCAGGAAGCCGAGTTGATCCACAGCGAATTCCACCGGATGCAGGATGTGGTCGATCAAGCCGCGCGACGGCGCCGCGCGGGCTTCCGCATAGTGGAAGGGAAGAAAGTCGTTGTGCACAAGCCAGAGCAAATGCGGCGCGGCGACTGCGAGTGCGATTGCGGCGGCGACATAGGGCCCCGGCG
>JAXDOS010000156.1:0-3178 GCA_034668785.1 Alphaproteobacteria bacterium
TCATGGCCGGGCTTGTCCCGGCCATCCACGTCTTTGGCATCTGCTACACTGTAAGACGTGGATGCCCGGCACAAGAGTCTACACTTGGGCCCGCCGAAGGCGGGACCCGAGTGCCGAGGCATGACGGCGACGCAGGAACCGTTCTAAAAATGTCCTCCCTCGACCAATTCGCCGCGAAAAAACTCGCAAGCCTCGACCGCGCGCATTTGCGGCGCAGTATTGTCGAAACGACGCGCGAGGACGGCATCTGGTGTCAGCGTAACGGCCGCCGACTGCTGTCCTTCTGCTGCAACGATTACCTCAATCTCACCCACCATCCCTCCGTTAAGAAAGCGGCGGCCGAGGCGTTGGAACACTATGGACTCGGCTCCGGCGCCTCCCGGCTCGTCACCGGCAATCATCCACTTTTTGCCAAGCTTGAGGCGCGGCTGGCGAAGCTGAAGGGCACCGAAGCGGCTTGCGTCTTCGGTTCAGGCTATTTGGCAAATACCGGCATCATCCCGGCGCTCATCGGCAAGGACGATCTGGTGGTGGTCGACGAACTCGCCCATGCCTGCTTGTGGACCGGCGCACGGCTCACCCGCGGGACTGTGCTCAGCTTCCGTCACAATGACGTGGGCCATGCGGAAGCCTTGCTGGCGGAGCATCGCGCCAAACACCCGCGCGCCCTGATCGCCACCGACGGCGTTTTCTCCATGGATGGCGATCTTGCGCCGCTTCCCGAATTGGCGGCCCTGGCCCGCCATTTCGATGCTTGGCTGATGACCGATGACGCTCACGGTGTCGGCGTTCTCGGCGGCGGGCGTGGATCGAGCTTCGTCGATGGCGCCAAGCTGGATATTCCATTGCAGATGGGCACCTTGTCGAAGGCAATCGGCGGCTATGGCGGATATCTTTGCGCATCGCAGGCGGTCGTCGATCTCGTTCGCAACCGCGCCCGCACCTTCATCTATTCGACCGGATTGCCGCCGGCGATTGCCGCCGCCGCCATTGCGGCGCTTGACGTAATCGAAGGCGATCCGGAATTAGTCGCGCGGCCACTGGCAAAAGCCAAGACCTTCACCCGCCGCGTTGGTCTGCCGGAAGCGACAAGCACCATCGTTCCTGTGATCCTTGGGGACTCCGAAGTTGCGATGAAGGCTGCGCGGTTGCTTGAAGAGCAAGGATTCCTTGTGGTCGCCATCCGGCCGCCGACCGTTCCGGCGGGAACTGCGCGCTTGCGCCTGACTTTCAGCGCCGCGCATCCGGACAACGAAATCGAGCGGCTTGCCGATATCATCCGCGCGCAAATTATGGCGCATTGACCCGTGACCGCCGTTTTCGTCACCTCGACTGGCACCGATATCGGCAAGACCTTCGTCACCGCCGGCCTGATCCGGCATTTCCGCAATGCCGTCCGCGCGGTTGATGCGATCAAGCCGGTCGTCACCGGCTTCGACCCGGCGGCAGCCGCCAACAGCGATCCCGGCCTTCTGCTCGCAGCCCTGGGCCGCCCCGCCCTATCGGATGAAATCGCCCGCATCTCCCCCTGGCGGTTTCATGCCGCGGCGTCGCCCGATATCGCGGCTCAGCGTGAAGGCCGCGCGCTCGACTTCAATGCGCTCGTGGAATTCTGCCGCCAAGCGATGGCAGTTCGCAAGACCAAGCTGTTTATCGAAGGGATCGGCGGAATCATGGTTCCGCTCGACGCGCGGCATACGGTGCTTGACTGGATGACCGCGCTGCGCCTACCGCTGATCCTCGTGGCCGGAAGTTATCTCGGCACCATCAGCCATACTTTGACCGCGCTGCATGTGCTCGCGCGGCGCAACTTGTCTACAGTCGTCGTTGTCGTCAGCGAAACGCCCGGAAGCCCGGTGTCCCTTGACGAGACGATCGCGACCATTTCGCGCTTTGCGGATTCCATCGAAGTTGTCGGATTACCTCGGCTTCCGCCGGGCGTGGATACACACCCAACATTCGAACGGATCGCAAATCTGCTCTGACGTTACGGAATAAGGATGGTCGATCCCGTGGTGGCCCGGCTTTCCAGATCCTGGTGCGCCTTGACCGCGTCCTTCAACGGATATTTTTGATGGATCGGGATTTTCACCTTGCCACTGGTCACCACATCGAACAGATCGTTCGCGGAAGCCACCAAGTCCTCTCGCGTGGCGGTGTAATGGATCAGCGTCGGCCGTGTCGTGAACAGCGAGCCCTTCTGCTGCAAGATCGACAAGTTGAATGGCGGGACCGGCCCGGAAGCATTGCCGAAGCTCACGAACATCCCAAGGGGATGCAGACAGTCCAGCGACGCCGGAAAGGTATCTTTGCCGATGCCGTCATAAACAACGTCGCATAATTTACCGGCGGTAATGTCCTTGACGCGCTCGACGAAATTTTCCTCGCGATAGAGGATCACGTGCTGGCAACCGTTGGTCTTTGCTAACGCGGCTTTTTCCTTAGTCCCCGCGGTGCCAATGATGGTCGCGCCGAGACTGCTCGCCCATTGGCAGAGGATCAGGCCGATGCCGCCGGCGGCGGCGTGGATCAGCAGCGTCGTCCCCTTTTCCACTTTGTAGGTTCGGCGCAGCAGGTAGCGCACGGTCATGCCCCGCAGCATCATCCCCGCCGCCTGTTCATAGGGAATGGAGTCGGGAAGTTTGACCGCGCGGTCTGCCGGCAAAAGCCGCTCAGCCGCATAACCGCCAAGCGTCACCACATAGGCGATGCGATCCCCGACCTTGAGGTCGGCCACGCCCTCACCGACCGCGATCACATCGCCCGCGCCCTCGTTGCCGGCGAGGAAAGGCAGCGCTGGTGCCGGATACAGGCCGGAGCGGAAATAGGTATCGATGTAATTGACGCCGCAGGCTCGTTGCCGGATGCGGACTTGGCCGGGACCCGGCGGGCCGACTTCGATGTCCTCATAGGTGAGCACCTCGGGACCGCCGAGCTTATGCACGCGAACCGCTGCGACCATTGTCTTCTCCGTTCTTGCTGGACGGCTTGTTAGCTCAAATGCCTTCGCCGCGCGAGCGCAACAATCCGGCGGCAACAAAATAGGTGGCGATGGCGCAAAGCGCGAGCGTCACCCAAGGGCCGGGATTCATACCCTCGATGAGCGCGATTATGCCAAGCAGCGACCATAGCACTAACAATGCGATGTTGACGCGCCGCCATAGCCTGACGCGGACCG
>JAXDOS010000157.1:0-14639 GCA_034668785.1 Alphaproteobacteria bacterium
TGCTTTTAAGCGCCTGTTCGACGGACGCCGTTTCGGATTTCAAAACTCCCAGCTTCATGAAGAAGGGCCTAAACGCTATCATTCCGTTGTCTGAAGAGACCGAGGAATCCGCCCCGGTGGGGAAACATGAGCCGACACCGGCAGAGTTGGTGGACGCGAATGGTGCCTGTGTCGCTGCGGGTTCCAATTCTGCCCCGGCGGCGACAGCTCCTACGTTCGAAATGAGCGAATGCAGCGTCGTTCAATTGCTTGGTCCGCCGCAAAAGATTGAAATCGGAGCCAACGAACTTGGCGACCGCACCGCCGTGATGTATTTCAGCAAAGGTCAGCGCCCGGGCATCTACCGCTTCACCGACGCGCAACTGAAATCCATCGAGCGGATCGGCGAACCGGCAGCCCCCGCCAAGCCGCAGAAACCGGCGAAGCCAACCAAGCAAGCGCCACTGCGCCGCGCCACCTGATCTTCGCCGTCAATCAGGCCATCGCGGCTTCATAGGCCGCGTTGGCTTCGAGCCAATCTTCTTCGGCCTGCGCGAGCGCGGCCACCGCGTCCGACCGCGCCTTAGCCAGCGCCACCGCTTTTTTCGGATCGCGCGCGAATAATCCGTCGGCGGCAAGCGCGGCATCCAGGCGGGCGATCTCGCTCTTGTTGGCCGCGATTGCTTTCTCTGCCGCCGTGATCTTCGTGCGCAGCGGCGCCAGTCCGGCCCGCGCGTCGGCGGCGGCGCGGCGCGCTTCGCTCTTGGAAATGCGCCGCTCGGCTTTGGTGCCGCCATTGGCTGCACGCGCCTTGCCGCCGCTCAGCACCAGCCGCCGGTATTCGTCGAGATCGCCGTCGAAGGGCGCGACCGAGCCGTTTTCCACCAGCCATAAGCGATCGACGCAGGCCTCAAGCAGATAGCGGTCATGCGAGACCAGGATCACCGCTCCGGGATAGTCGTTGATCGCATCAACAAGAGCCGCGCGGCTATCGATGTCGAGATGGTTGGTCGGCTCGTCGAGGATGACAAGATGCGGGCCGTCGAAGGTCGCAAGGCCGAGGAGCAGCCGCGCCTTTTCGCCGCCCGACAAACTGGCGACCGGCGTGTCGGCTTTGTCGGCGGAAAAGCCCATAACTCCCGCGCGCGCGCGCACCTGCGGCTCCGGGGCTTTCGGCATCAGTTCGCGGACATGATCGTAAGCGCTGTCGGCCACGCGCAACTCGTCGAGCTGGTGTTGGGCGAAATAGCCGACTTTCAGCTTGTTGGCGCGCGTGACATTGCCTTCGCTCGGCGCCAGCCGGCCGGCGAACAGCTTGGCCAAGGTCGACTTGCCGTTGCCGTTGGAGCCTAACAGCGCGATGCGGTCGTCGTTGTCGATGCGCAGGGTGAGATCGCGCAACACCGGACGGCCCGGCTCGTAGCCCGCGGAAACCTCATCCATGGCGATGATCGGCGGCGACAGCAGCTTCTCCGGCGCGGGAATGGAAATTGGACGGGCATCGTCTTCCATCAAAGCATTGATCGGCACCAGCTTGGCGAGAAGCTTGACGCGGGATTGCGCCTGCTTGGCCTTGCTTGCCTTGGCGCGGAAACGATCGACGAAGGCCTGGAGGTGCTTGCGCTGCGCGTCCTGTTTCTTCACGGCCTTGGCATCCAACACTTGCCGTTCGGCACGCTGGCGGGCGAAAGACGAATAGCCGCCGCGATAGAGCGTCAAACGGCTGTTGCCGAGGTGCAGGATATGATCGACGGAATTATCCAGCAGGTCGCGGTCGTGGCTGATGACGATGAAGCTGCGCGGATAGCGGGCAAGATGATCCTCCAGCCACAAGGTGCCTTCGAGATCGAGATAGTTGGTCGGCTCATCCAGGAGCAGGAGGTCGGGCTCCGCGAACAGCACGGAGGCGAGCGCCACGCGCATGCGCCAGCCGCCGGAAAACTCGCCGACCGGCCGCTGCTGCGCCGCCGCGGAAAATCCCAAGCCAGCCAGGATCGACGCGGCACGGGCAGGGGCCGAATGGGCGTCGATATCGACAAGCCGCGTGTGGATGTCGGCAATGCGATGCGGATCCTGCGCGGTCTCGGCCTCGGCGAGAAGCTCCTCGCGTTCGGCGTGGGCGGCCAGCACGATGTCGAGCAGGCTGCGCGGCCCGTCAGGGGCTTCTTGGGCCAATCGGCCGATGCGCGTGCGCGCCGGCATCTCGATGCCGCCGGTTTCCGGCGACAACTCGCCGCAGATGGCGCGGAACAAGGTGGTTTTGCCGGTGCCGTTGCGGCCCACAAGGCCGACACGCGAACCGGTGGGGAGGGAAACCGTGGATTTCTCGATGAGGAGACGGCCGGCGACGCGCAGCGACAGATCGTTGATGATGAGCATGCGCGCTTTGTACGGAGCTTCCGGCGCGATGCAAGTCCAGCAACGATGACGGAGGGGACTTAGACTCGTGAGGTAGTTTCCATCCGGCTAGCGTCTGCTATCTTGCGTTAGCGCGGGAATCGTCAATACCGCGGCAAAAGGGGGCGAACATGACCGGCAATATGCAGAAATATCTCGCCGAATTCATCGGCACACTGGCGCTGATACTCATTGGCTGCGGCGCCGTCGCCATCGGCGGCTTTGGCACCGCCTTTCCGGTGGGCATTCTTCCGGTTGCCTTGGCCTTCGGACTGACCGTCACCGCAATGGCCTATACGGTCGGTCCCATTTCCGGCGCGCATCTCAATCCGGCGGTGACGGTCTCGCTGTGGGTGGCCGGAAGAATCAAAACGGAAGACCTTACCGGCTATATCATCGCCCAATGCCTTGGCGGGATTGTCGGCGCCGGACTCCTGGTCGTGATCCTCAAGGGCAAGCTGGCGGGCTATGACATCGCCGCCTCGGGGCTGGGCCAAAACGGCTGGGGGGCGGGCTATCTCGGCGGCTACAGCCTTGCCTCGGCGGTGATCACCGAATTTGTGGCGACGTTCCTATTCACCTTCGTCATTCTCGCAGCCACCAGCGGCAAAGGCGCGACGCCATTCCCCGGATTGATCATCGGCCTGACGCTGGCGGCGCTGCATTTCCCCTTCATCAATGTCACCGGTTTATCGGTTAATCCGGCGCGCAGCCTTGGACCCGCGGTGTTTGTCGGCGGTCAGGCGCTGGCGCAGGTGTGGCTATTCCTGATCGTGCCGGTGCTGGGCGGCGCGGCGGCCGGCTGGTTGGAGCGGTCGAAGACGCTGGACGTTTGAGGCGTCGCGCAATGCAAAGCCCCGGCCTCGCTCAGCGAAGCCGGGGCTAAGATCGAACGCGGCGCAGATTATCTGCAAACCCGCACGGGCCGCGAGCGCGGTCCCCAAGGCGTCCGCACCACGCGGCGGACGATGTAGCAGCTGGGCGCATAGGCATAGTACGGAGCATAATACGGGGCGCCGAATCCGATGCCGAAGCGCGGGCCGCCGGACCAGTGATGGGCCGGACCGCGCCAGCCGCCGTGCCCACCATGCCATTGAGCAGAAGCGGCGGTGGGGGTGAGCGCCGCCGTGCCGAGCGCGGCAGTGGCGGCGATGGCGAGGATGGTCTTGCGAAACATGTTTGTCTCTCCTGTTTGCGGACGTGAAATGTCACGTCCTTGAAGTCTGTCCTCCGCCGGGTGAAGCCTAGGAGGCTTGCCCGTCAAACGCATCGCGCAGCCGGAGGTTCATAGGCTCGACTATAAAAAGCCGGTGCTGAACTCCCCATGAGCGCGGAATTTAGCTTGGGTTTATGCAGATGAACGGGCGCGCCGGGTGGCATTCATCAGGGGTTCACCTGCTGCCTTGCGCCGCACCGGGCGCGGCCTTGTCGCTGACCGGGCTGGCCGCTATAAGCCGCCGCTATTGCCGCGCTTGCGGGCCGCGCGGATAGTCGATTGGAAGGACGATGTAATGGCGATTGAGCGTACTTTTTCCATCCTCAAGCCCGACGCGACCGCGCGCAACCTGACCGGCGCCATCAACAGCATGATCGAGCAGGCGGGCCTGCGCATCATTGCGCAGAAGCGCATCCGCATGAGCCGCAAGCAGGCTGAGACCTTTTACGCCGTGCATCGCGAGCGGCCCTTCTATGGCGAACTCGTGGCCTTCATGACCTCAGGCCCAGTGGTGGTGCAGGTGCTGGAAGGCGAAAACGCCGTCGCCAAATATCGCGACATCATGGGCGCGACGGACCCCGCGAAAGCCGCCGCTGGCACGATCCGTAAAGTGCACGCGCTGTCGGTCGGCGAGAATGCGGTGCATGGTTCCGATGCCCCAGAGACGGCGGCGCAGGAAATCCCTCAGTTCTTCTCCAAAGACGAGATCGTCGGTTGATGCCAACCTCGCGGCACGCGGGCGGGTAAAAAGGGGCAAGCGGTGGAATTCTTCTGGCAGGATATTTCGCACGCGCCGTTCTGGATCGCGGCGCTGCAGATCATCGGCGTCAACATCATCCTTTCCGGCGACAACGCCGTGGTCATCGCGCTGGCCTGCATGACGCTGCCGCCGCGCCAGCGCCTGTGGGGCATGATCCTCGGCGCCGGCGTCGCGGTATTGCTGCGCGTGCTTTTCACGCTCGTGGTCGCGCAGGCCATGACCTATCCCTTCCTGAAGCTGGTGGGCGGCCTTCTGCTGTTCTGGGTGGCGGTGAAGCTCGTCACCGAAGACTCCGATGGCGAAAGCGACGTCGAGGCTGCGGAAAATCTCTGGCGCGCCGTGCGCATCGTCGTCATCGCCGACATCGTGATGAGTCTCGATAACGTCATTGCGATTGCCGCCGCGGCGGATATCGCGGCCTTGAGTGTCGACGTCGCCAATGCCGCGACCATCAAGGCGACCCTCATCATCTTTGGCCTGGCCACCAGCGTTCCGCTGATCATCGCCGGCAGCGCGATATTGATGAGCTTGCTGGATCGCTACCGGGTTTTGGTCTGGGGCGGCGGCGCTTTGCTCGGCTGGGTCGCCGGTGACATCATGATCACGGACCCGGCCGTGATCGGATGGCTCGGTGACTTGGCGATAATTTACCACGGATCGGCGGGGCGTCTTGGAGCCCTCATTGTCGTTGGCCTTGGATTGTTGCTGGTCCGCCGGCGCCGTCCGCTTTCCACCGAGGAGGCCTGGACGTTTGTCGCGGTGCTTTTGTGGGTCGCCGGTGACGCGGTGATAGATGCCGTGATCGCCGAAGCCGATCATTCGCTGCGCTGGTCGGCGCGCGGCGTTGTGTTTCTCGTCTTGCTGTCCGACTACATCGTCTTGCGCAGCCGCCGCGCCGTCGGCAGCGGAGAGGCGTAACAACAATCGCGCGTCAGCGCGGCCCGCTGGGCACCAGCACGCCATTGGGTATGCTCGCGTTGACGAGGCAGTGGCCCTCGCTCACACGCAAGCTGCCTTCGGCCAGCCATTTCAGCGCCAGCGGATAAATCCGGTGCTCGATCGTGAGTACCCGCTGCGCCAGTGTTTCCGCCGTGTCGCCATCGAGCACGGGCACCGCGCCCTGGCAGACGATAGGCCCGGAATCCATGTCGGCTGAAACCAGGTGCACCGTTGCGCCATGCGTCTTGGCTCCGGCGGCAAGCGCTTGCTCGTGGGTGTGCAGACCTTTGAAGGCAGGGAGCAGGGCAGGGTGGATGTTGAGCATCCTCCCTTCCCAGCGTTCGACAAACCACGGCGTAAACAGGCGCATAAATCCGGCGAGGCAGACGATGTCGATGCGGCTGCCCTCAAGCACCGCCTGCAATGCGCGCTCGAAGGCTTCGCGATCTTTGCGGTAGTCGATGTGGTCGATAATGGTGGTAGCGATGCCGGCCTGGCGCGCATAGGCAATACCGCCGGCGTCGGGCCGGTTGGAGACGACGAGTACGATCTCAGCGGGATAGCTTGGGTCTTTCGCCGCTTCGATCAGCGCCGCCATGTTGGAGCCGCGGCCTGAAATCAGAACGGCGACGCGCTTCCTAAGCATCGGGGTGCCAGGCGAGATCGAGGTGCCCGGAATAGGCGACCCGCGGCGCTCCTGCCTTGACCGGCACCACGGCGCCGAGCCGAACGACCACCTCGCCCGCGCGCGTCAATGCCGTGATGACGCCATCTGCGTGTGCCGCCTCCGTCACCGCCACCATGCCGATTCCGCAATTGAACGTGCGCAGCATTTCCGGCTCGGCAACGCCGCCGACGGCTGCGAGCCATCGGAACACCGGCAGCACCGGCACGCGCGCGAGATCGAGTTCCACGCCGAGTCCGTCCGGCAACACGCGCGGGATGTTGTCGGGAAATCCCCCGCCGGTGATGTGAGCGAGCGCCTTGATCGCATTTGTTTCACGGATCGCCGCGAGGCAGGATTTCACATAGATGCGGGTCGGCGTCAGCAAGGCGTCGCCGAGCGTGCGCGTGCGATCGAATGGGGCGACGGCCTTCCACGGCAGCCCGCTGATTTCGACCACGCGTCGTACCAGCGAAAAGCCGTTCGAATGCACGCCCGAGGATGCGAGGCCTATCACCACATCGCCGGGCGCGATGTTCGCGCGCGGCAATAGCGTACCGCGTTCGGCGGCGCCCACGGCGAAGCCCGCAAGGTCGTAATCGCCCGGCTGATACAGACCGGGCATTTCGGCGGTCTCGCCGCCGATCAGCGCGCATCCAGCCTCGCGGCAACCCGCCGCAATGCCTTGGACAACCTGCGCGCCGACTTCGGGTGCGAGCTTTGCGCAGGCGAAGTAATCCAGGAAGAACAGCGGCTCCGCGCCTTGGACCACGAGATCATTGACCGACATGGCGACAAGATCGATGCCGATGGTGTCATGCCGGCCGGTCTCGATCGCAATCTTCACCTTGGTGCCGACGCCGTCGTTCGCCGCCACCAGGACCGGATCGGCATAGCCGGCGCGCTTGAGGTCGAAGAGCCCGCCGAAGCCGCCTATCTCCGCGTCCGCGCCGGGCCGCGCGGTGGCGCGGACCAAAGGCTTGATCATCTCCACCATGCGATTGCCGGCATCGATGTCGACGCCAGCCTTGGCATAGGTGAGGCCGTTGCGGCCTTTCTCCGTCATGATGTTCCTTAGCTGGGCAGGCGAATGCGTGAATTCGGTACTGATAAATCGCACACTGTGCAATGGCGGGATCGCCGCTATAGTGGGACAAGTGGCGGCACATGTCGGGCGTTGTGCGCCCCGCGCGCCGCTGGACTGGGGCAGGTTTTTGAGTATTCCGAACCTTATCACGCTTGCGCGTATTCTCTTGGTGCCGGTCCTTGTCTGGGCGATCACATCGGGGGAAATGCAACTGGCGTTTTTGCTGTTCCTCGCGGCCGGGGTCAGCGACGCCATCGACGGTTTTCTCGCCAAGCGCTTCGGCATGGCGAGCGAGCTTGGCGCCTATCTCGACCCGCTCGCGGACAAGGCGCTGATCGTTTCGATCTATGTGTCGCTGGGTTTTGCCGGCGCCGTTCCGCCGTGGCTCGTGATCCTCGTCGTCTCGCGCGACATGATGATCGTGGCGGCGGTGATGCTGTCCTGGCTGGTGGGCCGTCCGGTGGAGATCAAGCCGCTGCTGGTCTCGAAGCTCAATACCGTCGCGCAAATCATATTTGCGGCGCTTGTGCTTGCAGCGCTCGGTTTCGGCTTCGATCTGGAGCCGATGCTGAGTCTCACCATGGCCGCGGTGGCGGTCTTGACCCTGCTCTCGGTCGGCTTCTATCTCGCCGAATGGGTGCGCCATATGAACTCGGCGCCGGCCGGACATTGATCCGGCGCACCAACGAGCTTGTGAGTCATGGCTAGTCCTCCCGGCCCCCGCCAACTCGCGCTCGCGCTTGGCCATACCGAGAGCTTCGCGCGCGAGGATTTCCTTGAAGGCCCGTCGAATGCCGCCGCGTTGGCGCTGATCGAGGCTTGGCCGGATTGGCCGGACCGGGCCATCGTGCTCGTGGGGCCGGAAGGTTGCGGCAAGAGCCATCTTGCCGCGATCTGGGCAACCACGACGGGCGCGCGTTCCATCGCTGCGCGGGCGCTGGAAGCTACAAACCCGCCCGCCGCGCTGGCGACCGGCGCCTTGGTGATCGAGGACCTGCCGTCGGACGCGACCGGCCAGCACATCCTGTTTCATCTGCTTAATCTGATACGTGAGGAAAAGGCCTTTATGCTGCTCACGGCGCGGACGCCGCCGGCGAGCTGGAATATCGGTTTGCGCGATCTTGCGTCGCGGCTTAAGGCGCTGCCGCTCGTCACCCTGGGTACTCCTGACGACGCACTGCTGCGCGCGGTCATCGTCAAACTTTTTGCCGACCGTCAGCTCGCGCTCGATGAGAGCGTCGTCGCTTACATGATTACGCGTATCGAACGCTCGGTGGCTGCGGCCCGTGCCGCCGTGAGCCTGCTCGACCGCGAGGCCTTGCGGCAACAACGGCCTATTACCCGGGCGCTCGCCGCGGATATTTTTCGCGGTTTTGACGCTTGACGGCTGCCCCCGAACAGGCTCGATCATGTCATGGAGCCGTCACGAAGCGCGGCCATAGTACGTAATTAGAGTCATTCGGCGCCCATGGCGGATCGCAGCCAAGTTATTGTGTTTCCTGAAGGAACCGCTCCCGTAGCGGCGCCTGAGGCGCCCCCGCGCGAACTCGACCTGGCAGCCAGCCCGGATCGTTTTATCAACCGCGAGCTGTCCTGGCTGCATTTCAACCGGCGCGTGCTGGAAGAGGCGGCCAACGAAGGTCATCCGCTGCTGGAACGGGTCCGCTTCCTTTCGATCTCCGCGCATAACCTGGATGAGTTTTTCATGGTCCGAGTCGCCGGCCTCAAAGGCCATGTGCGTGCCGGTATCACCACGAAAAGCCCTGATGGATTGAATCCCGCCGAGCAATTGGCGCGGATCGGCGAGGCGGTATCGAGCTTGGCCTATGACCAGCAGCAACGCTGGAAGGAACTGCGCCGGGACCTCTCACAGCAAGGCGTCGTGCTGGTCGATGGACCGGACGTGACCAAGCAGGAAAGAGCTCGGCTCGAGGAGCATTTCCTCCTGCATGTTTTTCCGCTGCTGACGCCGCTGGCCATCGACCCGGCGCATCCGTTTCCCTTCATTGCCAATCTCGGTTTTTCCATCGCGCTCGCGCTCGCCCGCGTCAGCGACGGCAAGCCGATGAATGCGCTCATGCGCATGCCAACCCAGATCGACCGCTTCATCCGCTTGTCGGGCAGCGGCGAAACCGGGCCCTTGCGGCTGATCACGATCGAGCACGCGACCAGTCTATTCATCGGCCGCTTGTTTCCGGGTTACGCGGTCAAGGGACAGGGCGCCTTCCGTGTCATTCGCGATTCCGAAATCGAGGTCGAGGAAGAGGCCGAGGATTTGGTGCGGCTATTCGAGACCGTGCTCAAGCGCCGCCGCCGTGGTTCTGTGATCCGGCTGGAGTTGGAAGCGGCCATGCCGGCGGAGCTCAGGCGTTTCGTCCAGCGCGCGCTGGCGGTCACCGAGGACGAGGTGGTGTTGGTCGACGGCGTGCTGGCGCTCAACGAACTCTCCCAGCTCAGCGCCCTCGACCGGCCCGATCTGGAATTCGTGCCGTACAACCCGCGCTACCCGGAGCGCATCCGCGATCAGGGCGGCGACTGTTTCGCCGCCATCCGGCAGAAGGATCTCGTCGTTCACCACCCGTATGAATCCTTCGACGTGGTGGTGCAGTTCCTGCAGCAAGCGGCGCGCGATCCGAATGTCGTCGCGGTCAAGCAGACGCTCTACCGCACCTCCGCGGACTCGCCGATCATCAAGGCGCTGGCGGAAGCCGCCGAGGCGGGAAAATCGGTTACTGCGCTCGTGGAATTGAAGGCGCGCTTCGATGAAGAGGCCAATATCCGCTGGGCCCGCGATCTTGAGCGCGCCGGTGTGCAGGTAGTCTTCGGCTTTATCGAACTGAAAACCCACGCCAAGCTGTCGCTCGTGGTGCGGCGCGAAGGCGCGAAGCTGGCGACTTATGTTCACGTCGGCACGGGGAATTATCATCCGGTCACCGCCAGAACCTACACCGATCTATCTTTCTTCACCGCCGATCCGGTGATCGCGCGGGATGTGGCGCGGGTCTTCAACTTCATCACCGGCTACGCGGAGCCTGCCGGGCTGGAGAAGATGGCGGTGTCGCCACTGACGTTGCGCAAGCGCATCGGCGACCATATCGGTCAGGAAATTACACACGCGAAGAACGGCCGCCGCGGCGCCATCTGGATGAAGATGAATTCGCTGGTCGATCCGGAAATCATCGATGCGCTGTATGAAGCTTCCAACGCGGGTGTCGATGTCAATCTTGTCGTGCGCGGCATCTGCTGCTTGCGGCCCGGCGTGCCGGGTCTGTCAGAGAACATCAAGGTGAAGTCCATCGTCGGGCGGTTTCTCGAGCATGGCCGCATCTATTGCTTCGGCTCAGGGCAGGGGCTGCCGCATCCCAAGGCCGCGGTTTATATTTCCTCGGCTGATTTGATGCCGCGCAATCTCGACCGCCGGGTTGAAGTTCTCTGTCCGATCCTCAATCCGACGGTCCATGAACAGGTGCTCGATCAGATTATGATCGCCAATTTCAAGGACAATGAGCAAAGCTGGAAGCTGTTGCCCGACGGCAGCTCGACCCGCATAAAGGCAGCGCCGGGTGAGGAGCCTTTCAATGCGCATAAATATTTCATGACCAATCCGAGCCTGTCCGGCCGCGGCAAATCGCTCAAGGATTCGTCGCCGCGCCTGAGCCGGCGGCTGGACCGCGCGTGAACGGCGGCTGAAATGAAATCGCCGCAAGGCCGGCTCGATCACGGTCCTCCTGTCGCCGTTATCGATATTGGCTCGAATTCCGTCCGCCTCGTTGTCTATGAGGGGCTGACCCGCGCGCCCACGCCGATCTTCAACGAGAAGGCGCTGTGCGGATTAGGCCGTCAGGTGCAATCCACCGGACTGCTCGCTGCCGACGCCGTCGAGGAAGCGCTGGCGGCGTTGCATCGCTTCCGCGCGCTGTGCGACATCTTGCGGGTGCGGCGATTGTGGGTGATCGCCACCGCCGCCTGCCGCGAGGCCACCAACGGCCGCGCCTTCATCGCCGAAGCGACGCGTATCTGCCGCACCAAGATCGACGTGCTGTCGGGACGGCGCGAGGCGGAATTATCCGCGCTCGGCGTGGTCTCGGGCATCCATCATCCCGACGGCATCGTCGGCGATCTCGGCGGCGGCTCGCTCGAATGCACGCAAGTTCACGAAACGCGGGTCGGCGCGCGGGTGACGCTGCCGCTTGGCGGCCTGGCGCTGGCGGACAGCTCGTCGAAATCGATCAAGCGGGCGGAAAAAATCGTCGTCGATGCTTTCGCCGGCGTGCCGTTGCTCAAGGCCGCGAAGGGACGCACCTTCTACGCGGTGGGCGGAACCTGGCGCGCGCTGGCGCGGCTGCACATGTTCCAGACCGGCTATCCGCTCCACGTCATGCATGGCTATGTCATCCCGGCCAAGGAGGCGCTGGAATTTTCACGGCTGGTGCATCGGGTCAATCCGGAGACGCTGTCGCGGATCGAAGTCGTGGCGAAAGCGCGGCGCCCGCTGTTGCCTTATGCCGCGCTGGTGCTCGAGCATGTGGTTCGCATCGGCAAGCCGAAGGAGGTTGTCCTCTCCGCGCTTGGGGTTCGTGAGGGCCTGCTCTATTCGCTGCTCGGCGCGCAGGAGCGGAAGAAAGATGCGCTGATCGCGGCCGCTTCCGATCTTAACATCTTGCGCTCGCGCTCCCCGCGCCATGGCGAGGAGTTGATCGATTGGACCGACCAGTTCATGGCCTCGACCAGTCTTGATGAAACGGCGGAAGAAAAACGGTTGCGCCACGCCGCTTGCCTGCTCGCCGACATCGGCTGGCGGACGCATCCGGATTATCGCGGCGAGCAGTCGCTCAACATTATCGCCAATAACGGCTTCTTCGCCACCGACCACCAGGGCCGCGCCTTCCTGGCGCTGACGGTTTATTTCCGCCACATGGGCCTGATCGAGGAGGAGCTGTCGCCGCGCCTGCGCGAACTTGCCTCCACGCGGATGCTCGATCATGCCCGCGTGCTCGGCGCCGCCATGCGCGTCGCCTATCTCGTTACGGCGTCGATGCCCGGTGTGTTGCCGAAGACGCCGCTGCGCGTGCGCCGCCGCAAGCTCACGCTGCGGCTTAGCGGCAAATATAGGTCACTCGCCGGTGAACGCGTGTTTGGACGGCTGAAGCAGCTCGGCCGTCTGATCGGGCGTGAGCCTGTGATCGTGACCGAGTAGGTATGGTGCGTTGTTTCTTCTCCCTCTCCCCTTGTGGGAGAGGGTGCCAAGCCGCTGGAAGCGGCGACGGCGGGTGAGGGGTCAGCAGCGCGGCATATGCGGAGAGTCCAACCCCTCACCCGGCCGCTCGCGGCGCTCGCGTCCACCCTCTCCCACAAGGGGAGAGGGAAGAAAGAGCAAAGCTCTTCACGACGCTCCGGTTCCATTCCGCTCCACCAGCACCACGCGTCCCTTTTCCACCGCAAGCGCAAGCCGGCCTTGCTTGAGCGCCAGCGCCTTGTCGCCGAATAATTCCCGCCGCCAGCCTTTGAGCGCCGGCACGTCGGCATCGTCGTCCGCGGCGATATTCTCCAGGTCATCGACGGTGGCAATCACTTTCGCGGCGACACCGTGGCGTTCCGATGTCATGCGCAGCAGCACCTTGAGAAGCTCGACGGTGGCGCCGCCGGTGGCGGTGGAACGCGACCGCTCCAGCCGCGGCAAGGTTTTCGGATCGCGTTCCACTCCGCGCAGGACGGCATCGACAATGGTCTCGCCCCATTTCGACCGCTCAAAGCCCTTCGGCAGAGAGCGCAGGTGGCCGAGCCGCTCGATCGTGGTCGGGGCTTGGACGGCGATGTCGCCGAGCACGTCGTCCTTGAGCACGCGGCCGCGCGGCACGTCGCGTGCTTGCGCCTCGCGTTCGCGCCAGGCCGCCACTTCCATCAGCACGGCGAGTTCCTTCGGCTTGCGCACCCGTGTCTTCAGCCGCTCCCAGGCATGCTCGGGATCGGCGCGGTAGGTTTTCGGCGAGGTGAGGATATCCATCTCCGCGCGCACCCATTCGACGCGCCCGCGCTTTTCCAGGTCGGCCGAGAGCGCGAGATAGAGGTCGCGCAGATGCGTGACGTCGGACACCGCGTAAGTGAGCTGCGCCTCGGTCAGCGGCCGCCGCGTCCAGTCGGTGAAGCGGTTCGACTTGTCCAGCAGGTCACCGGTGATGCGCTGCACCAGTTGGTCATAGGAGATCGAATCGCCATAGCCCAGCACCATGGCGGCTACTTGCGTATCGAAGATCGGGTGCGGCAGCACGCCCGCCCGATGCCAGACGATCTCAATATCCTGCCGCGCCGCGTGGAAGACCTTCAGCACCTTTTCGTCCGTCATCAGGGCGAAGAAGGGGGCGAGATCGATCCCCGGAGCCAGCGCATCGATGACCACCGCCTCGTCGGAACTGGCGATCTGCACCACGCACAGGATCGGATAATACGTGGTCTCGCGCAGGAACTCCGTGTCCACGGTGACGAAGGGGTGGCGCGCGAGGCGGGCGCAAGCGGCGGCGAGTTCCTCGGTGGTGGTGATCGGCTGCATGGAATCTAGATAGCCCAGCCTGCCGCTCTGTCAAAGCGGGTGGGCTTGCCTTGACAAACATTCGCCTGCATATGCTTGTCCGCCGCTTCGGCAGGTATGTTTCATACCCATTTTTCAGGCCCAATATGCACCGTTACCGCACCCATACCTGCGGCGCGCTTCGCGACAGCGATGTCGGCCACGACGTGCGCGTGGCGGGCTGGTGCCATCGCATCCGCGATCATGGCGGCTTGCTGTTCATCGACCTGCGCGACCATTACGGCCTGACCCAATGTGTCGCCGATCCCGACAGTCCGGCCTTCAAGGATGCGGAAAAGCTGCGCGCCGAATGGGTGGTGCGGATCGACGGCAAAGTGCGGAAGCGTCCGGCCGGCACCGAAAATCCCGAACTGCCGACCGGCCTCGTCGAGGTCTTCATCACCGCCATCGAGGTGCTGGGCCCGGCGGCGGAACTGCCGATGCCGGTATTCGGCGAGCAGGAATATCCCGAGGATATCCGCCTGCGCTATCGCTTTCTCGATCTGCGCCGCGACCGGCTGCATGCCAACATCATGAAGCGCGGCGCCATCATCGATTCGATCCGCCGCCGCATGAAGGAGGGCGGCTTCTTCGAATTCCAGACGCCGATCCTGACCGCGTCCTCGCCGGAAGGCGCTCGGGATTATCTGGTGCCGTCGCGCATCCACCCGGGAAAATTCTACGCGCTGCCCCAGGCGCCGCAGCAGTTCAAGCAATTGCTCATGATCGCGGGCTTCGACCGCTATTTCCAGATCGCGCCCTGCTTTCGCGACGAGGACGCGCGCGCCGACCGTTCTCCCGGCGAATTTTATCAGCTCGACGTGGAGATGAGCTTCGTCACTCAGGACGACGTCTTCGCCGCGGTGGAGCCGGTGTTGCGTGGTGTGTTCGAGGAATTTTCCGGCGGCAAGCCGGTGACGCCGAAGTTTCCGATGATCCCCTATGCCACGGCGTTGCGCGAATATGGCACCGACAAGCCGGACCTGCGCAACCCGATCAAGATGCAGAATGTCAGCGAGGCATTCCGCGGCT
>JAXDOS010000158.1:0-10102 GCA_034668785.1 Alphaproteobacteria bacterium
TCATCGGCCGTAGATTTTGTGAAGATACCTCTATAGTCCTGCTGCTGATCGTTTTCACCCATAATCTTGTCCCCGAGACCACAAGCATATCCCTAATGCAAGAAGACGAAGTCGTTCCGGTTCCTGGAGCTCCCCTCTTTCCCTGGTTGCAAAAACCGCGTGCATTGGCCCGGGCCCGGTGGGAGGGGATGGAAAGCGTCGCGCGCGGCGCAGCGCTGGTGTCGGCGGGTTCCTTGACGCTCGTCGTCATGGCGACCCTGGTGAAATATCTCGGCTCACGCATTCCAAGCATCGAGATCCTTTTCTTCCGGTCCTTGATCGGCTTCTTCTTCGTGCTGCCGCTGTTCTTTCGCAGCCCGTTCGAGGCGTTGCGCACGAAACGGCCGGGTATGCACCTTCTGCGCGGCGCCACCGGCGCGGTCGGCAACGCATGCTTTTTCTGGACCATCACGCATATGCTATTGGCCGACTCGATGGCGCTGCAATTCTCGCGACCGCTGTTCATGATCCCGCTGGCTCTGATGTTTCTCGGCGAGATCGCCGGTTGGCGCCGGTCGATGGTCGCCATCGTCGGCTTCCTGGGAATTTTGCTTTACGCGCGCCCTTTCACCGCCGGGTTTGAGCCCGGCGCATTCGTCGGTGCTACCGGCGCGCTGTTCGGTGGGCTCGTCGTCATCTGCATCAAGCGCTTGCAGACGACCGAGCCTACCCGCGTCATCATGTTCTATTACGCCTTCTGGAACGCGTTGTTCGCGCTGATACCGACGGTGCTGTTGTGGGTGACGCCAACCTGGCCGGAACTCGCGCTGCTCGCCGTAGTCGGCTTTCTCGGCATCTCCGGCCAGACCATGATCACGCATGGGCTGTCGCAGGGCGACGCCACGGTGCTGGCGCCGCTCGACTATTCGCGCATCATCTATTCGGCGGCGCTTGGCTATTTGTTGTTCGGCGAGATGCCGGGGCCATGGAGCTTTGCCGGCATGGCTCTGATTGTGGCCAGTTCGCTCTACCTCGTGCTCACCGAGAAAAAGCGGAAGATTGTGCGGCCGTAGCGGCGAAGGCTGGTGGGCGCTGTAGGGATTGAACCTACGACCTCTCCCGTGTGAAGGGAACGCTCTACCGCTGAGCTAAGCGCCCGGCCGAGCGGGGCCGTGATTTAGGGAGCGGAGGCGGTGGGTGTCAAGCAGCCGTTGACTTCGCGAATTAATTGGGCTTCGCAATCTGTGAGGCTCGGCCCTGCAGGGCACGAATGCGCTCGGCGAGGTTGCTACTGCCTGTTTCGCCGTTTTCCGAAGTGGCTGGATCGTCGGTCACGGAGGCGCCGTTTCCATTGACATGAGCGCGGGCATCTTCGGCGAGAATAGCCTCGATCGGCGAACCCGGCCCTTCGAGGGTCATCGTGAGGCGAGCGACTTCGGCCGCGACGTCATTGATCCTTTCGCGCAGCAAGGCGTTTTCAACGCGGTCGGAAGCCCAAAAGGATTCTATCTCGTGCTTCATCGTCGCGATCTCGCGATGCAATTTTGCACGTTCCTCGCGCAGGCGGTCGAGCTGTTCTTCCGCCAGTGCTTTTTCCGCCTTCAGGCTGCTGGTTTCAGCCTTGTGGCGGCCTTCGATCTCGCCGAGTTCGGCGCGTAGGTCGGCTTCCGTCTTGCGCACACCGTCAAGGTGGCTGCGCAACTGGTCGCATTGATAATCGCGCTCGGCGAGAAGACGAACCTGGTTGGCCAGCCGCGTCTCCAGTTGCTCGGCGCGACGGCCGAGAATCTCCGCCTCCGTGGTTTGCGCAACGAGTTGACGCTCCAACTCGGCGACACGCCGGGCGAGATTTTCCACTTTGTCGCGCTCGGCGGTGAGTTCCTGGGCGGCCTCTTCGGCGTCGATGCGCTCGCGGGAGAGTCGCTCGTGCATGGTGTTGACTTGTTGCTCGAAGTCGACGACCCGGTCCTTAAGAGCGATGATCTGAGTGCGCAGAGCCGTAAGCTCGATGCTTTTGCTGTCGCTGGCCGCCGAATGTTCGTCAAGACTCTCCGTCAGCTTGGCAAGCGCGGCTTCCTTATCGCTGAGCGTACGCTCGGCCTCGTGCAGGGCGACGAGCTTGATGGAAAACTCTTCTTCCGTCGCGCGCAACTGATCCCTCAGCGCCTTGTCTCGTGCTTCAAGCGCGAAAATGGTGGCGGTCTTTTCTCCAAGCTCCACTTTGAGGCGGTTGATGGCGTCGGATTTCTTACCAAGTTCAGCGAGTTGGCCCGTGGTCTTGGCCTTCATCTGTTCGACGCTCATTTCGAGGCGCCGGGTCGACATGGCGAATTCCGCCCGCAACTGGTCTTTGTCCGCTTGGATTTCGGCCATCGACAGCGGCGTGGAGGCTTCCAGCCGCCGCATGGTGAGGCGCACGGCGCGGGCGTGAACGAGGGGGATGAACACCAGCCCGAGCAGGCCTGCGACCAGGAACCCGATCCCAAAAAACATGATCGGTTCAACCATTAAGTACGCCTCCGGAACTCATCTTCGCCCCATAGCGTGACAATGCCATGTAGAGGCGGCCCCTGCCAGCTTCAACGTTGGTTAACCTAAACTGCGGCGTCGGGGCCAAATAATGACGCGTCCGGCGACAATCCGCTTCCTGGCAGAGAAATGAGGGACTTAGAAGGGGTTCCAGGTCGCCTCGGGCGTGAACTTGAGATAGCCGATATTGGCGCCCAAACGCATGCCGACGCCGGTCCGTATCGGCACCACCATGATGTTGTTGGCCGTGAGCGCCGTCATGCCTAAGCCGCCGATGAAATAGGCGGAGCCGTCTACCCCGGCAAAGCGCTGATAGACCGCTTCCGTGCTGGGAAGATTATAGACCAGCATCATGGTCCGGGCGCCTTCACCGCCGAGGTCGAAGCCGACCGACGGACCCTGCCAATAGACGCGCAGGTCCCCGGCGTTCTTCGTGTAAAGCGTGCCCTCGCCATAGCGCAGACCGCCAACGAAGGCGCCGGAAGCTTCCTGGCCGAGGATATATCCGTTGGGCTGGCCCCACTGGCTCGTCGCTTTCTCGACAATCGAGGCAAGCCCGCGCGACACGGAGCCAAAAAATTGGTGCCCGGCGTCGAGGATTTCATTAGGTGCGAAGTGGCTGTTGGACGACGCTGGTGGCCGACTAGGTTGCGGGCTGGACTGCGCGCCGGCAGGCCCGAGTCCGAAACCGGCGACGAGAAGAACCAAAACAAAGGATCGAAGCAGGGCGCGCATCGAGTGCTCCTTGGAAGCTGGGAACGGCCCGTTTAACTCGTTGCTCATGCGGACGGTCTATATTCGAGGCCCGACGCCTCGAATCAACCTACCATCAATGACAAGTATGACTACAGCACGGCAGCCGCGAAAGTCGCCGGCCGCCACGATGATGGAAGTGGGTTTCCGCTTTCTCCTGCTGTGCGGCTTGTCCGGGGGGCTATTGCCGGCCGGGCTAGCTGCGGCAACCGAGACAGTGGTCACCGACCCGCGTCGCGGGCTGGCGTTAAGTGGGTTCGACCCGGTCGCTTATTTCACCGATGCCAAGCCAATGATGGGGCGAGGCGAGATCGAATATGCCGCCGCCGCCACCACCTGGCGTTTCCGCAACGAGGGCAACCGCACGGCTTTTCTCGAGCACCCAGAAGTCTATACGCCGGTCTTCGGCGGCTACGATCCGGTGGCGGTGGCGCGGGGGGTCGCTACGCCGGGACACCCGCAAATATGGGCCATTGTCGGCGAGCGGCTCTATCTGTTCTACAGTCCAGACACGCGCAACAGCTTCGCCGCAGATCCGGACGCTGTGCTGACCGTGGCTGAAAGGAAATGGCCGGCGGTGCTCCGCACGCTGGTCCCCTAATCGTTGCCTTGGCAGGCGCGGCGCGCGCGGTGTATCAAGCCGCACGGCCATCCGAGTCGCCCTTGCGTACCTCCATCCACCTTCGTTAGCCGCCCCACCGGAGACATCTCATGTCCGGCCCGATCACCATCGATGCCCTCGACCTCGCCGCGCTTCTATGTTCCCGGGTGTGCCATGACCTCATCAGTCCGGTGGGCGCCATCGTCAACGGTCTGGAAGTCCTTGAAGAGGAAAAGGACGAAGAAACCAAGACCTTCGCCCTCGATCTGATCAAGAAGAGCGCCCGCACGGCCTCGGCCCGGCTCCAATTCTGCCGGTTGGCCTTTGGGGCAGCGGGGTCGGCGGCGGCGCAAATCGATGTTGGCGACGCCGAAGGCTTGGCACGGGGCTTTCTGGAGGATGACAAAACCAAGCTTGGCTGGAATCTGCCGCGGACACTATTGCCGAAGAATCGGGTCAAGCTCCTGCTCAACATGCTCGTCATCGCGGGGCAGACGATCCCCCGGGGAGGAGCCCTGACGGTTGATCCGGTCGGCGAGGGCGAAGCCATGAACTTCCGCATCACCGCAGTCGGACTGAATGGAAGAATCCCGCAGCATTTGCCGAACTTATTGGCAGGAAATTCCGAGGGGCCGGTCGACGCCCACGCCATCCAACCCTTTTACACCGGCATGCTGGCCAGAAACTGCGGTCTAGCAGTGACCTTGGTAGCCGAAGGCGAGGCGATCGTGGCGGCCACCCACGCGGAAGCTCCCTAAGCGCGCTTCCGCGCTCTTGAGAGATTCAAACGGCTGCGTGCTCGGATGGTTAAATCTTAACGAGATATTACCTCCTAACGCCGCTTCCCGTCGCACACTAAAATTAAACCCTTTCACAACACACTGAGCCCGCTCCCGAAAGGCGGCGGTCTATGGGGCCGCGCCTTCGACCAAGGCCTTTTTCCATGGATGATTTGTTGCGTGAGTTTTTGACCGAGACCAACGAGAGTCTCGATGTGGTCGATGTGGAACTTGTTCGCTTCGAGCAGGAACCTAACAACGCCAGCATTCTCGCCAATATCTTTCGTCTCGTGCACACGATCAAAGGCACGTGCGGTTTCCTCGGCCTGCCGCGTCTCGAAGCGCTCGCGCACGCCGCGGAGACGCTGATGGGAAAATTCCGCGATGGGATGCCCGTTACCGGCGAAGCGGTAACACTCATCCTCGCTACCATCGACCGGATCAAGGAATTGCTCGATACGCTCGAGCAGAACCAGAAAGAGTCAGCGGGAACGGATCACGATCTCATCGGTGATCTTCAGCGCATGGTGGAACGAACGGCCGCACCCGCTTCGATATCCAGTTCTAAAAGCGCAGGCGCGCTGGTTGATCAGAAGCTGGAACGGCCATTGCGCCCCGGCGAAGTTTCACTCGACGAGCTTGAGCGCGCATTTCGCGAGACTCCTGGTCCATCGGCCGCGGCTACGGAAACCAAACCTTCCGCGCCGGCGGCTAAGTCGCAGGATGCAAAGGCCGATAGCGCCGCCGCCAAGACCAGAGCGGAGGATGAAGGCTCCGAAGGCAAGATCGCCAACCAGTCGATCCGCGTCAATGTGGACACGCTCGAAAAGCTGATGACCATGGTTTCAGAACTGGTGCTGACGCGCAACCAGCTCCTGGAAATCGTACGGCGTCACGAGGATTCCGAATTCAAAGTTCCACTGCAGCGGCTTTCAAGTGTGACCGCCGAGTTGCAGGAAGGCGTGATGAAGACGCGGATGCAGCCGGTAGGAAATGCCTGGCAGAAGCTGCCGCGCGTCGTCCGCGATCTGGCTACCGAGCTTAGCAAGCAGATCGATCTCGAGATGCACGGCGCCGAGACCGAACTCGACCGTCAAGTGCTGGACCTGATCAAGGACCCGCTGACCCACATGGTGCGCAACTCGGCGGATCATGGCCTGGAACTTCCAAGCGAGCGCCGCGCTGCCAATAAGCCGGAAAAGGGGACCATCCGGCTGTCCGCCTATCATGAGGGCGGCTACATCGTGATTCAGATTTCCGATGACGGACGCGGGCTCAACACCGAAAAAATAAAGGCAAAAGCTATCGCCAACGGTCTCGTCTCGGAAATCGAAATCGAAAAGATGTCCGAGGTGCAGATTCACAAGTTTATCTTCTCGCCCGGATTTTCGACCGCCGCGCAGGTCACGAGCGTGTCCGGCCGCGGGGTCGGCATGGACGTGGTGCGCAACAACATCGACCAGATCGGCGGGACGATCGACGTGAAGTCGGTTTTTGGCAAAGGCTCCAGCTTCACCATCAAGATTCCGCTGACGCTTGCCATCGTCTCGGCCTTGATCGTGGAATCCAGCGGCGACCGCTTTGCCATCCCGCAGCTTTCGGTGGTTGAGCTGGTTCGCGCCCGGAGCAATTCGGATCATCGCATCGAGCACATCAAGGACGCGGCCGTGCTGCGGCTGCGCAACAAGCTGCTGCCACTGGTTCACCTCAGCAAGCTGCTCGGAGTTGAGCGGAAGGCCGGAGGCGAAGCCGGCGATGGGTTCATCGTGGTGACCCAGGTCGGAAGCGAGACCTTCGGCATCGTCGTCGACGGCGTCTTCCACACGGAAGAAATCGTGGTGAAGCCGATGTCGACCATGCTGCGGCACATCAACATGTTCTCCGGCAACACCATCCTCGGCGACGGCTCGGTCATCCTCATTATCGATCCGAACGGTATCGCCCAGGCAATCGGAACGTCCCTGAGATCGCAGGAACGGCACGAGGAGAGCGCAGAAGGTCAGCGCGCCGATGCCACCGAGCAGACCACCTCAATGCTGATATTCCGCGCCGGTTCGCTGCAGCCTAAAGCGGTGCCCTTGTCGCTGGTCACGCGGCTTGAGGAAGTGGATGCGTCGAGGATCGAAATCTCCAACGGGCGTCACCTCGTGCAATATCGCGGCCACTTAATGCCGCTCGTGCCCGTCAGTGACGATGTGCGGGTGAAGACGCAAGGTATACAGTCGCTGCTGGTGTTCACCGACCAGGAGCGGTCGATGGGCCTGGTCGTCGACGAAATCCTCGACATTGTCGACGACAAGCTCGACATCCAGGTCGGCAGCGACCGTCCAGGTGTGCTCGGCTCCGCGATCATCAAGGGTCAGGCGACCGAGATCATCGACATCGGGCATTTCCTGCCGCTCGCCTTCGAAAACTGGTTCCGCCGGAAGCAAACTGATGCTGCACCGGTGTTGCGCTCGGTTTTGTTGGTCGATGACTCCGCATTCTTCCGCAACATGCTTGCTCCGGTACTCAAGGCCGCCGGCTACGATGTTGCCACCGCCGCGGGCGGGGAAGATGCCTTGGCTTTGATAAAACACGGCCGCCGGTTCGACGTCATTCTCACAGACATCGAGATGCCGGGCATGAACGGCTTCGATCTCGCGCAAGAGGTGCGCGGCGATCCGCGAATGGCGGACGTACCGGTCATCGCCTTGTCGTCGGTCATTTCTCCAGAAGCGGTCGAGCGCGGACGGCAGGTCGGCTTCTATGACTATGTGGCCAAGTTTGACCGGGAAGGTCTCATTGCGGCGCTCAAGGATCAGGCCGCCGACATCAATCAGGCGGCCTAGGGAAAGCCATGAGCACGAGCACCGATAGCGGCAACGGAAGCATAACGGAATACGTCACGGCGATGATCGGCTCGCAGCTATTTGGGCTACCAATCTCGCGCGTGCAGGACGTCTTCATGCCGGACCGGTTGACGCGCGTTCCGCTGTCCTCTCCCGAGATCGCGGGCATCCTTAATCTGCGCGGCCGTATCGTAACGGTCATCGACATGCGCTGCCGCCTCGGCGTGCCGAAGCGGGAAGAGGAAGGCCAATCGCTCGCGATCGGTATCGAATACCGGGGGGAGTCATACGGCCTTCTGATCGACGATATCGGCGAGGTGATGCAGCTTCCAGACAGCGGCCTGGAAGTAAACCCAGTCAATCTCGACGCGCGCCTGGCGCTGGTTTCGGCTGGCGTATACCGGCTCGAAGCGCAGCTTCTTGTTCTCTTGGACGTCGACCGTGTGCTTCACGTCGGCTCCGAAGTCAGGGCGGCGTAGTGAAGCGAATGAAGTCAGAGTGCGGGCTCATCCCGCAGTTTTGAGTGAAGTGAGGCTGTGATGAAAACTTGCTTGGTCGTCGACGACTCGAGCGTCATCCGCAAGGTAGCCCGACGGATTCTTGAGGGTCTCGAATTTCAAATCCTCGAGGCCGAGGATGGGCAACAGGCACTCGATGCCTGCCGCAAGCAACTGCCGGAAGCGGTGCTGCTCGACTGGAACATGCCGAAAATGGACGGCTATGAATTCCTGCGGGAACTGCGGCGGCTGCCGGGCGGCGATAGTCCGAAAGTGGTGTTCTGCACTACCGAAAACGATGTCGCTCATATCGCGCGGGCGCTTCATGCCGGAGCCAACGAATACATTATGAAGCCCTTCGATAAGGAGATCGTCGAAGCCAAGTTCCAAGAGGTCGGTCTACTCTGATCGGCGCGTCCGTCGTTCTTCCGGCTTCCCCGCGTAACCCGAGTACCGCGCCCGATGAGTGTTGTCGCCACTGCCAAGCCGCCCCTTTCCGTTGTGAGCCAGGAGCCGATCCGCGTCATGGTCGTCGACGACGCCGTCGTCGTCCGCGGCCTGGTTTCGCGTTGGATCGACGCGGAACCAGATTTAAAGATCGTCGCCTCTTTGCGCACCGGGCAGGAAGCGCTTGAGCGGCTGGAACAGACCGATCCCGAAGTCGTCCTTCTCGACGTCGAAATGCCCATTCTCGACGGAATCTCCGCGCTGCCGCTACTGCTGCGGAAAAAGCGGAATCTCGTCGTCATCATGGTATCCACGCTCACGCGGCGCAACGCCGAGGTGACGCTCAAGGCGCTTTCGCTCGGTGCCGCCGATTACATTCCGAAGCCGGAAAGCCAGCACGAAGTCGCCGCATCAGCCACGTTCCAGCGCGACTTGGTGGAGAAAATTCGCCAACTGGGCTGGCGGCGGCGGCAGCGCAATCTCGGCATTCCCGCTCTTGGCCCACCGGTTATTCCGGCGCCGCCGCTTCAGGCCGACGGGGCGGATACCGCGGCGCATAGCGTTCCGCATGCGCTGCGTTCATTAACAGAGATCAAGTTGCGTCCCTTCCCGCTTTCGCCGCCGCGTGTATTGCTAATCGGCTCATCGACGGGAGGTCCGCAGGCGCTGGGCACTCTTATTGGCGGGCTCAACGGCGTGCTCGATCGCACTCCGGTGCTGATCACGCAGCACATGCCGCCGACCTTCACCACCATTTTGGCCGAGCACATCGCGCGCGTGAGCGGTCGCCCCGCTCATGAAGCCGAGGACGGGGAACCCTTCGTTGCAGGCACCATCTATGTCGCGCCCGGCGGCAAGCATATGCAGGTCGCGCGCCGCAACGGCATCGCTGTGGCTGACATCAGCGATAGCGCCCCAATCAATTTCTGCAGACCGGCCGTTGATCCGCTGTTCTCCTCCGCCGCCAAGGTCTGGGGAGCCTGGAATTTGGCGCTGGTACTTACTGGAATGGGGTCCGACGGCACCCAGGGTGCCGCCGCTGTTGTCGCCGCCGGCGGCAGCGTGATGGCGCAGGATGAGGCCACCAGCGTTGTTTGGGGCATGCCTGGTTCGGTCGCGCATGCCGGCCTTTGCTCCGCTGTGCTTCCGCTTGATCGAATTGCTGCGAAAGTCGTGCGTTTGTTTTGGGGAGACCGGCAGTGACCCCATCTGATTATGATTATTTGCGCAAATTGCTGAAGGACCGTTCCGGTCTCTTGCTGGCGGGGGACAAGCGCTATCTGGTCGAGAGTAGGCTGTTGCCTATCGCACGCAGAGTGGGCGTGCCGGGTCTTGGCGAACTTATCCAAAAAATGCGAGAGCCCGCCGCCGAACCGCTTATCGTCGAAGTGGTGGAAGCAATGGCGACCAACGAGTCGCTCTTCTTCCGCGACAAAATTCCGTTCGAACATTTCCGTAATACGATGATGCCGGCGCTTCTCGCCGCCCGGACAGAGCACAGGCGCATTCGTATCTGGTGCGCGGCGGCTTCTACCGGGCAGGAACCATATTCGCTCGCCATCAGCCTCAAGGAAATGGGCGCCAAGCTCGCCGGCTGGCGCGTCGAGATCCTTGCCACTGATTTATCGCTCGACGTGCTGGAGAAGGCGAAGGCCGGTATCTACAGCCAGTTTGAGGTGCAGCGCG
>JAXDOS010000159.1:0-22722 GCA_034668785.1 Alphaproteobacteria bacterium
CCATGTCGGCCCGGGAACGGCTGGAATAGTGGAGTTTCCAGGAGCGTTGCTGCGTCACCAACTCCTGCACCATGCAGAAGATCGGCGTGATGCCGATGCCGCCGGCAATGAGAATGACGTGCTCGGCGTCGACCAGCGGGAAATTGTTGCGCGGGCCTTTAATCCGCAAGGTCTGGCCGACCTTCAACTCGCCATGCATGTAACTTGAGCCGCCGCGGCCCGAGGGATCGCGCTTGACCGCAATGGTGTAGCTTTCCGGATCGGCCGTCGAGGTCAGCAGCGAATATTGCCGCACCAGCCCATTGGGCAGCTTGATGTCGATGTGAGCGCCGGGCGCGGCGGAGGGCAGGGGCTTGCCGTCGACGCGGCGAAATTCATAAATGTTGGTGTCGCGCGCCGCTGGGCGGATATCCGCTACGCGCACCTCAATAGGTTCGCCGGGTGCCTTTGTTGGCGCCGCGCTTGCGGCGGATGTGGTCGTGTCTGTAGCCACAGTCTTTCCTTGATGCTGAAAGGCGGCCGGCCCCGCGAGGGGCCAGCGGCACCATAATGATCAGCAGGCACGTAGGCCAGACGCGGCCGGCGATCTATTCGTGAATCTTCACGTATTCGAAATCGCCGGGCTTGTTGTCGACGCCGACCTTGGGCGCCGAAATCCAGCCGGCATATTTGCCGGCCGCATATTCCGGCTTCATCAGGCTTTCGATATAGGCGCGGTCGTCGCTGTCGGGCAGCCACTCGCCTTTGCGCTTTTCCCATTCGGCGTCGTCCAGCAGCTTGCCGTCGAAATCCGCCTTGATGCCGGCGAATTCGCCGATATGGCGGTGGAAGGCGACATTCGGCAGCTTGATCTGGAACGGAATGCCGAATTTATCGATGACGCGGTTCCAGCGGCCGACGCCGGCGTTGCAGTCGGCGACATAGTCGTCGCGCAGCCGCATATTGAGCGCCGAGAGCGCGGGGGTGTCCTGATTGACGATGGCGCCGTCCACCAGGCGCAGCACCGGGTAGGTGCCGTTCTCAAGCTGGTGATCGTCGTCGATCTTGTCCTCGCGGAAGCGGCCTTTAAGCCCGGCATGGAACGCGTTCGCGGCATTGGTGGAAATCTCGTTGCCGAACAGATCGAGCGACAGCGAGAAATGCAGGTTGGCTTTCTTCTGCATGGTCGGCAGGTCGATGACGCCGAGCTTGCGGATCGCTTCCTTGGCGTAAGGATCGGTGATGCCGGCCTCCTTCATCGCCGCGCAGGTGCGCTCGATGACGCGCGCAATGCCGGTCTCGCCCACGAACATGTGGTGGGCTTCCTCGGTGAGCATGAAGCGCGTGGTGCGCGACAGCGGATCGAAGCCGGATTGCGCCAGCGCTTCGAGCTGCATCTTGCCGTCACGGTCGGTGAAGAAGGTGAACATGAAGAATGACAGCCAGTCCGGCGTCTTCTCGTTGAAAGCACCGAGCATGCGCGGGGTGTCGGCATCGCCGGAGCGGCGCTGCAACAGAGCTTCCGCTTCCTCGCGACCGTCGGTGCCGAAATACTTTTGCAGTAGGTAGACCATGGCCCAGAGATGCCGGCCTTCCTCGACGTTGACCTGAAACAGGTTGCGCAAGTCGTAGAGCGACGGCGCGGTCTTGCCGAGATAGCGCTGCTGTTCCACCGACGCGGGTTCAGTGTCGCCCTGGATCACGATCAGCCGGCGCAGCATGGAGCGGTATTCGCCCGGCACTTCCTGCCAGACATCCTCGCCCTTATGCGTGCCGAACGGAATCTTGCGGTTTTCAACTTGGGGCGCCAGCAGCACGCCCCATTTGTATTCCGGCATCTTCACGTAATCGAATTTCGCCCAGCCCTTGGGATCGACGCTGATGGCGGTGCGCAGATAAACGTCCGAGGTTTGGAACCCGTCCGGGCCCATGTCGAACCACCAATCGATGAAGCCGGGGTGCCATTTCTCCAGCGCCTTCTGCACCCGCACGTCGCTGCCGAGCCCGACGTTGTTGGGGATCAGGCCGTTGTAATCGACATTCATGATATTCATGGTCAGACCCTTTCCTTCTCAAACGTCGGCTGCACGCCGCTGCCATAGAGCTTCAGCGCGCCCTTTTCGCCGATGGCGTTGGCGCGCTGGAAGATCCAATTCTGCCAGGCGGTCAGCCGGCCGAAAATCTTGGTTTCCGTGGTTTCCGGACCGGCGAAGCGCAAATTCTGCTCCATGCCGGTCAAGGCATCGGGGGAGAAGCTGGTGCGGGCTTCGAGCATGACCCGCAGTTCGTCTTCCCAGTCGAAGTCCTCGAAGGCCAGCGTGACGAGACCGGTCTCCATGGCTTCCTGACCTTCGACGGGCACGCCGATCTTGGCCTTGGCGCGGGTGAGGCTTTCCGGCTCGCCGAGGAAACGCGATTGCAGCCGGGTGAGACCGTTACCCATGGGATAGAAGCCGAAATTCGCCGGCCCGAGAATGATGGAAGCCGGCGGGCGGTTGTCGCCTTCGCGGGCGCCGATCAGCATGACGGAGCGGTCGGCGGCGAAAACCAGTTCCGCCAGCGTGCCGGCGAAGCAAGTGCCGGGCTCTACCAGCGTCACCAGCGTCTTCGCCATCATGTCGACGCGCTTGAACACGCGCTTGAGAAAATGGCGGATCTCGCGCATCAGCCAATCGCCCTTGGCCTTTTCCAGAAATTCGTCATAGGCCAGCACCGCCTTGGCGTCGCCTTCGGCGCGGAACAGCAGCACGCCGATATTGGCCTCGTTGAAGCGCAAGTTGACCATGGCGTCGTCGAGTTCGCGCGCAATCGCCAGCGGCCAGAAGCTGTCGCCCAGCGCCTGCGCGGCCTCGGCGGAAGCCGGCACCGGATCGGCAGGCGCACGCAGCGTGATGGTGGCAAGCTGCCGCGCTCTATCGATCTCCACATCCACATGTTTGTAAGACAGCCGGTCGTCCGCGACCTTGCGCTCCAGCGCATTGAGTTTGATGCCCTTGGCGTTCTTCGGCCGGTCGGATTTCGCCGCCAGTTCCTGCGCGCGGGCGCTGACGGCTTCCTTCCATTTCGAATTCGGCACCACTTCATCCACAAGACGCCATTCCACAGCTTTGTTGCCGCGCACGCCTTCTTCGACCGAGAGGAAAATATCCGCGAGATCGCGGCGCACTTTGCGCTTGTCGGTCACCCGCGTAATGCCGCCGGTTCCCGGCAGCACCGCGAGCAGCGGCAACTCCGGCAGCGACACCGCGGACTTGCGGTCGTCGACCAGCATGATGTGGTCGGTGGCGAGCGCCAGTTCATAGCCGCCGCCGGCGGCGGTGCCGTTGATGGCGCAGACGTAGAATTGCTTGGAATTTTCCGAGGCGTCCTCGATCGAAAGCCGCGTCTCGTTGGTGTATTTGCAGAAATTGACCTTGTGCCCGTGCGTGGCCTTGCCGAGCATGCGGATATTGGCGCCGGCGCAGAAGACGTTGTCCTTGCCGGACTTGATGACCACGGCGCCGACTTCCGGATGCTCGAAGCGCAGCCGCTGCACCGCGTCGCAAAGCTCGATGTCGACGGCGAGGTCGTAGGAATTCAGCTTCAATTCGTATTGGTCGCTCAGGCCCCCGCTCGGGTCGACGTCCATCACCAGAAAGGCGATGTTGCCTTCGATCTCGATGCGCCAGTGCCGGTAGCGGCCCGGATCGGTCTGGAACTCAATACGCTTGGTCTTTGCCTCGGAAACCGCCATCGAAAATCCCCTGATTATGCACTATTATGCACGAAAACGGCTAGCTTGGCTACCCTCAACAGGGATTTTGCATTAAAATGCATGTAGGCCTGTCATTCAACCGGTTCAAGCCGCCGGCGCCGCGCCTTCGTGGATTATCAGCAGCCGTTGGGCAAACTCGGCAATTGCCTCCAGAGTTGCGTCCGGCTGATCAAAATGCGGGGCGTGGCGGCAGCGATCCAGATAAAGCACCTCGACGGGGCAAAAGGTCTCGTTCTGAGCCGTCTCGATCTGCGCCGCGGTTCCATATTGATCGTCCCGGCCCTGGATGACAAGCATCGGCACGCGCACGGTCGGCAGAAATTCCGTGATGTCCCAGTTCCGGAAGTCCGGATCGAGCCAGGCCCGGTTCCAGCCCCAGAAGGCGACGTCGACATTATCGCCGTGGTAGCGCGCGAGCCGCTCGCGCAGGTCGGTCTTCTCGTAGGCCTCCTTGGCGTCGGCAATGCTGCGGACGGAAATATCCTCGCAGAAGAAATGCGGCGCCAGCAGCACCAGGCCGCGGACGCGGAAATCCTGCCGCCCGCCGGCATAGATGGCGGCGATCGAGGCGCCGTCGCTATGGCCGACGAGGATGCATTTTTGAATCTTCGCCTGGTCCAGCACCGCGGGCAGGACTTCGGAAGCCTCGTCATGCATGTAGGTCAGCGGGCGCGGCAGCGGCACCGGATCGGACTTGCCATAGCCGGGCCGCGAATAGACCAGCACGCCACAGCCGGTGCGTTGCGCGAGCTTTTCGGGAAAGTCCCGCCATAGGGCGACGCAGCCGAGCCCTTCATGCAGCAACACCAGCGTCGGCGCCCGGTCCGGAGAAGGGCCGTGCCACACGGCTTCGATTTTTTTTCCGGCGACGGTGAACTCAGGCGGCATACGCGCATCCACAGCTAGGCGAGGGCGATATCAGAATGTCTTGGCTTGATGCAATTATGTAGGAGCGGCCTGAACGCCGCTCACCTCGCCGCCGCAGCAGCGCTCCGATCTTCGGTAGTCATCGGCCCCAACAATTTGAGCACGCCGCGCAGGCTCTGCTCCGGCGTCTGGCCGCCGGTCTCGAGCGTGAGGTCCGCCTTGGCGTAAAGCGGCTCGCGGCTGGCGAGGATGGCGACCAGGTCGTCCATCGCCCGCGTGTTGCCGGTGATCGGACGCAAATCTCCCTGCTCCACCACACGGTTCATATGGTCGTCCGGCTTGGCCCGCACCCACACGGTGAGGCAGGACGTGAGCAGCAGTTCGAAGGTGCTGGCTTCGGTGACCAGGCCGCCGCCGGTGGCGAGCACGAAGCGCGGATTTTCCTCCAGCGTGGTTTCCAGCGCCGCGCGCTCCATGCGGCGAAATGTCGCCTGCCCGAACATCTCGAACAATTCGGAGAGCGCCATTCCGCTTTGCCGTTCGATCTCGCGGTCGAGCTCGATGAAAGGCACGCTCAATTCCGCGGCCAATAATTGCCCGAGCGTCGACTTGCCGCCGCCGCGCAAACCGATCAGCGCGATCCGGCCGCTGCGCACCTCGGTGGTTGGGCCGCCGAAGCGCGACAGCAACAGTTCGCGGGCCTCGGCGACCTGGTTCGGCGAGAGCCGGTCGAGCAGTTGCCGCATCAGCACATTCTCGATGGAACGGTCGGGGCGGTCGTCGATCAGCTGCGCCACCGGCACGTTCAGCGCCTGGGCGATGCGGCGCAGCAATATGATGGAGCAGTTGCCGGTGCCGCCTTCGAGCTGGGCGAGATAGCGCTCGGAAACGTCGGAATGTTTGGCCAGCGCCTTGCGCGACATGCCGCGGCCGCTGCGGATCTTGCGCACGCGCTCGCCGAGCCGCAGCAGGAAGGCTTTGAGGTCCCCGGTCGCCGGCAAGGATGCGGGCGCGGCTGCGGGTTTTAGCGGTCGCTCGGCCATTCTCGCCTCGCAAGGGTTGCAATATAATGCATCATCCGGTATTTCATCGACGGGATACGGGCCAATGACGTATTGCTATCGATGTTGCTTACCGGCTTCAAGCCGCCGCTTGGAAGCCGGCGTTCGTACGATGCTTTGCCGCGTTCGTGCGGCGGTTCCGGCATTCGTGCCGTGTTTTCGGCGTTCATGCGGTGATTCATGAGTTCAGCCCCGGAAAACCTGGACAGTTATCTGGCCGGCCGCTGGCTGCGTGGAAGTGGCGTCGAAACTGAACTTGTTGATCCCGTGACGGGAGACGTGCTCGCCACGGTTTCGGCGAAAGGTCTCGATTTCAAAGCTGCGCTCGATTTTGCACGCACGCGCGGCCAAGCGGCGTTGCGCGCGCTGAGTTTCGCAGAACGGGGGAAGCTTCTTTCCGCGGTTGCCGATGTGCTTATTGCCAATCGTCCGCGTTATGAGGCGATCGCGGTCGCAAATTCGGGAAATACTAAAATAGACGCGGCCATCGATATCGACGGCGGCATCGGCACACTGAAATATTATGCACGTCTGGGATCGGGGCTGGGCGATGCCCGCCAGTTGCTGGACGAGAAGCCGATCCGGCTGGCGAAGGCTGAGAATTACCAAGCGATCCATTTGCTGGTGCCTCGCCGCGGTGTCGCCGTTCACATCAATGCTTTCAATTTCCCGAGCTGGGGCTTGTGGGAGAAAGCCGCCGTTTCTCTTCTCGCGGGAATTCCATTCCTGGCGAAACCAGCCTCGGCCACCGCGCTGCTCGCCCATGTCATGGTGCGCGACGTCGTCGCCGCCAATGTCTTGCCGGAAGGCGCGATCAGCTTGTTGTGCGGCGGAGCCGGCGACCTGCTGTCGCAACTTACCGGCGACGATGTCATCGCTTTTACCGGTTCCGCGGATACGGCGGCCCGGATTCGCGGGAACGCCAATGTCGTGGCGCGCGGTGTCCCCATCAACATCGAAGCCGACAGCATCAATGCCGCGCTGCTTACGCCCGACGCGCAGCCGGGAAACCCTGCCTTCGATGCGTTCGTGCGCGAAGTCATCCGCGAAATGACGGTGAAGGCGGGGCAGAAGTGCACCGCCATTCGTCGCGTTTTCGTGCCGGCCGGGCAGGCGGATGCGGTGTCCGAGACGCTGAAGTCAAAACTTGCCGCTATCGTTGTCGGCGATCCGCGGCGCGAGGATGTCCGCATGGGCCCGGTGGTTTCACGCGGACAACAAGCCGCCGCCTTCGAGGGCATTCGCCGTCTGGCGGGGGAGACTTCGATTGTTTACGGCGGTGCGGAAGCGCCCAAGCTTGACGGCATCGACCCTGCTAAATCAGCCTTCATTTCGCCGACGCTGCTGCGGGCGAAGGAGGGTTCGACGGCGCAGGCAGTGCACGAAGTGGAAATTTTTGGTCCCGCCGCGACAATCGTGCCCTATCGCAACGAAGAGGAAGCTTCTAGCCTGATCGCGCGCGGCGGCGGCTCGCTGGTTGCTTCGATCTTCGGCGAGGACAAAGCCGCGCTGGCGCGCCTTGTTGGGGCTATTGCTCCAAGCCATGGCCGGGTCCTGGCTGTCGATCCCGCCATAGCGACGACGCACACGGGCCATGGCATCGTCATGCCCCAATGCAATCACGGCGGTCCCGGCCGCGCCGGCAACGGAGCAGAACTAGGCGGCCTGTACGGTCTGCGCTTTTATCATCAGCGCGTCGCCGTCCAAGGATCGAGCGATTTGCTTGCTTCTCTACAATCGGGGACAGCAAGTCTCAGCGGTTAGGCACTTTCGGCACAGATATCACTGGTGAGGAAACAAAAATGAGCGAAGCACAACAGCCGCGATACGGCATCGATCCCTACCTCGATTGGATCAAGAACGAAGGCCTCCCGGTGACCGAGGACTACGGCATCGACCTGTTCTCGGTGAAGACGGGCGATTGGCCGCGTTACGGTGTGAAGGGTGCGGCCGTGCATCTCATGGGCCGCGGCGACTTCTCCAACATGTTCCTGTTCGAGCTTCCGCCGGGCAAATCGACCATCCCGCAGCGGCATATTTATGAGGATGTGTTCTACGTCCTCGAAGGCACCGGCAGCACGCAGATCGAATTCGCCGATGGGCAAAAGCGTAGCTTCGAATGGGGCCCGAAGGCCCTGTTCTCCGTGCCGCTCAATGCCAAGCATCGGCATTTCAACGCCAGCGGCACCGAGCGCGCGCTGATCGTCAGCACCACCAACATGCCGATGATCATGAACGTCTTCCACAACGAGCGCTTCGTCTTCGACACCGACTTCGAATTCATCGAGCGCACCGGCAAGAACGAATATTTTGCCGGCGAAGGCGATCTCATCACCGTGCGGCCCGGCAACCACATGTGGGAGACGAATTTCGTTCCCGATCTCGGCAGCATCGAGTTGAAGACCTGGGGCGACCGCGGCGCCGGCGGCACCAACATCATGTTCGTGCTCGCGGACGGCACGATGCATGCGCATATCTCGGAAATGCCGGTCGGCACCTACAAAAAGGGTCACCGCCATGGCCCGAGCTTCCATGTCATGTGCGTCACCGGCCATGGTTATTCGATCCTGTGGTACGACGGCGACAAGGACTTCCGGCGCATCGACTGGAAGCACGGCACGGTATTTCCGCCGGCGGACCAGCAGTTCCATCAGCACTTCAACACCAGCGGTCATCCGGCGCGCTATCTCGCCACGGCCGTCGGTGGCCTGCGCTATCCGACCATGTTGTCGCAACGCAAGTCGCTGATCGCGGCGAAGCCGGGCGACAAGCCGGGCGTATCGTTGAGCCTGAAAGAAGGCGGCGGTCAGATCGAATACGAGGATCAGGATCCCCGAATTCACCAGATGTGGCTCGAGGAGATGAAAAAGAACGGCGTGACGCCGAAAATGGACAAGCTGATTCCGACCAAGGACCAGTCAGCTGGCCGGCAAACATCCGCAGCATAAGAAAAGAAATCTGAGGGAGCGCAAATGCAGACAAATCGTGTGACGATTTGCCGGGAGGGTGCGAGAGCGGCGTGGAGGCTCGTTGCCGCTTTGGTAGCAACCGCTTCTCTCATGCTTTCCGCGGCTGCGCCGGCGTGGTCCCAGGCTTCCGCAGATTTCTACAAGGGCAAGAACGTTTATATCGTCATCGGCTATAGCGTCGGCGGCGGCTATGACGCCTACGCCCGCCTGCTTGCCGTTCACCTCGGCAGGCATATTCCCGGCAACCCATCGATTGTTCCGCAAAACATGGTGGGAGCCGGCAGCCTGAAGGCTGTGCTCTATCTCGACAGTGTTGCGCCAAAGGATGGCACCGTCATCGCTACTTTCGGCCGTAACCTTCCTATCGATCCGCTGATGGACACGACGGGCGCTGCCAAGTTCGACGGCAGAAAATTAAGCTGGATCGGCAGCATCACCTCGGACGTCAGCCTTTGCATTTCTTGGCACACATCTCAGATCAAGAAATGGGATGACATGCTGACCAAGCAGTTTACCGCGGGCGGCAATCAGGCAGGGTCCGACCCGGACGTCTTTGCCAGTATCATCAAGGGCATCTTTGACGCCAAGATAAAGCTGGTTACTGGCTTTCCTGGCACTAACGATATGTCTCTGGCCATGGAACGCGGGGAGATCGACGGTTTTTGCGGCCTGTCTTACAGCACGCTGAAGGCCCAACACCCCGATTGGATCAGGGACAAGAAGGTCAATCTTCTGGTGCAAGCTTCCATCACCAAAGAGCCGAACTTGCCGGATGTTCCGCTGATTACAGACTTGGTGAAAACTCCGGAACAGGTGCAGGTTTTGAAGCTGCTGGTCGCCAGCCAGATCATGGCGCGACCTTTTGCGGCTCCCCCCGGCACGCCGCCGGATCGCGTCGCGGCGCTGAGGAAGGCCTTCGACGAAACCATGAAGGATCCGGCCTTTCTCGCCGATGCCAAACGTTTGAATATGGATGTCGATCCGATTTCTCCGGCAACCATCGAGAAGCTGTTGGCGGAACTTTACGCCACGCCGAAAGAAACGGTGGACAGGGCAATCCAGATCATGGCGACGCAACAGGTGGCACCGGCGCCGGCCGCTAAACCGTGACGACACAGGGACGCCAAGCAGGCGACTTTAGGTTTGAAGAAAAGCTGAATCGTTACGCGAGCCGACAAAAAGTGCTCGCAAATGGGAGGAAGACATGAACACGCGATTGTTGCACTGGATGGCTCCGCTTGCGGCCGCGGCGACACTGACGCTCACCACTTCAGCCGCGTTTTCTGAGGACACGGTGAAGCTGGCGATCGGCCAGCGCGGCAACTGGGATACCTCGGTATCCGAACTTGGACAGCGCGGCGGTATCTTCAAAAAGCACGGCCTCGTGCTTGAACTGCTCTATACTCAAGGCGGCGGCGAAACCCAGCAGGCGGTGATTTCCGGCAGCGTCGATATCGGCGTCGCGGCGGGAACTCTGGGCGTCATCGGCGCCTATGCCAAAAATGCCCCGGTCCGGATCATCGGCGCCGAATCCACCGGCGCCAAGGACCTGTTTTGGTATGTGAAGGCGGATTCACCGATCAAGACGTTGAAGGACACCAACGACAAGACCATCGCCTATTCGACTAATGGCTCGTCGACACACGGCACCGTGCTCGCCTTTATCAAGCAATACGGTCTCACGGCGAAGCCGACAGGCACCGGTGGCCCTCCCGGAACATTGACGCAGGTTATGTCGGGCCAAGTCGACGTCGGCTGGGCGGCACCACCGTTCGGTCTCGATGCACTCGACAAGGGTCAAATACGCATCATCGCGAGCGGCAACGACGCCGATGTGTTCCGCGGGCAGACCGTGCGCGTGCTGATCACCAATACCGATACCTTGGCAAAGCGTAAGGACGTCATCGCCCGCTATATGCAAGCCTATCGGGAGACGATCGACTGGATGTATTCCGATCCGGCGGCGCTGAAACATTATACCGAGTTCATGAATATCTCTGATGCACTCGCCAAGCGCAGCCGCGACGATTTCTTCCCGAAAACCGCGCTGACGCCGGACAAAATCGTCGGTCTCGATTCGATGATGCCAGATGCGATTCAGATGAAATACATCACGGCGCCGCTGACGAAGGAGCAGACCGACGAACTCATTCAAATACCACCGCCGAAGAAGTAGGCCGCTTATCTTGGCCGATGTTCTGTGGCCGGGGTGATTTTCGCAATTGTCCCTACAACAAGCGGGCCGGAAGCCCGCCCGAATACAGGAGTTGAGACGTAATGCAAAAGGCAGTCCGTAAGGAGTCGTTGTCTCCCATGACCAAGGAGACGCGTGATCTCCGCAGCACGCTCGAATGGCTCAAGTCAGAGGGCGATCTGATCGAAACCGACAAGGAGGTCGATCCCGACCTTGAAGTCACCGGTCTGCAGAAGCATTTGGATGGCGGCTGCCCGGTCATCTTCAACAACGTCAAGGGTAAACCGAATCACCGGGTTATCACCAATCTGTTCGGTGACATGAATGTCATCAACAAGATGTTTGGCTGGAAAGACGACGTCGAGCGCACCAAGAAGATCGCCGCGGCGATCCGGAAGCCGCTGAAGCCGGAGATCATCGACCAGAAAGACGCTCCGGTGCAGGAGCATGTCATTCTCAAGCCGGACGACGTGAACAAGCATCTGGTGCCGATCCGGCATACGACCTACGAACCGGAGCTGACAGTCGGCTCCGGCATCCGCTGCATCAGCTTCGATCAGTTCGATGGCGGCACCGACCTGGGCTACAACCGCATGAACTTCCGCTGGGGCAATGTCGGCACGTTCCAGATTTCTCCCGGCTCCCACATGTGGCAGGTCGCCAACAAATACTACAAAGACGACAAGCCGATCCCGATGACCATGTGCTTCGGCGTGCCGCCGGCTTGCACTTTGCTCGCGGGCGCGGGCTTCGACTATGCGGTGCTGCCGATGGGCTGCGATGAAATCGCCATCGCCGGCGCCGTGCAGGGCGCGCCGATCCGCATGGTGAAGTGTCGCACGATTGAGGCCTATACGCTCGCCGACGCGGAGCTCGTGTTGGAAGGCTATGTGCATCCGCGCGACCGCCGCTACGAGACGAAAGAGTCGGAAGACGCCAACATCCAGGGCCGTTTCCACTTCCATCCGGAATGGGCCGGCTACATGGGCAAGGCGTATAAGGCGCCGACCTTCCATGTCACCGCCGTCACCATGCGCAAGCCGGAGACGAAGCCGATCATCTTCGCGCTGGGCGTCCACACGCTCGATGACCACAACATCGACACCACGGTGCGCGAGGCGGCGATCTTCGAACTGTGCGACCGATTGCAGCCGGGGATCGTGCAGGACGTGGTCATCCCCTATTCGATGACCGACTGGGGCGGCTGCATCATCCAGGTGAAAAAGCGCCACCAGATCGACGAAGGCTGGCAGCGCAACTTCCTCGGCGCGGCGCTGTCCTGCTCGCAGGGCATGCGGCTTGCCATCGCGGTGAGCGAGGACGTCGATCCCTATTCCATGGATGACGTGATGTGGTGCCTGACCACGCGCGTCAATCCGCGGACCGACATCCTCAACCCGATCCCGGGTGGGCGCGGCCAGACCTTCATGCCGGCCGAGCGCATGACCGCGGGCGACAAGCAATGGACGGCGTCGAACACGCAGTTCGAAGGCGGCATGGGCATCGATGCCACGGTGCCGTTCGGTTACGAGAGCGACTTCCTGCGGCCGGTCTATCCAATCGACAAGGTGAAACCCGAGGACTTCTTCACCGCGAAGGACATCGAGAACGCCAAGTCGCGCATGGTCGGCTGGGTGCACTCGCTGGCACGGACGGGACGCTAAGGAGCGCCACATCGGGGACGGCCATGTTGTTAGGGGACGTCCTAGTCATCGACGCGACGGACCGGCTCGGCTGGCTCGCCGGCCGGGTCCTCGCCGATCTTGGCGCCGACGTGATCAAGATCGACGGGCCGGGTACTGATCGTACCCGGCCCGATTGGCGCGCTTTCAACGTCAATAAGCGGGTCCTCGATACCGATCCGAAAAATCCTGCCGCCAGCAAAGCGGAACTCGATGCACTGCTGGCGAAGGCGGATATTTGCCTCCTCACACCATCGCCGGATTCCGATCCGGCGCTCGATCCGGATGACCTGCGTGAACGCTATCCGCGCCTGATCGTCGTCGCCATCACGCCATTCGGACGCACGGGTCCGCGCAGCGGCTGGCGCGCGAGTGACCTGGAAATCATGGCGGCGGGCGGCGCCATGTCGATGGCGGGAGAGCCTGACGGGGTGCCGGTGCGGGTGAGCGAGCCGCAATCCCATTCGTGGGCCGGCGCGCATGCTGCCTCGGGTGCGCTGGTGGCATTATTTCAGCGCGAACGGACGGGGCAGGGTGACCTGGTCGAGGTCTCGGCGCAGTCCTCCGTGCTGATCGCGCTGTCGCACGCGCCCGCCTTCTACGATCTCAACGGCGTGGTGGCCACGCGTGCGGGCGCCTTCATGACCGGCCGCTCGATCAAGGGCGCGCGTTATCGCGTATTCTGGCCATGCAAGGATGGCTGGCTGAACTTCATCTTCTACGGCGGCGTCGCCGGGCGGCGCACCAACGAACAGCTTGTCGCCTGGATGCGCGAACGTGGCGCTAAGCTTGGCCCGCTCGCCTCGATCGATTGGGCGCGTTTCGACCCGACCAAAGCCGACCAGGCAGAGGTCGATGCGCTCGAAGCGCCCGCGATGAAATTCTTCGCGGGCGTCACCAAGCGCGAATATCTGATCGAAGCGCATAAGCGCGAGATGCTCGGCTATCCGGTTTCCACGGTCGCCGACATCGTCACCGATCCACAGATCGAAGAACGCGGCTACTTTCAAAAGGTCGCAGGCTCCGACGAAACTTATTGCGGCAGCTTCGCGATCATCGACGGCGAACGTCCGCCGCTGCGTCACGCTGCCGGTACGCCTCTGGCGCAAGCGCAACCAATCCCCCGACGCGCCGGGAGCAAGCCATGAGCGGCGTTCCCCAGGCGCTGGATGGCCTCAACGTCGTGGAGTTCGGCGGCTATGCCGCAGGCCCGCATATCGGAAAGGTGCTGGGCAATTTCGGCGCCAAGGTCGTGCATGTGGAATCGTCCGACCGTCCCGACGGCTTCCGCCTGCAATATCCTCCCTTCGCGGGGAATAAGCCCGGCCTCAACCGCGGCGGCTGCTTCAGTTTCTTCAACGATTCGAAATACGGCGTCACCATCGACGTCAAAAAACCGGAAGGTTTGGATCTGGCGCGGCGGCTCATCAATTGGTCCGATCTCGTGGTCGAGAATATGCGGCCGGGAGTCATGGAGCGCCTCGGCTTGGGCTATGCAAAGCTTTCCGAGGCTAATCCGCGGCTGGTGATGCTCTCCACCTGCAATATGGGCCAGACCGGACCGCGCGCTGATACGCCGGGATTCGGCTCGCAGCTTTCCGCGCTCGCAGGTTTTTGCGGCATGACCGGACATCCCGACGGACCGCCGCAACTGCTCTACGGCCCCTATATCGATTACATCGCCTCCACGCTCGGCGCTTCGGCGGTGCTGGCCGCGCTCGTCAACAGCAAGAAAACCGGCAAGGGAAGCTGGATCGATCTGTCGCAATATGAAAGCGGCCTGCTTTTCATGGGCGGCGCGCTGCAGGAATATTTCACGACGGGTCACGTGCCCGACCGGCGTGGCAATGACGATGACGAAGCCGCTCCGCACGGCGCGTTTCCTTGCCGAGGCGACGAGTGGGTGGCGCTGTCGTGCTGGTCGGACGCAGATTTCGCCGCGCTCGCGGGCGTGCTCGGGAATCCGAGGCTTGCCACGCAAGCAGCCTTCGCCACGGCGGATGCACGCCGCGCGCACAAGGAGCCGCTAGAGGAACTGATTTCCACCTGGACACGCGAGCGCAGCGCGGAAGCTGCAGCGGCGAGCTTGCAAGAGGCGGGCATTGCCGCCTATCCGGTGGTGACCATGGCGGGTTTGTTTTCCGATCCGCAACTCACGGCGCGGCGGCAATGGCGGGTGCGCCGCCATCCTGAGATGGGCGATCAGGCGTATAGTTTCCCCGGCTTCGACCTGCAGGAAGCGCCAGGCGACATCGTTGGCCCGGCGCCTTGCCTCGGGGCCGACAACGATTTCGTGTTCCGCGATCTGGTTGGCCTCACCGATGCTGAATACGAAAGTTACCAGGAGCGCGGCGTGTTCGGATGACCGGCGGCCGAGCCGGCAACATTGGAGCTTAAGGACGATGACGTCTCTGACGCGCGCAATGAAGCGGCGGCTGTTTTTGATTTTTGCCGCGGCCGCCGCCGCCATGCCCGCGCCGTCGGCGGCGGATGATAAGAACTTCTATGAAGGCAACACGATCAACATCATCGTCGGCTTCGGTCCCGGCGGCGGCTATGACCTATATGCCCGCCTGCTGGCACAGCATCTCGGCAAGCATATTCCAGGACACCCTACCGTTATCGTGCAGAACATGGCCGGCGCAGGTGGGGTCCGCGCCGCCAACTATGTCTACACGGCAGCGCCGAAAAACGGCACGGTGATCGCGGCCGTCAATCAGTTCGCGCCGATGTTCCAGCTTCTGGGAGGCAGCGTCGGAGAATACGACGCCGCAAAGGTCTCCTGGCTCGGCAGCATGGCCTCGTCCAACAACGTCGTCTATGTGTGGCACGCCTCCGGCATCAAGACGTTGGACGATGCCAAGAAGCAGGAGGTTCCGCTCGCCGGCAGCGGTGTCATTTCCGATGCGAATATCTATCCAGCGATCTTTAACGCGATGGTCGGAACCAAGTTCAAGGTCATCAACGGATACGACGGCAGCAACGACAGCAATCTCGCCATCGAACGCGGCGAAGTCGATGGGCGGGGAGGCGGGGCCTATTCCACCTTGGTCAGCACGCGGCCGCAATGGCTGAGCGAGCGCAAGGTCAACATCATCGCCCAGATCGGCCTGGAGAAAGACCCCGATCTTAAAGACGTTCCGCTGCTTAACGACCTCGCCAAGACCGAGGAAGAGGGGCAAATCGCCGCGCTCGTGACCCTGCCGGTGGCGATCGGCTATAACAACTGGGTCGCTCCCGAGGTGCCGGCCGACCGCGTCGAAATCCTGCGCAAGGCTTATGCGGAAACGCTGGCCGACCCGGAGCTTTTGGCTGACGCCAAAAAGCTCCAACTCGACATCCGGCCGAAGACCGGCGCGCAGCTTGCGAGCTTGGTGAAAAAGGCCGCAGAAATTCCAAAGCCCACCTTGGAGAAGACAGCCAAAATCCTGGGTTGGTAGACCGCCGGGGGCGAAAGTCGCAGCATGACGGATGAGGCAGAAGGGCATACACGCGTGAGCAACATGATTTATAATCTGCCGCTTGATGCCGGCCGTGGTTCCACCGTGATCCAGGCGGAAAGGAGAACGCCATGTTTCTGAGAAACTTTTGGTACGTTGGCGCTTCCGATCATGAGGTCCAAACGCGCCCTCTCGGGCGGACCATTCTCGGCGAACCGGTCGTTTTCTTCCGCTCTCAGGACGGCACGCTTGCCGCGTTCGAAGATCGCTGCCCGCATCGCAGCCTGCCGCTGTCCATGGGCAAAGTGATCGGCGACGTGCTGCAATGCCACTATCACGGGCTTCAGTTCGGCCGGAGCGGAAAGTGCGTGAAGGTGCCGGGACAGGACCTCATTCCCTCATCTGCTCAGGTCAAGACCTATCCTGTCGTCGAGCGTTACCATTGGATCTGGATTTGGATGGGAGATCCGGCGCTCGCCAATCCCGACGACATTCCCGATTTTCATTGGCTGGACGATCCTGCCTGGGGAGCCAAGACTTCCTACCTCCATGCCGAAGCGAACTGGCAGCTTGTGGTCGACAATCTGCTCGACCTGACGCATCTCGCCTTCGTGCATGAAACCACCATCGGCAACTCGGCCTTAGTGGAGAACGCAGCGGTCAAAGTGCAGCGCGCGGCGAATAATGTTCTGGTGACGCGCTGGATGATCGACACCCCGCCGCCGCCGACATTCGTGAAGGTTGGCGGTTTCACGGGAAATGTCGATCGCTGGCAGATCATCGATTTCGTGCCTCCGGCAATTCTGCGCCTGGACGTCGGCGGCGCCCCGACGGGGACCGGCGCGCCGGAGGGCAACCGCGTGCGCGGCATCAGCATGCGCAACCTCAACGCCATCACGCCGGAAACCGAAACCACGAGTCATTACTTCTGGGGCCAGTGCCACGACTTCGATGTGAATAATCCGGCGACGACGGAAAAGATTTTCGACCAGATCAACACCGCGTTCCTGGAAGACGTCGCTGTCTTCCAGAACCAGCAGCGCATGCTCAATCTGCGTCCGAACGCTTCACGCGTCGACATCACCGCCGACGCGGGTGCAATTCAGGCGCGCCGTATTCTCGATCGTCTCTATGCGGAAGAGCAGGCGGTGACCGCGCATGTAGCGGCTGCGGAGTAGGCCGGTGCATCCGCGCCGCAAGAATGACTAAGGCCGGAAGTTTGCCGGCAACAACTGATAACTGGGGGAAGAAAATGACGCATCGTTTGACTCTTAAGGGAATGGCCGCGGTCGCCGCTTGGATTTTGTCGCAATCCTTTGCTTATGCCGAAGACCAACTGAAAGTGGCGGTCGGTCAGCGTGGCGCCTGGGAAACCTCGATCACGGAGCTTGGGCAAAAGGCTGGCTTCTACAAGAAACACGGCCTCAACTTGGATGTCCTTTACACTCAAGGCGGCGGCGAGACCCAGCAAGCGGTGATTTCCGGCAGCACCGATCTCGGTACGGCGGTGGGCACGTTCGGAGCGCTCGCGGCCTATGCCAAGGGAGCGCCGATCCGCGGCATCGGCGCCACGCAGTCGGGCGCCAATGATCTGCTCTGGTATGTCAGGGCGGATTCTCCGATCAAGAGCATGAAAGACACCGCTGGCAAGACGGTGGCCTATTCGACCAACGGCTCCTCCACCCACCAAGCCGTTCTCGCGTTTCGCAAACATTATAATGTCGATTTTCAAGCCGTTGCCACGGGAAGCCCCGCCGCCACTTTCACCCAGCTCATGAGCGGGCAAGTCGACGTGGGCTGGGCGGTTGTTCCTTTCGCCGTCCAGGCCGCCGACGAGGGCAAGGTGCGCATTATCGCCAAAGCCGGCGATCTTCCCACTTTCCAGAACCAGACGGCCCGGCTGATCGTCACCAATGCTGACGCGCTGAGAAACCGCCGGGACGCCTTGGCCCGATACGTGCAGGGATATCGCGAGACTTTGAACTGGATGTATACCGATCCAGCCGCGCTGAAGGCTTATGCCGAATTTGCCCAAGTTCCGGAATCGGTCGCAAAGCGCGTTCGCGACGATCTGATACCCAGGAACGATCTCGATCCCGACCGCCTCGTCGGCCTCGATGCGGTCATGGCGGATGCGGTCACATTCAAATATCTAACGGCCCCGTTGTCGAAGGAGCAACTGAGCGAAGCTTTGATAATTCCGTTTAAGTAGCGGGTACCCGTCTGCGGCGCGGCGGGGTAGAGAGAGGAACCGTGAAATTCAGACTCGAACTGGTTTGGAAAGACAGTGAAGAGGCCGCTTCATCCATTTTTCTTACCCCTGACGGTCGCGTCATCCTACAGGGTCGGCGTATTTCGCCAGAAGAACGGGAGAAATTGTCATTGCCGTCAGAGGCGGAAATGATCAGCGTTGACCGGCGGCTCATTCGCGCCATTAAGGACATGCTTTAGGACTGCGTGTCGTGGAGGGAAACATTCAGCGTTGAAAGCGTTTATTTAGGGGGACGTATAATGCGCAACAACCGGGTATCCGACGATGCAAGTTCCTCTCGAAATCGCCTTCCACAATATGGAAAGTTCTGCTTGGGCGGAAGATGAAATCCGCAAACGCGTCGCGGCGCTGGAGACGCTTTACGATCGGATCACCTCTTGTCGTGTGCGCGTAGACCAGCGCAATACTAATAGCCAAGACACGATCCCGCCTGTGGTTCACATCGAAATTGGGATTCCAGGCCGCAAGGATATCGTTGTCAGCCACGAGCCGGATCACCTCCAACAGAAATTCCAGCGCCCCGATCTGCATAATGCGATCCATGAGGCCTTCCGCATCGCCGAGCGTCAGCTTCTGGACTTCAAGGAGCAGCTTAAGGGCCGCACCAAGGAGCCACATCACGACGGAGCGCAGCAGTTTCTGGGACAGGTGACGGAGCTCGTTCCCGAACAGGATTTCGGCTTCCTGCTGACCAAGGAAGGCGGCCTGCTTTATTTTCACCGCAACAGCGTTCTCACCGGTTTCGATGGGTTAAAGCTTCGGGACGAAGTGCTTTACGTGGAGGCCACCGGCGACACCGGGCCCACCGCCTCCAAGGTACGCGCGAAGGAAAATTCCTAGCCGTCGCACATCCGCCAAGCGAGCAAGATTCTCGCCTTCAACCTTCCCGCCGTTCCGCGGGCGCTGTACACCCCCGCGCTGTCTTGATACGAGAAAGCCTCGGTTTAGCGGCTCTCGGGCATGCGAGTGGCGGCGGCACGCATCAATAAAAGGCGCAAGTGGAATGAACAAACCTCAAGCTCCGGAGACACTGGCCGCGACCAATTCGACCGCCATTGAGCGACCGCTTCCTGCTCCGCCTGGAGGAAAATTATTTGGCAGCGACATCATCGCGCAGACGCTCCGCGACCTCGATATTCCTTTTGTCGCGCTGAATCCCGGCGCCAGCTATCGCGGGTTGCACGACAGCCTGGTCAATCATCTGGGCAACGAACGTCCGCAGATGCTGCTCTGCCTGCATGAGGAAAATGCCGTCGCTGTGGCGCACGGCTATGCCAAGGTGACCGGCAAGGCGATGCTGGCGGCGGTGCATTCCAATGTCGGCCTCATGCATTCGGTCATGGCGATTTTCAACGCTTGGTGCGACCGGATGCCCATCGTCGTCCTCGGTGCGACGGGTCCGGTCGACGCGGCGAAACGCCGGCCCTGGATCGAATGGATCCACACCTCCCGCGATCAGGGCGCGCTGGTTCGCGGCTATACCAAGTGGGATGACCAGCCGTCGTCGCCTGCGGCGGCGCGCGAGGCGCTGCTGCGCGGGGCCTGGATCGCCAACACCGCGCCGATGGGGCCGGTCTACATCAATTTCGACGCCGGCATGCAGGAAGCGCCGCTGGAAAAGCCGGTGGCGCCGATCGATGCCAACCGCTACATGCCGCCGCTTGCCAACGGCGCGCCTGCCGACGCCGTTCGCGCAACCGCGGAAATTTTGCGTAGCGCCAAGCGCCCGGTCATCTTAGTCGGACGCACATCGCGCAGCATGGAGGCGTGGAACGCCCGCATTGCGCTGGCGGAAGGCTTGAATGCGCGGGTGGTGACCGATTTGAAAACCGGTTCCGGATTCCCCACCGAGCATCCGCTGCATGCCGGATTTCCCACATTGCACGCGCCCGTGGGCGAAGCGGCCGAGGCCATTCGCGCAGCGGACGTAATCCTCAGTCTCGACCCGATCGATCTCGGCGGCTGGATGACGAGCCTATTCGGCGCGGAGGCTCCAAAGGCGAAGATCATTCAGGTCTCGGTCGATTACCGCGCGCATAACGGCTGGAGCATGGATTATCAGGCGCTGCCGCCGGTCGATTATTTCCTATCCGGCGATCCGGAAGCCGTGGTGCCGGCATTGATCGAGGCGCTTGGCTTTGACGCCAAGCCGAAGAAATTCACGCCGGTGAAGTCCGCTTCCGTCGAGGTGAAGACTGCGGGCGAGCTCACCATGGACCAGCTTTCACTGGCGCTGCGCAAAGCGGTCGGCGACCGCCCTACGACACTGACGTCGCTATCATTGTCGTGGAATGGCGCGACGTGGCCGTTCACGCATCCATTGGATTATGTCGGCTTAAACGGCGGCGGCGGGGTCGGCGCCGGCCCGGGTATTTCCGTCGGCGCGGCGCTGGCGCTCAAAGGCTCCGGCCGTTTGCCCATCGGCGTCTGCGGCGACGGCGATTTCCTCATGGGCATCACGGCGATCTGGACCGCGGTGCATTACCGCATTCCGTTGCTGTTCGTCGTCGCCAACAACCGTTCGCTTTTCAACGACGAGGTGCACCAGGAACGCGTGGCGAAAACCCGCGAGCGTCCGGCGGAAAACCGCTGGATCGGCATGCGCATCACCGACCCGGAAATCGATTTCGCGCAGATCGCGCGCGGGCAGGGTGCGCAGGGGTTTGGCCCGGTGGTTGCGGGCGATGAACTCGCCAAGGCTTTTGAAGCCGCGATCAAGGTGGTGGAGGAGGGCGGTGTCGCCGTGGTCGACGTGCGGATCAAAGCCGAAAAGGAAACGCCGCCGCCGTCGCCGCACGTCCGCAGCTAGGGCGGCTGTAGGCTCACGCCGCGTCGGAGACCCATTCGTCCCGCCAGGATTTGTTGAGCGGAACCATGCCTTCCTCGGCGCGTAGCTTGACGTAGTCAACACGCTGCGCCAATCCGAGCGGCGTTTCGCCTTTTTCGAAGCGCTTCACCGAATCCAGCATGAGGCGGCGCATCCGCACGATGGCGAGATCGCTGGTGCCGAGATGCTCCCTGGAGCGGTCGTAGAGCGGCCCCATGCTTTCCTGCACGATGGCGTCCTCCGCTTGCACGCCCTGGATGCCGGAGAAGGAGGTGCCCCGCTTCATCCCCTCGCGATCCTGCAGCCAGTTATTGTCGCGGTTGCGCATCATGCGGTATTCGTCGTCGAGATCGACGCCTTTGCGGAAGCCGGACCAGGCTTCGTGCCGTTGTCGTTCCTCGGCATCGACGCTGCGCTCGAAATTGTAGCGCGCGAAGTAGAGCATCGTGTTTTCGTCGTCGATCGGTACGAAAGCTTGCAAGCTTCCCCAGCCCGCGGGGCTCGGAAACAAGGCATAGAAGGGCGCTACGAATAAGGTCACGCGCACATAGGCATTCTTGTCCGCGTCGAGGATCGGCTTGCGCAGCGCCGCGTAGCGGAATCCATAGGGCGTATCCTGTACTTCCAAGCGCGGATGGCCGTCGGAAGAAGGCCGCTTAACCTTCAGCGAGTCGGCTTTGTAGACGGAGTTGGACAAGCCGCCGGCCGGTTCAAACGTATCGGCGTGAAGATAATTGGTATGGGCGGAATCGATGACGCCTTCAAGGCACTGCACCCAGTTGCAGGCGATGCGCGCCTTCACCAGCACATTATGCGACGGCGGAAGTTGGGTGAATTCGAAATCCATCGGAGCCGGCTGGCTGTCGCGTGGGCCCATATAGGCCCAGACGATGCCGCCGGATTCCCGCACCGGATAAGACACTGCGCGAACGCGCTCCTTGAACGGGCGTTGGTCCGGCTCGGACGGCCAGTCCACGACGCGGCCGGAAACGTCGAGCTTCATCCCGTGATAGATGCAGCGCAGCCCGCATTCTTCGTTGCGGGCCAAAACCAGCGACGCGCCGCGGTGCGGGCACAACTCGTCCAGCAAGCCGACTTGGCTATTGCTGTCGCGGAAGGCGACAAGGTTTTCGCCAAGAAGACGAACCCGCTTGGGCGCGCCGTCGGCTTCCAACTCTTTGCTCATCGCAGCCGGAACCCAATAGCGCCGGATCATCTGCCCCATCGGGGCCCGAGTCCCTATGCGGCACAACAATTCGTTGTCTTCATGCGTCAGCATAGATGCTCACTCCGCGATAGAAGATTCCACGGTCAAGGATATAGCCGCGCATTTAACACCAGATCGAACGTCAGCGCGATGGCGTCCGCTTCGCCGCCGTCCGGCAACGGCGCGGGCTTGGCAACGATGTGCTCGCCGTCGCCGAGCTTGCGGTGCCGCGCGATCAGGAAATCGACGTCGTTGAGCGGCTCGCCGGGAAAATACATCTGCGTGCAAAGCCGGTTGTAGTCAGTGCGCACGTCGAAATGGATATGCGGCGGCCGCCACCAGCCCGGCGAGGAGGCGGGATAAGCGGCGGGCTTGATGGTCTTGAACTGCCACCGGCCTTCCGGGTCGCTGACCGCCGCGCCGAAACTTTCGAAATTCAGATCGAGCGGCGCGGGATTGGGGTCGGCGGG
>JAXDOS010000160.1:0-5307 GCA_034668785.1 Alphaproteobacteria bacterium
GCCGGCATGTCCATATCGCCAAGTCCACGCATAAGGGGAAGTAGGTTTAGGAATAACCCAGCGAGCCCTTGGCACCATAAAGTACAAAGCCGAGTTCCTCGTTCAGAGGATTGGTATTTTTATGCGCTGCTGCGCTGCTTCTTGGATTGCGCAGGAATACTTGGTGTCAGGCTCTTGACCGCCTTTGAGTGCAGTGGGCGCAGCTTTACGACTTTCGAGCGTTGTTGTTCTCTAGTGCTCAAAGGCTTGTCCCTCAGCGGGGGGCAAGTCGAAGTGAGGGATTTCCTCTTTTGGAAGCAGAACAAGACCGGCCTTCAATGGCTGATAGAAACGGTTGCTTTCCGGCTTTTTCATCAGGTGACGCTTGATCGCGAAAGCACAAATATCTGCTATTTGTAAGGGGCTGGAATAACTCTTTTCTGCAAAATGCACCGTGTCAACGACGCGGGTTAGAACCAGCTTGCCAAATTGTAAGGTACTGAGCAATTTCTCGTTTGCAGGGTCCCGATTGAATTTGTGAAATTTTCGTATTTGGTCTCGCGCTTGATCGTTGTTTTCCATAACGATCAAGGCAACTTCGTTCGGCTCGACGGCGTGGCCGTGGGTAAGGAAGTATTCGACCGCATAGCAGCAAATAGCAAACGAAATTGTCTGCGCATGAATAGTTTGCTTGGCAACGCTTAAGTCAGAATATTTTGCAGCAACTTTAGCTCGTTCAACAAAGCCGCAAGCGATGGGTAATTTGAACTTCTTTGGGATGTCGATCAGTGCATCTAAAATCTCCCATCGTTTTTCTCGTGGCCAATCCTGTCGCGGAAACGTTTTTCCGCCCGAAAACAGTTCGGTGGCATGAAAAACAAATCCGTGTCGTTTGGCTGGCGGGACATAGTGGTCAGCCATATCGCTGAGATACTGTTCAATCATTTTCCATTGTCTGTCGGCGTGGATGACGACGCCTGCGACAACAACGAATGGTTCGTGAGTAGGGCTCGAGATGCCCGCCTCATCTAGATAGACCATTCGCACAGTGTTGCTTCCTGCCCGAGGAGCGCCAGAGAGGCTCCTATTCATGGCAACTTACCCGTCGCAGTTGGTAAAGTAAAAATATTCGGAATATATTCCCTGACGGCCCACCGCTGCTCAGTTCAGCTTCAGGCAGGCTCGAAGTTGCGCGGGACGCCGATGCACCGCGCAACGACACGCCTCTACACACAACCCGCCACAATCTTCATCGCTTCCCCCGCGGTAGCCTTATCGATGGTCAGCACCGGGAAGAAGGTCAGCGCCGTGCCGTCGGCTTCGAACAGCAGCCCTTTGCGGTGGCAGCGCTCCTGGATCTCCGAGGCATAGTCCTCGTCGCCCACATCGACGCCGATCGCCAGCCCCTTGGCGCGCAGCTTCGGCTTCTGCTTGAACGCCATGCGCGACACCTGGTCTTCGATGAAGCGCCCGGCGGCGAGCACGTTCGTCAACAACGCGTGCTTGTGCTGCCGCCAGAAGTGCACATTGGCGAGCGCCGCCGCGACGCTCAACGGGTGCCAGCCATAGGTGGAATAGGCGCCGACCTCCTGCATGGATTTCGCCACCGCCGCCGTGGTGACGACCGCGCCCATCGCCGCGTAGCCGCCGGTGATCGCTTTCGCCAGACAGAGGATGTCCGGGCTCAGGCCGAAATGCTCGAAGCCGAACATCTTGCCGGTGCGCCCGAAGCCGGTGGCAACTTCGTCCATGATCAGCAAGCTGCCGTAGCGGCGGCATAGCCGCTGCACGCCGCGCATGAAATCGCGCTCCGGAATGAGGACGCCGAGATTGCAGATCACCGGCTCCATGACGAAAGCCGCGACGTCGCGGCGGCGGAGCAGGGCTTCGACGCGCTTCAGGCGGCCGGCATTGAGCGGCGGCTTGATGGTCAAGCAGCCACGCAACAATTGCGGAAAGCTCTTGCGCGTTTCCGGGTCGCCGATGCTGTGCCCGGCGATGGAGTTGCCGTGATAGGCGCCGTCGATGGAGATGATTTTCGCCCGGCCGGTATGCAGCATGGCGGCCTGTAGCGCGATGTCGACGGCTTCGCTGCCGCCGGTGGCGCGGAACACTTGCGTCAGCTTGCCGGGCGTCAGCTGCGCCAGCAATTTCGCCAGCTCGTTCCACGGCGCATAGAGGTGGTGGGGATAAACGTAAGGCGGGCCCTCGAACGCGCGGATCGCCGCCAGGATATCCGGCTGGCTCCAGCCGAGATTGCCGACGCACCAGCCGGCGATGAAGTCGATATAACCGCGCTCGCGCGCATCGAAGACAAGACTGTTTTCCGCGCGTACGATGCGCAGGCCGTCGTTGGCCGACGTATTGGCGGGGATACTTTGCTTGGCTTTGGCGCGCATGCCGGGCGGCTCTGCTGCAGGCCGCGATTTGCGGACGCTGGTCAGGTAATGGGGGCGCTAAGGGTTGGTTCCGTCTGTGCTGTGGGTTCCGCGCTCCTATGTCGGGCGGCGGACTGACGGGAATCGCCAAAACGCCTGTGATCGGTGCAGAGATTCGGCCTTGCGCCGCACGAGAAGCCGCCCTCCGGTTTATATCCGGCGGCCGGTGATGCACCCATGTTTCGGGTGCTTCCTCCCAAACTAATCCCGCCCCGCGCAAGCCGGGCGGGATTTTTTTAGAGATGTTGAGGAAGCATGTACGGCGGAAATTATTTGTAGGCAACGTCGCGCGTTTCCGAATGCCCGCATTTGCATTCGTACATGCGCAGGTCGTGACCCGGCTCGCCGGGCTCGATGCGCGTGAGCTTCATAGGTTCGCCGCACTTCGGACACCGCGCCGGCTCAATCGAGCACGGCGTCGGAGAAACACGAGACTCGGACATGGACAGCTCCCAGGAAATGGCGGGAGCGCGGAGTCTCACCAGTCGCCGAAGTGCCTGTGATCCAAGGGCCGACGATGAAAATCATCTACGCGAGTGTGGATGTATGGAAAATGAATAGGCTGTCGCCGCAATGACAGGATTCAAATTCTAATTGTAGGGAACTCGACATTTGCGGGAACACCCCCTCGATTCAATGGTTTGCCTTAGGAGAGGGGCACCTGAAGGACGGTGCCATGACCAAACGGCACGAAGACCGGGATTACATCGAGTGGGACTCCGACGCGAAGGCGCCCGCGCAGCCGGCTGCCGCCAAGAATCCCATAGAAAGCCTGTTTGACGCAGAAGTTCGCCGTCGTATCGGCGAGGTGATTGCGCGGGCGGCTGAAGGGAAGAAGGAAGAGGAGTAGGGCGCCCGCGACCGACGAGGTCGTGTCTACGGCGACCTACAGACTACCCGCACGGGACAGTGCACCATGCCGCGCGGCGTGCGGTGCCAGCGCTGTCGCAGCCATCCCTGAGGTCGCGTCATATCCCATAGAAATCTCAGAGTAGCTTTTGAATTAGGACGACTGCTATCTGACCTACGGCCCCAATAAGGGCGGCCCAAACATACGCGTACACTGGGTTAAATCGTGTTTGCTTAGGTGGCGGTTTTCGCTTCACAGGCTCGGCCTCTCGGTTCTTTCTCGCCCGAGGGTGCGCTAATCGAGGATCTTCCTGCAACGCACCGTACATGCCTGCAGGGTAAACGAGGCGGCCAAGCCGCTAGGCAATCCCTTTTAGAAAGAGGGGGATATAAATCGCGAGAAATAGGACGTGCGACTTTTGTCAACTCCAGGATAACCGCCAAAATAAGTGCATCGTCCTGGGAAAATAATCCTTGACAGCGAAACGCTAGTGAGCTAGGTTTATTCCACGCTCCGAGATTGCGCCCGCTGAGGCGGCCGCAGTCCCGCAGACGCTCCACTCATTATATGTGTCCATCGTCATCTTGCTCCGCCGCCGGCGGGTGAGGCGCCATGCCTATGAATGCGAGTTTGGAACAGCTTGCGGAACCGGTGGCGCAAGCCAGCGGGACCAGCGCCGCGGTGAGCAAGGTGCATGACATGACCGTGCAGCTTATCGACCAGCTGCACGCTCGGATGGCTGCCGATCCGCCGCCGACGCCGGAAGAAGCCGAACGCATGGCCCGGGCCGGGGCGGGGCTCACGCGCACCTTGCGAGAAACCATGCGGCACGACGCGCCGCCCGCGCCGCACGAGCCAGTCGATGACAATACAATCCCCCGCGACCTCGACGAGCTTCGCCGAGAGCTTTCGCGACGATTGGCAGCGCTTGTTGCCGAGCAATCAGCAGAGATATCTGGCGGAGCTTGATGCTCGTCTACTTCGAGCTCTCAACTTAGCCTGGGACGTATTCTCACATCGGCACCAGCGGCCGCCCTTGTTGACGCAAAGCGGCACGCCTTGGACAAATTGGCTGTTGCTCGGCGGACGCGGTGCGGGAAAAACCCGCGCCGGTGCCACGTGGGTGAGCGGCATGGCGCTTGGCCTGCCGCCTTATGCGGCGGCGAAGGCCGGGCGCATCGCGCTGATCGGCGAGACCGAAGCGGATGTGCGCGAAGTGATGATCGAGGGAGTCTCCGGCATCCTGTCGGTGCACGCTTGCTGCGAGCGGCCGACATGGATTCCGTCGCGCCGCCGGCTGGAATGGAGCAACGGCGCGGTGGCGCAAGCCTTTTCCGCGGAAGATCCTGAAAGCCTGCGCGGCCCGCAATTCGAGGCGGCGTGGTGCGACGAAATCGCCAAGTGGCGCCATGCCGATGCGACCTTCGACATGCTGCAGTTCGGGCTGCGCCTTGGCGAGCGGCCGCGGCAGGTCATCACGACCACGCCGCGGCCGATCCCTTTGCTCAAGCGGCTGCTGAAAGACCCGACAACGGCGCTGACGCACGCGGCGACACGGGAGAATGAGGCATTTCTCGCACCGGCGTTCCTGCAAACGATCGTGGCGCGCTACGCCGGCACCCGCCTCGGCCGCCAGGAGATCGACGGCGAGCTGATCGAGGACCGCGCCGACGCGCTGTGGTCGCGGGCGCTGATCGAGGCCGCGCGGGTGGACAGCGCGCCGTCGCTTCAGCGCATCGTCGTCGCCGTCGATCCGCCGGCGTCGTCCGGCGCACGCGCGGCGTCCTGCGGGTTGGTTGCCGCCGGGCGCGGTGAGGACGGCAACATTTATGTGATCGCCGACGAGACCGTGGCGGACGCTTCGCCGGCGCTGTGGGCATCGAAGGCGATCGCGCTGTGGCGGCGGCTTTCCGCCGACACGCTGGTGGTCGAGGTCAACCAGGGCGGCGACATGGTGCGCGCGGTGATCGGCGAAGCCGACCGCGAGGTGCCGGTAGTCGCGGTCCGCGCCACGCGCGGCAAATACCTGCGCGCCGAGCC
>JAXDOS010000161.1:0-11294 GCA_034668785.1 Alphaproteobacteria bacterium
ACGACGGCCGCATCGCCGCCGCCTTCTCCTCGGAAATCGAGCCGACCGATGCGCGAGTGATTGCCGCCATTACGAAGGAATTCGTATCGGCGGCGTAACCCCCCTGAGCGCCAAAACGCCGCAATTACCGGGCTAACGTCAGGCGTGGCCTCTCGGCAGCCGTAGGTTCCCGGACTGGCCGGTTGGCCGCATTTTGTGCCAAGGTGGTGTGAATAGATTCGTCTGGCCCGAGCAATTCGGCGCCTGGCTTGAGCTTGCTTTGACCCGCAGTCTCGCGGAATGGAGGAAATGATGCGTCTTGCTGCGGCCTATACGTTAGCAATATCGGTGTCTCTGGTCGCGCTCGGCAGCGCCCAGACCCAGAGGGCTCCGAGCCCAGCAGCGGTTCCGAATGCACCCCCAGTTGCGAACGCGCCAGCAACTCCAAGTGCGCCAGCAGCAGCTGCGCCCGCGGCCGCTAAGGTTGACACCACATGCGCCAATCCGAATGCGCTCGGCGTCGCCCGCGTGGTCGAGATCGACACCACCGGCGGCCCCGGTTTCGGCTTCGAGCATTTCAAGCAGTATGACTTCCTGCGCGACAAGGAGGTTGTGCTGACCTTCGACGACGGCCCCTGGCCCGGCAATACGCCCGCGGTGCTCAAGGCACTCGCGGATCAATGCACCAAGGCGCTGTTCTTCCCCATCGGCATCCATGCGATGTGGCATCCGGAAATACTCAAGCAGGTCTTTGCTGCCGGACATACCGTCGGCTCGCATACCTGGTCGCACCAGGATCTTTCGAAGACCCGCGGCAGAATGCCGGTCGGCAACGGCAAGTTCGAAGTCAAGGACTTCACGCCCAAGGACGAAATCGAGAAGGGCATCAGCGCCGTACGCGCCGCCCTGGGACAGCCGGAGGCGTCTTTCTTCCGTTTTCCGGCACTGCGGCAGCCACCGGAAATGCTCGCCTATCTCGCCGAGCGGAATATCGGCATCTTCTCCACCGATATGGACTCATTCGACTTTAAGATTCACAAGCCCGACCAGATCATCAAATCGGTGATGGCGAAGCTGACAAAGAACGGCAAAGGCATCGTGCTCATGCACGATTTCCAGCATGCGACCTCACTGGCGTTGCCCGAACTGCTCAGTCAGCTAAAGGCCGGCGGCTACAAGATCGTTCAAGTGAAGGCGAAGGAGCCGGTAAAGACCTTGGCGGAATACGACGAAGCCATAACGAAAGAGTTCGGCGGCAATACCGTCAGCGCCCGCCCTGTGAACAGCGTCGTACGCACGATCAGCGGGGACTGATCCAGTTTTACGGCCGCCGCAAAGTGGTCAGGGTTGGACGACAAGCTCCAGGGCATCGTAGCCCAACGGCGCGTTGCCGGCCTGCGGCTCTTGATAGAGGACGGTGAGCTTCATCCCGGCTTTCAATTCGGTGCGGTCGGCGACGCCTTCGATGTCGGTCTCTGATGTGACCCGTAGCCGCAGCTCTTTTCCGTCATCCAATATTAGCGTAAGCCGCCGGCCCTCATCTGTTGCTTTGGAGAGCTTGCCCGCCGCTTTCTTTTCTACAAGCGCATTGATCTCAGGACCCTCGCCTTTCAGCTCGCGATAAATGGTCTCGGCTGTCCAAGATAAGTGTTCATCGCGGTCCCACCCAACGTATTCGCGCATGTCGAATTTCTTTTCGATCTCGGCGAGAGGCATTCCCATGTCCATCATGGTGCGGACCTTCTGGCGTGCCAGCAGCAGATAATCCACCATCGCCGTCAAATCCTTCACGTCTCCCAAAGGACCATGAGCCGGGACCAGGACCTTGGGTTTGAGCGCGATCAAAGCCTCCAATTCCTTCAACATTCCCCACGTCGTGCCGTGGCTGTAATCGGGCCGGATGTCTGGATGCCGCTCCTTATATCCGGCAAAAGAACCGTGCAGTATGCTGTCCTGCGGTAGCCATACGGCGACGTCGCCGATGTTGTAGGCATCGTCCACATAGATCAGTTCGATCACCTTGCCGCCCAGATGCAGCGTCATGCGATCGGGAAAACTCATCACCGTATCGATCGGCTTGACATCCTTGAGCGCTTCGGCGCGTTCAGGAAAGCGTTTCCGCCAGGAGTTGATCTGATAAGGCTTCAGCGCCGCCAAATCTTTGGCGACCTTGTCATGTACGATGACGGTCGCCGGCGGAGAAAACAGCGGCGTGCCGCCAATATGGTCGCCGTGATTTTGAGTAATCACCACATAGCGGACAGGCTGTGCGGTGATTGATTGAATGGACTTCAACAGATTTCGCGTCTCCGGCTGGTTGTTGCCGGTATCGACGACGACGACCCCCTGCGACGTGACGATTGCCATCGCATTGGCGTCGTTCAGCTTGCCGACATAAGCATAGACGCCGTCCGCCAGCCGCTTAAACTCGGCCTTTTCTCCGGTAATGGCGTTAGCTTGAAGCGCGAAACCTATGATCGCGATGGCGGCGAGTGGTAGCTTCCGCAGTGTGTCCATGGTTGCGCTGCCTGCGTGAATTCTTTGGTAGGGCTCACGCTGATATTGCATTTTCAAGATTGCGGCGACAATGGTTATCCATGGCGCGCCCTTACCGTATCGAAGCCTATGCCTTCATATCCGCCGACGGGATGCTCGCGGACGCCGATGGAGTCATGCCGGCGTCGCTTAAGATCGACGCCGATCAGCGCTTCTTTCACAGTTCCCTTGATCTTGCTGATGTGGTGGTGCACGGCCGCCATTCTCACGAAGGCGGACCAAATGCAAAGAATCGCCGCCGCCTGATCGTGACACGCCGGATTCCGGCGCTGGCGCCGCATCCGGAAAATGCGAAGGCGCTGTTATGGAATCCAGCCGGAGCTACTTTTGATCAAGCTTGGCGCGCTCTCGGGCTCGCCGACGCTGTTCTCGCGATTATCGGCGGCACCGACGTCTTCGGGCTGTTCCTCGACATCGGCTATGACGTATTCCATCTGACGCGCGCCAATCGCGCCCGTCTGCCGGGCGGGAGGCCCGTCTTTCCCGAAGTTCCGGCGCGTAGCCCCGAAGATCTACTGCAAAGCCACGGCCTTAAGCCCGGGACGGCGCAGATGCTGGACGCGGAACAAGAGGTGACGCTCGTCACCTGGAAAAATTCGTAACGGGCGCAAGAACGCGTTAGCGTTTTTTAGACTACCCGCTCGCTGCGGGTCAGCGGCCGCCATGATCCCAACACGAAGAACACGAGCAGACCGCCGATCATGGTGATATTCTTCATGGCATGAACAATATTGTTGGCGCGCGCCTCGCCCGCCATGTTCCAGAAATCGTGGAAATAGAAGGTGGCCGCAATCGTAAACAGGGCGAGCACCAACGCCGCCCCGCGCGTTCCGATGTTGAAGGCGATCAACAATCCGCCGACCAATTCGACTATGCCGGCGAGAATCGCCATGAGCTGCGGCAGAGGTTGCCCAGTGGCCTCTTGAATCTGGGTGGTGATGTCGGACATCGCATCGGGTAGCGTGATCGCCGGAGCGATCATTGCCGCCGTTCCCGGAATATCCAGAAGCTTTTGCGCCCCAGAGACGATGAAAATCAGGACGAACAGGACGCGTCCGATCACGAAAATCGTATGCATGTGCGGCGTTCCTTTCAGGCACTTATTCCGGTCTACCTAACCGGAAACCGCGCCACTATGCATTAGTACAACCAAACAAAGTGACGAAACCGCCTTTTGCTAATGCCCCTTAGCTGCCGCCATCTTGGTCTTGCGCGAAGCTGGGCCGCCGCTTTTGGTAGCCGCCACGCGGGTTGAGGCCTTGCCTTTTCCCTTGCTGCGTCCCGCGGCTCTGGCTGACCCGCCCGACTTGATCTCAACCAAAAGTGCCCGCACTTCCCTGTCGCTTTCGTTTGCCGCCTCGGTGGATTGGGCCGGCAGTAATGTGGCCTCACCTGCTTTGAACTCGAGTTGATAGGGAGTTTTACCCGGGGTCAGAAAAACCAGCGACGCGTCGGTCAAAAGATAAGCGAACTGATCGGGATGATTCGGCAGCCCTATCTTCGCGCGCGGCGCCACCCGGATCTCAGAAACGCGCATCCGCTCGTTGTCGAGCAGGGGCTTCGCGGGCTCGGAAGATGCTGGTTTGAGGCCCTGGGCGTGGGCGGCGGCGAGTGTCGTCAAAAGGAGGGAGGCAATGAAAATAGGTAAACGGGGCATTCAGGCAAGCTCCAGCGTTAGCTCATTATTTCTCCCTCCCCGCCCCTGGCGTTACCCACCGAATGGGGCAATGGCGTGGCAAGCCCCCCGGTACCGCCCTGGGGGATGAACGTCACAGCGGATGAGTTAACCCGCGAGTTTGTCAGCAGCGGCGGGCGTTACAGGCGCGCCGACTTCAACGCGGCACCCAGGAAGAGCCACCAGATACCGAACAACAGGAGGTCAATGCCAAGGAAAAGCCCGAGTACAAAGAGCCCGCTTGCCGGCCATCCTGCGAGGATGAGCACGCCGGCCAGAATGGCGCTGGCCCCTGACAGCACTAATGTCCAATGCGTCGGCCGCAGGCGGTAGGCCAGGATCAACCGGAACACGCCGGAGACGATCAGCATCGCCGCGATGACCAGCGTCAACCCGGCGGAAGCGGAAATGGGGTCCGCCAGCAGAAAAATGCCTCCCGCCAAATAAAACAAGCCGATCAGCAGGCTGAGCAAGAAGCCGCTCCATTCGCGCTCCCAAAAGGCATGCACCGCTTGGAAGGCGCCGCTCACGGCGAGCGCCGCGCCGAAAAAGATGGCACTGACAATGGATGCGGCGACGAGATGGCCCAAGACGAATATGCCCATCGCCAAAAACACTACGCCTAGTAGGACATAAACCCACCACTGCCTTGTATTGGCGCCGGCAGTGTGACGCGTTTCCATGCTCATTGTTGACATGACAGCCTCCATGATCCGGCTGTCAGGTATACTTGCAGTTGCGAACATGGTTCCGGCTTTGCTGAATAAAACAGCCGCGGATCCCGGAGACGTAACAAACAGTGATCAGTAAGAATTATGCTTTGAAGACATTGCGCTAATCGACCTCGCAATGGGGCAGCACCCATGCCTCACTGCGCGCAGCGGCGGCCCAATCAGCCCACGCCGGCAATGCCATAACCGCATCCATATAGGTGCGCGCTGTCGCGCCCACTTCAATCTTATAGGTGTGGAAACGCGATACTATTGGGGCATACATCGCGTCGACGGCGCCGAAGGCGCCGCACAGGAACGGTCCGTTCTTGCCGAAGTGCGCGCGGCTGTCGTTCCACATTTCCTCGATGCGCTTCACGTCCTGCAAAACTTCCGGCGTGAGTTCCCGAGGCTTCACCGGCCTGCGGACATTCATCGGACAATGTCGGCGCAAGTTAGAAAATCCCGCATGCATTTCGGCAGCGAGAACGCGGGCATGGGCGCGCCCCCGCACCTCGGTTGGCCACAGCTTCGCATCGGGAAACTTGTCCGCCAGATATTCGATGATCGCCAGCGATTCCCAGACACGAATATCATCGTCGATGAGAATGGGGACTTTACCGGCCGGCGAGAGCTCGCGGATTTTCCTCGGCGAGTCCGCCTCATAGAGCGGGATCACTTGCTCCTGGAACGGGATGCCGGCCACCTTCATGGCGATCCATGGCCGCAGCGACCAGGAGGAATAGTTCTTGTTGCCGATCACAAGGCTCAGAGTCATCCCGCTCACTCTGCTTGGGTGCGAAATCCGGTTGCCAGCAAATATAGCTCGGCCGAATCCGAGCGGCTTGCCGCCGGCTTGATGTGCTTCACGCTGGAGAAATGTCGTTTCAGGCGCGCCAGCAAGGTCGACTCGGTGCCGCCCTGGATCACCTTGCAGAGAAATACGCCGCCGGGCTTCAGCACCTCGCAGGCAAAATCCGCCGCCGCCTCGACCAGCGCCATGATCTTCAGGTGATCGGTCTGCCGGTGGCCGGTGGCATTCGCCGCCATATCGGAGAGCACGACATCGGCGGGGCCGCCCAGCACTCCGTTTAACTTCTCTGGCGCCTGCGCGTCGAGAAAATCCAGGTGCAGGAAATTGACTCCGGGAATCGGTTCCATATCGAGGACATCGATGGCGACCACGCGACCCTTGCCCTCGGCCGCCGCGATGCGTTTCGCCGCGATCTGGCTCCAGCCGCCGGGCGCTGCGCCGAGATCGACGATCTTCGCGCCGGGCTTGAGGAAGTGATGCTTATCGTCAATCTCCGCCAGCTTATACACCGCCCGCGAGCGATAGCCGTCGCGCTTGGCGCGCGCGACATAGGGATCGTTGAGCTGGCGTTCGAGCCAGAGCTTGGACGACAGCGAACGCCCCCGCGCCTTCTTGACCCGCACCTTGAGCATGCGGCCGCGGCCGCTGTCGCCGGAAGCGGTCATGCTTCCTCCTCGGGACGGCCCCAGACGCCATCCGCGCGCATCATCTGCACCAACATGCCTTCGCGCAATCCGCGATCCGCCACGCGCAGCCGCTGACAGGGAAAGGCACGCCGAATGGCTTCCAGGATCGCGCAACCGGCAAGCACCAGGTCGGCTCGTTCGGCGCCGATGCAGGGATTGGCAACACGCTCCTGATGATTCATCGCCAACAGCCGCTCGATGACCGTGGAAATCTGATCGTCGCTCATCCAGCAACCGTCGACGTGCCGGCGTTCGTAGCGCGTCAGTTCCAGATGGATGCCTGCGAGCGTTGTCACGGTCCCCGAGGTGCCGAGCAAATGCAGGCCCTCAAGCCGGGGAATCTCCTGTTCGGCGGCAAAGCGGTCGATGAAGGCGGCAACTTCCGCTGTCATGGCTTCATAGATTTCGCGGGTGACGGCTACCCCGCCGTGGCGTTCGGCAAGCGTTACGACGCCCACGGGGATCGATGTCCAATCCCGGATAGTCGGCGGCGGCGGGCCTCGCCGCGTCGGGCGCGACGGGCCAAGCCGGACAAGTTCGGAAGAACCGCCGCCAATATCGAACAGAATCACCCCGTCCGCATTGGGATCGAACAGCGGCGTACAACCGCTCGCCGCCAACGTTGCCTCCGTTTCGCGGTCGACGATCTCAAGCTCAAGGCCGACTTCTTCCGCGATGCGCGTGCGGAAATGCTCGCCATTTTCGGCGGAGCGGCAGGCTTCAGTCGCGATCAGCCGCATCCGTGTGACGGCACGATTCTTCATCTTATCGCGGCAGATGGCGAGCGCCTCGACGGCGCGGGAAATCGCCGCCTCGCTCAGGCGGCCCGATGCCGACATGCCTTCGCCTAAACGGATAATGCGGGAGAAAGCGTCGACGACGCGAAATCCATCGCCCGCGGGACGCGCGACCAGGAGCCGGCAATTGTTGGTGCCAAGATCAAGGGCGGCATAGGTCGCGCCGCCACGAGCGGCACTCTCCTCCGCCGCGCCTTGGGTGGAATGGTACGGTCGCCGGTTCGACCGGCGCCGCCGTCGCGGAGCCGGATCATGAACACGGTCGAGGCCGCCGGTTCCCCGGGCCTCGTCATTCATCGAACGCCTTTCCTCCGTGCCGAAGCCTGCTCAGGGCTCGACGGCACGGCGATTGATCCAGATCGGGCAAAGTGTAGCAGCCGGCGCCGCCCGCGCAACCGGCAGGCGCGGATTAATTAGACTTCGCGGCCGATCAGAAGATGATCGAGCGAATATGCGCCGCCGCCATGGATGGCGAAATAAAGCGCGGCGATGGCCCACAGCAACGTGTATTCGAGGCCTTTGGTGTTCCAGAAATATCCGCCGACGCGCCAACGCTCGATGTTCGACACCAACAGAAAGATGAAAATCGCCGCTGCCACCGGCCGGGTGAGCAGACCGAGCGCCAGCATCGGGCCACCCACAAGTTCCGTCACCGAGATGAGAGGCGCCCACAACTTGCCGGGACGCCAGCCGTCGCGATCGAGCTGCGCGGCGAGCATGGCGAGGTTTCGCACCGGCAGGCCAGTGTTGGGAAAGAAACCGAAAGTCATCCGCAACCCGTGCGGCACCAGCAACAAACCGACGGCGATCCGCAGCAGCGCTTCGCTGAAAGGCGCGAGCGATTGATAGAGCGAACCGAGCGTGGGGAAGATCAAAGAAGGGTTGAGCATGAGCAACTGTTCCAAACATTCCGTCATGCCCGGCTTTATGCCGGGCATCCACGTCTTCGTTTTCCAGTAAAGCAAGACGTGGATGGCCGGGACCCAAGGCGTCGCGGAAGCGACGCCGTCTTCGACGGCTATCCCCGGCCATGACGACAGGTTAGAGCCGTATCTCGCCGAGACTGACGCTCACTCCGAGATCGACGTCGATAGTTTTCGTCGGCCGATCCTGCGCGGCAATTTCCACCATGTAGCGGCCGGAGCCTTCCTCAAGCCGATCGAATTTAAAGTCGCCGTAGTTGTCGCTTGTTGTCTCGCTGATACAGACGCCGCCCCTAAGCAGGCGGATGCTCGCGCCTTCGACGCAATCAACAACGCCATTGATTTCGCTGGCGACGCTCCCGCCGATGAAGCACGTCGAATAACGCCAGAGATTACGATAATAGACGCGCGGTTTCGTGCCCAGCTCCGGACGCATGACTTCGAGTTGCTCGTCACGCGCCATGCGCTGCATCTCGTCGTCCTCGACCTTGACGGAGATCATGGCCCCGGTCGGGCAGGATTGATGGCCGCGCGTCTTGTCCCAGCCCTGATCGAGCAGATGGGCGTCGAAGGTCCAAGCCTGCGGGACTTGGCGCTCCTCGTTCCACCAGATGTGGCCGTAGGGACAGGCATCGACCAGATCCTTGCGGCCTTTCGCCTTCTCCGGGTCGATCAGGATGATTCCGTCGTCGCGCTTCTTCACCGCGCCGCCGCCTTTGGCGACGCAGGGCGCATCGTCGCAGTGGTTGCACATGGTCGGCACGTAGGCGATGTCCACCATCGGCACCTGGCCGCGCTCCTTTTGCAGGATGTCGATCCATTTATGGCCATGCTTCGGCATCGGCGCCGAATAGCCCGGCCAGTCGTTGCCGATATATTCGTCCATCGCCGCAAGCGTGCACAGGTTGCAGTTGGTGCACTCGGCGACGTCGATAATCACGTTCCATTTTTTCATGACGATGTCCCGCTCACTTCGCCGGCACCAGATTCGCCTCCAGCAACGTGCGCTTGATCTCCTTATCCTGATCCATCTGCGCAAACGTTGCTGAAACGTGTTCCGTCCGCCGGTCCCACAATGCGACTTGCACCAAGGAATTGGCGCCTGCCAAGGCATGCGTGCTCTTGGTCTGCGATTTGTGCGGTGTCAGCAAATTCAGGCACCCGCCCCGGTCGACCGAGCGGCCGGGCTCACCCATGGGCTCATAGACGGCGGAAGACTCGTAGCCGTGGCAGACACCGCGCGGCAGCCGTTGCGTCGGCAGCGCGGCGCAGATCACCGCGCCGCGGTCGTTATAAACTTTGACCAGATCGTTCTTCTTGATCCCGCGCGCCGACGCGTCCTCGGCGTTCAGGCGGATGATCCAGTAATAGTAGCCTTCCACCTTCACCCGATGATCCGGGATGTTGAGCAGGAAGGAATCCTTGCCGTCGCCCTGGGTGTGGAAGCTGTATTTCGAATGCGGCGTCAGCATCTGCAGCGGATAACGCGCAAACTCGGCGGAATGCGTGCCTTCCGGCGCCGGATCATATTTGACGATGGGCGGGCGCTCGGGATCGTTGACGCGTTTCAGACTGTTGCACTCAAATTCGAGCTTGCCGGATTGTGTCTGCAACCCGCGAAGATATTCCTCGGTGTAGTCTGACGGCAGCGGATGCGCCTCCGGCACGTCCTTCTTGCGGTTCTCCCAGAACCAGCGGAAGGAAACCGGCGCGCGCAGTTTTTCCTTCTCGGCCGGGACGACGTAATAGCCTCTGCGAATGAATTTTTCCCAAGACATGCGTTTCGGCAAGTCAGACGCTTGGAACAGCCGCTTGACCCAGTCGATCTCGTTGCAGCCCTCGGAAAAGTAATTAGCCAGCCCGAGGGGCTTGCAGATCTCATTGAAGATCCAGAAGTCGGACTTCGATTCGCCAAGCGGCTCGATCGCCGGTGCCTGGAAGATGATGACCCGGTGATTGAGCTGCTGCTGGCCGTGATGCCCGTAACCGCCGAGACCCGCCCATTCGCTGATGTCGGTCCGCTCGAAATTCGTGCAGGCCGGCAGGATCACGTCGGCGAATTTTGCTTCGCCCTCGAACCAGATCGACTGATTGACGATGAATTCCAGGTTCGGCGATTGGTACATCTTCACCCAGCGATTGGTGTTGTTCATCGTCGACAGAATGGAGCCGCCGTATTTGTAGAGCATGTGCACCGGCGAATGGCCGGCTGCCGGATACATGAACTTGCCGAACTGGTGCTCGATCGACTTGCCGACCCAGCGATAGCCTTCCGCCTTGCCTTCGGTGATCGCCTCCGGCATCCAGATACGCGGGATCGTCTGCCCATTGGAATTCATGGTCGGAAGCTGCGGCATGCGCTGGTAAAGCTCGACCGGCATTGCCGTGTTCTCGAGATCGCCCGACATGCCGCCTTCGGAATAGCCGGGGAAATAAAAATTGAAGTCGATCGGGCAGCCCCATTGCAGGTTGCCCATGTTGCAGCCGGGCTTGCCCAGCCCCTGCATCGCCGAGAGACAGACCATCACGCGCGCCCATTGGATTCCGGTCTGGTTGCGGCAGGCGCCGCCGTGGCCATTGCCCCAGCCGCCGGGCGCGAGATAGACGCGCTTGCGCCCCCATTCGCGCGCCAGCGCGCGCACGTCCTTCGCCGGGACGCCGGTTTCCTTTTCCTGCCATTCGGGAGTCTTGGCGATGCCGTCCTCGTCGCCGACAAGATAGGCCTTCCACTTGTCGAATCCGACCGTATGGGTCTTCACGTATTCCTTGTCGTAGAGTCCTTCCTTGATCCAGACGTAAGCAATCGCCATCGCCATCGCGACGGACGTTGTCGGCCGCGGCGCGAACCACTTGCCGGGCAGGAATTGCGCCGAGGCGTTATAGTAGGGATCGACATGGACGACCTTGATGCCGAGCTGCGGATTCTTCAGCCATTGCCGGCGCACGGTTCCTTCCTGCGCGCCATAGGAGCCTGAGGTGGATTCCGGGTCGGCGGACCAGAACACGATCATGTCGCAGTTCTGCAGGCAGTCCTCGACAGTGCCGTAGGTTTCCGACTGGCCAACGCGCAGCGTGTGACCCCAGTGATGCACCGCGCCCCAATACCAGCCCTCCCAGCTATCGGGATTGTGGTGCACGCGCGTCATGCCCACCG
>JAXDOS010000162.1:0-26108 GCA_034668785.1 Alphaproteobacteria bacterium
GCGCGCCGTTGCTCAACACCAAGTCGAATGTCGCCACCTTCGGCGGTCACTTCGACTTCGGCTACCGCTTCCCGATGCAGGGAGGCTGGTTCGCCGAGCCGCTGGCTTCGCTCGAATACGTCAAGGCGGTGTTCCAGGATATGGCGATACCTGGCACCACCGTCGCACTCGGCGGCGACTCGGTCCGCGGACGCTTGGGAGCCCGTTTCGGCACCACCTTCGTCAGCGGCTCGATGCGGATGGAGCCGAGCTTGACGCTGAGCCTGTGGAACAACTTCAGGGGTGACAACACGACGACGCTGACAAGTGGCGGCTTCGTCGTCGATCTCCCCGATGCAGGTACCACCAAGACCTACGGCGAGGTCGGCCTGGCCCTGAACGTGTTCGAGCTCGGCACGCACTGGTCCGGCTTCCTCAAGGGCGATGCCCGCTTCGGCAACAGCTACCGGGGTGGATCGGCGAAGGGTGGCTTCCGCTATCAGTGGTAGACACAACATTGGCCATTGTAGAATGGCTAGACGGTCGTTTCGATGCTTTACGGGGAGGCCCACCGCACCGGAGATGAACTCTTTTGCTTAGCAGGGGTCGGGGGTTCGAATCCCTCTTGCGGCACCAGCTCCCTACAACCGGAAATTAGTTGAAGCGTACTGGAGCGCATCCGGCGAGACCGACGCGAGAAGGCTCGGAACATTATCGCGGAGTTTCCGGGTAACGGGAGCGAAAGGTCGACGACTACATCGACACATCTCTTCTTGATGACTTGAAAAAGGACGGGTTCTTCACTGCGCTGCAGCAGAAATAGGGCCACCGTTAATGGCCGCGGTTACATCTCGGTTGCAGTTACTAGAATTCGTCGTAATTCAGGGCAGTTCTTAGGAGTTCCACTGAGTTGATAAACGGCTTGCCGCACAAATCCTTTTGAGCCGTTCCGACGGGCACTGACGCGGATTAGACGTTCTCGGATGAACTGCTTGAACAGCACGAATTCTCGCTTCGTAATGACGGGGTCGGGGGTTCGAATCCCTCTTGCGGCACCATTCCTTTTGCAATCGGAAATGGCTCTGAAACGTACAGCCGCATATTCCCGTCCAACCGGGCGACGTAAATTTGCCCAAGCGGGGATGATGAGATCCATTACATCGGTGCGGACGTCTTTCGGAAGGTTAATTAACGATCGATAAAGCGACTCCCACAGCTGTCTCCGCTCATCAGGAGGCCGGTGTCCTTTGCGGCCTTCGCCGCCGCAAGCGGTAGGGAGACGGCGGATCGCCGACTAAGTCTGCCCTTCCTGTCTAGTAAATATTGTAAGATATTTGCGAAACACCTTCTTCGTGGGCGATGCGTTCGCAGCCAGAAGATCGTTTGCTGGCGTCCGCCTAAAATCCGTGTCGGGCGGACGAGGCGAACACTTTTTTCGAGGGGAAGGATGCCTGTCATCCTCAATAATGAAACGGACCCTCGGACGGACCGATGGGTCAATCAGTTTCGACGTGCGCGCATCGTTCTTGTCGCGGCAGCGGTCGTGTTTGCCGTTTTTTGGGCGATGGACGCGCTGGCCGCCGCCCTGGCGCTGGGCGGATTTGCTGTCGTGGCGATTGCGGCTATTGCCATGGCGAGGAGCGGCGAGACGGCGCGCCATACGACTTCACAAAATGAACCTCCTCCAGACTCAATTGGCCATCCGCTAGTGGAAGCGATGTTAATGGGGCTGCCTCACCCTGTCATCGCGCTTAGCCTTCGGGGTGACGTCATCGGCTTCAACGCGCTGGCGAGCACGATCGCGCCGGCACTTCGCCGCAGCGACCCGATATCGCTTGGACTACGTGTACCCGTAGTGTTGGACGCGATCCGGCGTACAACGATCAGCGGCAATTCTCAGCGGGTCGAATTCTTTGAGCGCGTTCCAATAGACCGTTGGTACGAAGCCACAGTGACGCTGGTAGCCGCTACCGAACCGGGGCGCCACCTCTCCCCCAACTTTTTGCTCATAACATTTTACGATCTCACGCCGCTCCGCCGCGTCGAGGAAATGCGCGCCGATTTTGTCGCCAATGCCAGCCACGAACTACGCACGCCGCTGGCCGCCTTGTCGGGCTTCATCGATACGCTGCAAGGCGCGGCGCGTGATGACACAGCGGCGCGGCAGCGCTTTCTTCCGATCATGCAGGCGCAAGCGACGCGGATGGCGCGGCTGATCGACGACCTGTTGTCGCTATCGCGCATCGAACTCAATGCACATTTGCCGCCGCAGACGCGGGTCGAATTGATTCCGATCGTGCGCCAGGTCACTGATGGTTTGCAGACGCTGGCCCGCGATCGCGATGTCAAAATCCTTGTCAACGCGCCCGCCGAACCGCTGATCGTCCTTGGCGACCGCGATGAATTGATCCGTGTGTTTGAGAACCTTATCGAGAACGCATTGAAATATGGAGCCTCGGGCAAACGCGTCGAGATCAATTTCTCTCAAGGTGAAACTGCGGATGGCTTGCCCGAAACGCGGGTGGCGGTGCGTGACTTCGGGCCGGGCATCGCACCCGAGCATATGCCGCGATTGACCGAGCGATTTTATCGCGTCGACGTCGCCGACAGCCGTGCTCAGGGCGGCACCGGATTGGGCTTGGCGCTGGCCAAACACATTCTCAACCGGCATCGCGGCCGGCTCTCCATTGCCAGCGTGCCGGGAGCGGGAGCGACTTTCACCGTGCACCTGCCTGTCCCCAGGGCCAATCCGCCAGCATCCTAAATAGCCACATACAATCAAGTGCTTACGTTGTCACACGGGCGTCATGGATCGCTCATAGAACCGTGACATGCAGCACGTAAGGGTCCGGCTGTCGCGGACGGTCAACACCAAAGGCACCCGTCCGCACTCCACTCTTATAATCGTGCCGTCAAACAGAACGCGGTTGCCCATCATCGGGCTTAGGAGGCGCAAGCCGCGGGTGTTTCCCGCGTCGGTTTGCCCGTTCGGCCGCAAACATGGAGAGATCCCGTGAACCTGCTTAAAACATTGGTCGCCGCCGGCATGGTCGCCGCGACCACGTTTCCCGCCGCCGCCCTCGACATCTCGGGCGCCGGCGCCACCTTCCCCTATCCGATCTACGCCAAGTGGGCGGATGCCTACAAAAAAGAAACCGGCGTCGGCATGAACTACCAGTCCATCGGCTCCGGCGGCGGCATCAAACAGATCGAGGCGAAAACCGTCACCTTCGGCGCTACCGACGCGCCGCTCAAAGGCGAAGAGCTGGAAAAGCACGGCTTGGTGCAATTCCCGATGGTCATGGGCGGTATCGTGCCGGTCGTGAACGTTGAGGGCGTAAAGCCCGGCGAACTGGTTCTCGACGGCGCAACGCTCGCAAAAATCTTCCTAGGTGAAGTTAAGTCCTGGGACGATCCAGCAATCAAGAAGCTTAATTCCAATACCAAGCTGCCGAGCCAAGCCATCGCCGTTGTCTATCGTTCGGATGGGTCGGGCACGACTTTCAATTTCACCGACTATCTGTCCAAGGTGAGTCCAGACTGGAAGTCCAAGGTGGGCTCCAACACGGCCGTCGAATGGCCGGTCGGCATCGGCGCCAAGGGCAATGAGGGCGTCGCCAACAACGTGGCGCAGACCAAAGGTTCGGTCGGCTATGTCGAGTATGCCTATGCCAAACAGAACAAGCTCACCTACACCCAGATGATCAACAAAGAAGGCAAGACCGTCGGCCCGACGATCGAAGCCTTCCAAGCCGCTGCTTCCAATGCCGGCTGGAATTCGGTTCCCGGCTACGGCGTCATCCTCAGCGACCAGCCGGGTGCCGCGTCTTGGCCGATGACGGCGGCGACATTCATCCTGATCCACAAGCAACCGTCGGATCAGGCCGCTGCCGCCGAGGCTCTCAAGTTCTTCGCCTGGGCCTATGCCAAGGGGGACAAGATGGCCGGCGAGCTCGACTATGTGCCCATGCCGAAGGCAGTCGTGTCGTCGGTGGAGAAAGTCTGGGCCACCCAGATCAAGGATAGCAGCGGCAAGTCGCTCTTCGACCTGTCGAACTGATGTGAGTAGCGTACGGAAAAGGCGCCGCGAGGCGCCTTTTCCTTGTCCACTACTCGACGACTAAAACAGCTTGTGCCGCGGCCGCGAGGCCGCTTGAGTAGGCTCTCCGAAGCCGATGCTGGAGAGCCGTCATGCCGCCCGCCAGGAGGCGACCCGTGGTCGATGTTGCGTTTCACGGAGGCACTTTGACCGCGGAAGGCGCGCCCTCACGGTCGGCGATCCTTGACCGCATGCGGATCGCTGACGCGGCGTTCCACCATGTCACCCGCGCGGCGGCGGTCTCCGTTCTTATTATTCTCGGCGGCGTCATCTTCTCGTTGGTCTCCGGCTCGCTGCCGGCGTTTCGCGCCTTTGGGCTGAGCTTTTTTGTCACGGAAAAGTGGAACCCGGTTACCGAACAGTTCGGTGCCTTGGCTCCGATTTATGGCACTCTCGTTACTTCCATTATCGCCATGGTGATCGCGGTTCCGGTCGGATTGCTGATCGCGGTATTTCTGACCGAAATTTGCCCGCTGTGGCTGCGGCGTCCCATCGGCATCGCCATCGAGCTTCTCGCCGGCATTCCCAGCATCATTTACGGCATTTGGGGACTATTCGTATTCGCGCCCTTTCTGCAGGAAACGCTGCAACCGTTTTTGATCAATGTCTTTGGTCCAATTCCGGTGCTGTCGTCGCTATTCGCCGGCCCGCCATATGGCATCGGCATGCTGACGGCGGGCCTGATCCTTGCCATCATGGTGCTGCCCTTCATCACATCGATTTCGCGCGACGTCTTCGAGGCGGTTCCCATCGTGCTCAAGGAAGCCGCTTATGGTCTCGGCTGCACCACCTGGGAAGTGATGCGCTATGTGGTGCTGCCTTATGCGCGCGTCGGCGTCATTGGCGGCGTGATGCTGGGATTGGGCCGCGCCCTCGGCGAGACCATGGCCGTGACCTTCGTCATCGGCAACGCGCACCGGATCTCCGCCTCGATCCTGGCTCCGGGCACCACGATTTCCGCGGTCATCGCCAACGAATTCAACGAAGCGGTCGGCGATCTCTACACATCGTCGCTGATCGCGTTGGGTCTGATCCTTTTCATCATCACCTTCATCGTGCTGGCCATAGCGCGCTACTTGCTGTCGCGGGTCAAACGCCGGGCGGGGAGCTGACGATGGCTCTTTACGGCAAACGCCGGCGCCGCAACGTGATGGCCATGGGCTTGTCGGTCGCGGCCACGTTATTCGGCCTCGGCTGGCTGGTGCTGATCCTCGGCACGCTGTTTTATGAAGGCGTGAGCGGCCTGTCGCTGAAGGTATTCACGGAAATGACGCCGCCGCCGGGAGCGGATGGCGGTCTGCTCAATCCGATTATCGGAAGCCTGATCATGACCGGGCTGGCGGTGCTGATCGGCACGCCGGTCGGCATTCTCGCCGGCACTTATATGGCGGAATATGGCCGTCACGACAGGCTGACCCATGTGGTGCGCTTCATCAACGACATCCTGCTGAGCGCGCCTTCGATCGTGATCGGCCTTTTCATCTACGAGGTCATGGTCGCGCCGATGGGGCATTTTTCCGGGATTGCCGGCGCCATCGCGCTGGCCGTCATCGTCATTCCGGTCGTGGTGCGCACGACCGAAGACATGCTGACCCTGGTGCCGGACTCGCTGCGCGAGGCGGCGGCCTCGATCGGATTGCCGCGGGCCTTCATGATCACCCGCATCGCCTACCGCGCGGCGAGCGCCGGCATGGTGACCGGCGTGTTGCTCGCGATCGCGCGGATCAGCGGCGAAACCGCACCGCTATTGTTCACCTCGCTCAACAATCAGTTCTGGAGTGTCGATCTCAATTATCCGATGCCCAGCCTTCCGGTCGTCATCTTCCAGTTCGCACTCAGCCCCTACAAGGATTGGCAGAAGCTCGCGTGGACCGGCGCTCTGATCATTACGCTTGCAGTGCTGACGCTGAGCATCACCGCGCGCGTGCTCGCCGGAAAGAAAAGGTCGTCATGAGTCTTGCCTCCGTCACCGCTCCCGCGCTCGACGTCACGCACGCCGCGACGGCTACCGCGGGCTTGGCGGAAAAGATTTCCATCCGGGATCTGAGCTTTTACTACGGCGACAACAAAGCGCTGAAGGATATCAGCCTGTCGCTCTATGCCAATAAGGTCACCGCCTTCATCGGTCCGTCGGGTTGCGGAAAGTCGACCCTGCTGCGCGTGCTCAACCGGATGTACGACCTTTATCCCAATCAACGCGCCGGGGGCGAAGTGCTGCTCGACGGCGGCGACATCCTCTCTCCCGCCCAGGACGTCAACCTGTTGCGTGCGCGGATCGGCATGGTGTTCCAGAAGCCAACGCCGTTTCCGATGACGATCTACGAAAACATCGCCTTCGGCATCCGGCTCTATGAGCGGCTGCCGCGTTCCGAACTGGATGCGAGAGTCGAGCAGTCGCTGCGCCGGGCCGCGCTGTGGGACGAGGTCAAAGATAAGCTCGACGCCAGCGGCTTGAGTCTTTCTGGTGGCCAGCAGCAGCGGCTGTGCATCGCGCGCACGGTAGCGGTGAAGCCGGAAATTATTCTATTCGACGAGCCATGCTCGGCGCTCGATCCGATCTCGACCGCCCGGATCGAGGGACTGATCGACGAGCTCAAGGAGGATTACACCATTGTGATCGTGACCCACAACATGCAGCAAGCTGCCCGCGTGTCGGATTTCACCGCCTTTATGTACCTGGGCGAACTGGTCGAGTTCGGCTCCACCAGGCAGATGTTTACCGCGCCGGGCGACCGGCGCACGCAGGACTACATCACCGGCCGCTTCGGTTGAGCCCCGCCCGCGAGGAAATGAAAGATGATGTCTGAACATACCGCGAAGGCTTTCGACGTCGATCTGCAGGAGCTTAACAGGCAGGTGGCGGAGATGGGCGGGCTGGGCGAGAAAGCAATCGCCGACTCCATCGATGCCTTGGTTCGGCTCGATATCGCGCTCGCCGCGCGGGTCGTCGCGGTGGATCAAACCATCGATGCCTTGCAACGCGAGATCGAGGAAAAGGCCATCCTGACGATTGCGCGGCGCCAGCCCATGGCTGTGGATCTGCGCGAGATCGTGAGTGCGCTTCGCGTCTCCAACGATCTCGAGCGCATCGGCGATCTTGCCAAGAACATCGCCAAGCGCGTGGCCGAGCTCAGCAGTGATTTTCACCCGCAGAAGCTGATCCGCGGCGTCGAGCATATGTCGGCGCTGGTCCTCGCTCAGTTGAAGCAGGTGCTGGACAGCTATGCCGGACGCGATCTCGGCAAGGCGCTCGCCGTTTGGAGCGGAGACGCGGAGATCGACGCCATGTGCACCTCGCTGTTCCGCGAGTTGCTCACCTATATGATGGAAGATCCCCGCAACATCAGTTTCTGTATCCATCTGATGTTCTGCGCCAAGAACATCGAGCGCATGGGCGACCACGCCACCAACATCGCCGAGACGGTCTATTACATGATCGAGGGCCGGCCCATCGCCGACCAGCGGCCGAAAGGCGACACGACCAGATGGTCGGCTGCGTAGTCGCGGTTGATAGGGATGCCATCGGCATGAGCGCGCATATCCTGATCGTCGAAGACGAAGAGGCGCTGACCCTGCTGCTGCGTTACAACCTCGAATCCGAGGGCTACGAGGTGGAAACGGTGGCGCGCGGTGACGAGGCCGACACCAGGCTCAAGGAGCGGACGCCCGATCTCGTGGTCCTGGATTGGATGCTGCCGGGCCTTTCCGGCATCGAGCTCTGCCGCCGCCTGCGCGCCCGGCCGGAAACCAAGGCATTGCCGATCATCATGCTCACGGCGCGGGGCGAGGAAAGCGAGCGCGTGCGCGGACTGGCGACCGGCGCCGACGATTATATCGTCAAACCCTTCTCCGTTCCCGAATTGATCGCTCGCGTCCGCGCGCTGCTGCGCCGGACCAATCCTGAGCGCATCGCCACTGTGCTTGCGTTAGGCGATATTGAACTTGACCGCCAAAAGAAGCGTGTTTCACGGGCCGGCCGGTCCGTCGATCTCGGCCCCACGGAATACCGCCTGCTGGAATTCCTCATGGAACGAGTCGGGCGCGTATTCTCACGCCAACAATTGCTGGACGGCGTGTGGGGAAATGAGATCTATATCGACGAACGGACAGTCGATGTTCATGTCGGTCGTCTGCGCAAGGCGCTCATCCGCGGCGACGAGAACGATCCGATCCGCACGGTTCGCGGGTCCGGCTATGCGTTTGATGATCTATTTGGCAAGCGGGTCTGAGCTCGTTACGATCCAGACGTCGCGGTGGAAGCTTCGTCGTAGTCGCCAAGATTACAAGCAAGCTCTCGGCGATCACGTTGCTGAACGTAAGAATAGGAGCATCATGTTTGAAATGCATTCTCGTCATTGTTATATGCGCGTGGTGAATTTAGAGTTTCTGACGCATATGTTCGGTTACTCCGGTCCGGTGCAAAACGGAGGTGACGGTCAGTCACCTTCAAGTTAAAGGACGCACCTTTTAATGGCTTGAAAGTCGCAAATGGCGCGCCGCGCTCGCGGCCGAGACATTGTAGCGGTCCGCATGTCACGTCGGGGCTGATCGAGAGCGCTATCAAACAAAGATATTCATGGCTTCAAGTGCGCCTATCTTCATCGGCGTCGTGTTGGCGCTGGGGTGAGGTTCAACTACACTGTGCTCGCGCAATTCGCGCGGTGGTAAAGCATGGACCTGGCACCGGATTTCCACCTGTTCTGCCTGGCGCTGCGATGGCTGCAGCCCGCCGAGGACACCGGGGCATTGCGCCGGGCGCTCTTGCGCGCGCCGAAGTGGCCCGCGATCGTTGCAGGCGCGGTGCGGCACCGCGTCGCGCCATTCCTCTACAGCGCCTTGCAAGCTTCCGGTCCGGTTCCAATACCTGAAGAGGTCATTGCCGAACTACGCCAGCAGAGCTTGGCAACGGCTGCGCGTAGCCTCGCCCAGACGGCGGAAATCTGCCGGTTGTTTCGCGCGTTCGCCGATGCGGGCGTCCGTGTTCTGGCGCTCAAAGGGGTCGTGCTGTCGGCCCAGCTCTATGGCAATAGCGCGCTGCGCAATGCGCGCGATATCGATCTACTCGCCGATCCGGATGAGTTTGCGCGAATTGGTGCGATACTTACCGACGCCGGATACCGCTGCTCCAATGAAACGCTGTCGCCGCGCCAAAGCGCGTCTTACGGACATTGGATCAAGGATGTCGAATATATACATGTCCGCGACGGAACGGCGATCGAGTTGCATCGGCGGCTGATCGACAATGAGAACCTGCTCACCTGCGACTTCGGCGCCTTGTGGCGAGAGCGCGAGGACGTGCGTTTAGGCGACGCCACTATCCCGACCTTGTCGCGATCCGCGCTCGCGCTTTATCTCTGCGTGCATGGCGCCGGCCATTGCTGGGAACGCCTGCGCTGGCTCGTCGATTTAGCCACGCTGCTACGCGAACCGCGGAGCCAGGACGCGGCGATCGCCGCTGCCGATGCCGCCGGGCTCGGCCCGGTCATGCTCCACGCCCTGAAGCTTGCGCATGATTGGCTCGGCCTTTTAGTCGACGAGCGTCACCTCTCACGCGCCGCCGCCGATCTACGGGTCGCGCGGCTCGATCGATTCCTCGCCCCGCTCTACGCGGGTGGGGCTTGGCACGAGATGCCACCGCGCGGCTCCTGGGCCGGCATGCTGCGCTATTCGCTGTGGGCGCGACTCTATCGGCTGTCGATGAAATCGGACTGGATCTATCGCGGCAGTCAGGGAATGCGCGAGTGGTTCACGCCCGCCGATTGGCACACCGTGCATCTGCCCGACACGCTGTTCTGGCTCTATCCCTTCGTTCGCCCAGTCGGCTGGCTGTTGCGACGGTGGCAGCGGTAACCCGGCGGTTCCTTACGCCGGGCGACATGCTGCGAATCGTATCGCACATGACGCGAAGCACTTAGCTGCTACGCCATACCCTGCTCCGCAGAAAGGGGAGCAAGCGTCACATCATACCCAAGGCGCCGCATGACTGCGCCGTGCGAAGCGACGATGCGCGCGCACTGCTCCGGCGTGAGCACCCGCCGCCAGCCATCGACACTGCCTTCGCGAAAGAAGGTGGAAGCTCCGTGCGGCTTCTCAAAAAACCCGCTGTCGCGTTCCTGCGCCTGCAGGCGGGTGAAAGCCGCCGCTTCGGTAGCTGCCACGACCATCGCGAAATCGGAGGGGAGTTCGAGGAAAGCGGCCATGCGGGTGAACGCGGACAACGGATCGGCCTGGATGTCTTCGTAGCGCAGAAGATGGATTGGGAACGGGGCTGCGAGCCAGCTTTCAACATGATCGCCCCACCGCAGCAGTTGCTGGCGCAATTGTCGCGGCAGCCGCGTAGTCGAGCCGGAGAGCACCGCAGCGGAATCCTCCATCCGCTTGATAGCTTCGTCGATCGGCCGCGCCATGTGGTGGGCAAACGACACCGCTACGGCGCGGGGATCGCGTACCACATACACGGCGCCAAGGGTCGGGCTTGTGGGAAATAGCGGCTCCCCCGCCGGAGTCACCTGATAGGCGTCGTGCACCTTACAATAAAGCCGCCGTTTGGCTTCCGCCGCCCAGATCTCATAGGCGCGCGGACGGAGATCGGTTTCCTGTTCCACCGAGAGTTCGGCCGTCTCGATGCCAAGCGTATCGTCAAGGAAGAAACGATGGCTGCAAATCGGCCCAAGGAAGCCCATCGCGTTGATGTCGACGGGACGTCCCGATAGCAAACCGGCGATGACGGCGCGGACCCAGGTATTGCCCGATTTGGGATAGGAGGCCAACCACCAGATGCCCGCCATCGCCTCACGCTCCAGCCGCAGTCAATACCTTATCAGCCGCTTCGCCGAGAAAAGCCGGATCATCCGGAACACTCAGCCGCCAAACCGATGCGCTCGCCGCCAAACGCGTGAGTGCCGCGAAGATGTCTGTATCACGATCGAGCGCATGCGCCGGACGGCGCATATGAACGACGCTCTGAAGTTCCATGATTGCGCTAGCGCCACGCAACGGGGCGATTGCTACGGTGTCACTGCCTCGGGGTGACAGCAGGATCACTGTACCGAGTCGCTGAGGCGTCAAGGGGCTGCCATCGGTGCAATCGACAAAATACTTCTCTTTGCCGACCAGCGCCCGCGGCAAGCCTTCGGTCGCTATCCCGAGATAATCGAGCGTGTCGCGCCAAAGCCGCAGCCGCGGATAGCCCGGCAGCACCGATGGTTGGGCGCCATTGCGAGTATCAACAATGCAAATATCGTCCGTCATCATCCTATGGCCATGACCGGCTAAGACCGCCGCAAGCGTTGACTTGCCGGCCGCTGAGTGCCCGGCCAAGGCCACCGCGCGGCCGTTGATGATCACCGCGTTGGCATGCAGCGGCAGTAGGCCCCGCTGGTGCCACAACACGGCCTGGACAGGGCCGCTGAGAACCGCGCGTATGCCCGTCGGGTCGACGCCGGGCTCGGGCTCGACCGTGATCTCGCGGCCGTCGCAGATCAGGATGCGCGCGCTTCCGCGCACAACGAGCAGATATTCGCTCCGGCCTTTTGTCTGGAACAACGGCGCCACGTGATCGGGATCGTCCAGCGCTTCAGGCACCTTGCCGAGGCGGAAAACCAAATCGGCAGCAGCGTCGGCTTGGCCCTCCCATGCCGACAGTCCGGGCAATTCGAAGTTGGAGGTAAGTTTGAGCGAAGCGAGACGGTAGGCGTAGTTCATGCCGAGAAGGCCACAACCGGAACGAAGTCGCCCGCGTGGGCGTCGCCGGTCACCGGCACTTCGCCGCTGCGGCTCCAGGCGTGAGCTTTGAGATCGCGAGCACCCTCGCGCGCCAAGCCGAGGTGGACGGTTGCCGTCAAGCCACGCCGCCGCAGCATCAACAGCGCCGCGAAAGCTTGCTGCAAGCAAACAGCACGGAACGGAACGTGGCGAGCAGCGCGGGCAATCGCGCGGCCGACATCCTCGGCTTGGTGCGCCGCCTGCCGGCCGGCTCCCGCCTCTCTTTGCACAGCGCCGAAAAGCCGCAACGCCTGCGGCAGCGGCAAAAGGGCGAGCGCCAGCCGCACCACGAGCAAACACATGGCAGCTTCCAGCGTGCGCCTCTGTTCGGGCCATGGCATCACGAGGAACCGCCGGAGCGCCATAGTCATGTCAGCCTCACGGCGTCTTGCGCCGCCATCCGGCCGAGCAGTACGCGGACATCCGCCGCGATAGTGGCGCGGTCGGCCTCGTAATCCGCGGCCAAGCGGTCCACCAGGTCTAAAAATGAGCACGGTGGGTCGATGCGTTTCCAGATATCGCTACCGATATCGTCCAGGCCGAAATATTGGCCGCGCTCGATGCTCAGCATGACGATCTCGCCATCGACTTCCGCGGTCAGCACCGAGGGACTGCGAATGATGACGGTCGCATCATCAATCGCAGGCAGCTCGTCGGCAGGCAGCTTGTCTTCCGCGGCCATGGTTCCATCCAAAGAGAACGCGTAGCATATTTCCGCGGCGACATGCTGTCGAGGCTGTCCGCCTCACGGTTCGAGCCCGCTGTCTGTGACTGAGGTGGGGTCACGCGTTACCGCCTTCAACCCAGCGGATAAAACGGCCGACATGGATCGCGCGAGTGAGCGCAAGGCCGTACTCCTCCCGCCGGCTTTGCGCCCCCTGTTCGGTCTTCGGCCATTGCGACATAAGACGTTTCAGGCGCGGAAGGTCGATCAGGCGCTGCGCCAGCGGCGAGGCTTCGAGCCGTTGAAGTTCCAAGGCAATGTCGGCACGGCGGGTCGTAAGGGAGCGGAACCAGGCCGGAGCTTGCACACCGCGCCGGTGCTCGTCGAGAATTTCCCGCGGCAGCCGATCGGCCAAGACGCGCCGGGCGAATGAGCGTTGAACGCCGTTCTGGCGGAACATGGGTTCAGGGACAGTCAGCAAAAACTCGAGCAAGCGGCGATCGCGGTGCGGATCGCGGACTTCCAAACCCTGCATTTCCCACCGCATTGCCATCAGATCACGTGCAAAATGGTTGTCATCGAACATGCTGTTGGCGCGGAACCGCGCCGCATTCCAGCCATGGATGCCAAACCATGGATCGAACTTCTGCGCCCGCCATTGCCGGGCAAGATCGAATTGGGCGATGAAGGCGGGATTGAGCGCGCTGAAGCGCGCGACGCTGTCGGGGTCGCGTCCCTTGAGCCGGTGGATCAATCTGCGGAGCGGCCAGCTTGCCGCCGGCATCACAACCTGGCTTGCAAATGTGCGGATCGGATTGTGGCCGCTCTGTTGGGCCGTCGCCGACAACTCACGAATAAAAGTGGTCCAGTCCCCGTTGCGCAGCAGCGCCAGAAGCGAAAAGTTGCCGCGCCAACTTAGGCCGAAATCGCCCATTTGGCCGACCAGCAGGACCTGATGACCCGCAGCCCTGACGGCATCGTCAAGAAAACTGAAAACGCCAAGATTTGATCCAGCCAACGTTGGCAGCTGCGCACGCGCAAAAAAACGGGTGGCATCTTCCTCGAGGGGATGCAGGCTTTCGGGCGCGATAAAATGTGTTTTCAGAGCAGGGTGCATCCGCGCAAGCGCCTCGACCTTGCCGCGCTCATCCAGATAAGCAAACGGTCCGACATCAAGCGTCATGCCGGGCGGTGGCAGCAAGGAGAAGCAGGTGATGCTTTCTGACCGTCCGAGACGTGCCGCAGTCGCGGCGACCGCGCTGGAATCGAGCCCCCCGCTGGTCGATACGGCGACATCCGGTGTATCTGTCGTTGCCGCGCTCACCGCCTGATCCAGCAGTTCCCGCGCCCGCTCGACATAGTCCTCCTCGCGGCGATAGGGCGGCGGCGCGTCGATGTTAGGCGTCCAGTAGTGTCGATGGTGGACGCCGCTGCCATCGATGGTCACCAGGGTCCGGGTGGGCACCCGCTCGACGCCGCGATAGAAAGTGCGTTTCTGTTCGCTAAGATTGACCGCCATAAAATTGGCCAGCGTTATCTCATCGATTTCGCGGGGCACCCACGGCATCGCGAGCATCGCCTTGAGCGTAGTCGCAAAAGTGACGAATTGCGGTCCGATATGAAAGAAGAGTGCCCGGTTGCCGAGGCAGTCGCGGCCAAGAGTCAGTTGGCGCGCATCCGCGTCCCACAGCGCGAAGGAGAAGGCGCCTAAACACCGCGCGACACCTGCTTCGCCCCAACGTTCAAACATGCGGAGAATGAGGGCTGAATCGGGGGTCCCGGCGAGCTCGCCCGGCGCGAGTCCGAGAGCTGCGGCCAATTCCTCGCGATTATCGAGTCGGGCGGATGCGGTGAATAGGCTTCGACCGCCGCGGCTGGTCAGAACCTCCAGATCATTGTTCCCGCCACCCGTGGCCAGGGCGCCCCGTTGTACGAACAACGCCCCTTCCAGGCGGCGCATTGAGACGCGACTCCGGTGCAGGACAGTGGTTGCCCGGCAAAGCCGCTCCTCAGCTTCCCCGTTGATGGGCGCGTCATCGAATGTCACGATGCCGGCGAAGGCACTGGGCCCGTTGGCTAGGTCCATCACAACTCGCTACCCACGAGCGGGAGATCGCACCGCAACTTAGACTCCGACCCCGATGGGATGAAATCGAATCGGCGTCTAATATCCTGATTGTCGTGCAATCTTGCCCGGGTTAGCTCGCGGACCCCATGCCGCCGCCGTCAGTGCCCCCCTGGCCTACCGTGTCCGTGGAGGCAATATCCGTCACGTGAAAACGAGGGGCATGCCAAGGACGGCGGATAGGACGGACCGCGGCCTGCCGTTGATCGTCCGTGTTACTGTCAGTTTTTGTCTTGTCGGTCATGAATAGCCTCGCGTGATGGGCGCGACAGGATTTAAAAGACTGATGGATATTTTCGCATGGCCTGAGCTATTCGGCAATGCATTCTTCGCGCCACAGGTGCATCATTCACATCCTCAATCAGCGGCGGGCGCAGACCGGACATCGAAAGCAAGGCTAATCCGGAAGTCCCCGATCCCCGTGGGCCAAGTCCGGTGTGCGTAATAGGAGGGAAAAAGCAAAAGAAGGCCCGGCTCCGGCGTCACTTGCCACTGATATGGCTGAAGTTTTTCCTCCTGACCTCCAAAGGGAAACAGGCCGAAATCGATTGCGCCCGGGTCGGCCTGACCGCTCGCTGCGGCCTGGGGGATGGAAACGTAATAGACGCCGCTCAACCAACCGGCCCGGTGAACATGCCAATCATTGAAGTGGCTGTCGTGCGTAATCAGAGACCAGGCATGAAATGCGGCGGACGCGGGACGGTGCGCCATGATCGGATGGTCGGACAAGGCTTGTCGTTCGATGGTATAGTCCTCGACCGCTTTGCGGATGTTAGCAAAAAGCTCTTGTGCGCGCGGGCCGCCGCGGACCTCTAACTGGTTGATGCGTTTTGCTGGCTCGGCCGCTGTTTGCGTGGAATGCGTCGCCAGCAGCTCGGCTACAAGCCCTTGGTTGAAGTCCGCCGGCAGCGCAGGCTGCTTGGTGGAGAACCACCGCGGAGGATCGAACACGGTCTTAAGTTCATCTTCCAATCCGAGTAAAGCAGCGGTGGAGGCCATGACGGTTGAAAACCATCCGCCCCAGGCACCACGTTCGCGGAGACGAATGCAAGACGCCCACAGGCGTTCGATCTGTTCCCGATTGCGCAGCGCATCCGCGACTACGGATAAAGATTCGTATCCGGTCGGCGAATGTTCGAGTCCCCCGCCAAGCGCATCCAGCGCCTCGTCTGCGCGGTTAAGGCGGGCCAGCGCCTCCGCCATGTAGCCGCAAGCGTCGGCAAACCCCTTGGATACCCCCACTCCCAACGCTTCGAGTGCCAATTGGTTATTATTGGTCGCCAATGCGGCGCGGCCAAGAAAGTACAAAAGTTTTGGATCGCTATCGCTATCGCTATCGGCAACAGCAGGCCGCAGCCGCTCGACAATTTCCGCCATCGCCCCGGTGCGGAACAGTGCCTGTGCAAGATGCAGTTGGAGATCGGTACGGGCCGGCGCGGCGGCGACCGCCGCCCGCATGAGCGGCAAGTATTTTGCGAACGGCGGCTGCCGGGCCGATCCAGGCGCCTGCCAAGTGAGAGTGCGTGTTTCAGTCGCTGCGAGCATCGGTGCGAAAGCCTAACAGGGCGGTGCAAACTTAGTTGCGCTCAATACCTGATGTGCTCGCCCGGTGGATCCAGCAGTTGATCGTAAAGCGTCCATCCGCCCAGTTCCCGGAAGGTACGCGAACCGGCAGGACTTCGTGAGAAAGCCAGCTGGGAAAGACAACCATTGTATCGGTTTCCGGCGTAACATCAACGAATGGCGGCGGTCGGCCCGTTTTAACGGTGGCTAGCGTGGGGAAGCCATGGAGTCGCAATTCACCGCCGCTAAAACGCCGTGGCGTCAACGCAAAATAATAAACGCAGGATAAGACGCGGACCCGATCGAGTCTCTCGTCGGTATCAATATGAGCGCCGAAATGGTCGCCATCGCGATACGCGCTCAGTTCGAATTCCCTCGGCTGGACCATGGGCGCGTTCAAGTGCAGTTCTGCCAGCGCCTGAGCGGCGATCTGATGCACAAAGGTCTCGATAGAGCCCCGGAATATCCCAAGGTCCATGAGGTACAAGCAATCGGCTATATCGTAGTCAACCCTGATCTTGCCGGAGTCTCGGTTCCGCAGCACACGAGGGACGAAATCGTTCTGCCGCGCGGCTACGAAATCCAGCAAGCCTGCAACCGTATCCGCGCCAAGGACGTTGCGGAATATCAAATGCGGACAGCATGCGGAGGCCCCTCGTTCCGACCGATGCGGGAGGTCGGCTACTATGTCGGTTTCAGCAGTCATGTTTCAGTCGCTACTCCAGCGCATTAGTGACGACACGTCGTGCCAGATGACGACGGGTAACTTCGCTTAGCAGCACAGGGGGAAACGTCAGTCACAACTGGCAGCAGAAAATTATCGCCGCGATCGCTAATCAGGATGCTGGCGGATGCTGTCTGCATATCGTTTGTCGTTCTAAACGCCCGGCTTCCACTTGGCGGTTCTTTGCCGATCTAGGATTTCTTGTCGGAGAAAGTAGCTAGAATTCCAACAAGCGTAAACTACGATTGCAGTTATTTTCTGTTTCGCTTAAGCTGATGGGCAGCAGGGAAGGGGCGAAAATGACGCAACCGTTTCTCGGTCAAGTTCAATCGTTTGGTTTCGGCTTTGCGCCAAGGGGCTGGGCCCTCTGCAACGGCCAAATTCTTTCTATCGCCCAGAACACCGCACTCTTTTCGCTGCTCGGCACGATGTATGGGGGCAACGGGACGACCACATTCGCCCTGCCGAACCTCCAAAGCCGCGTGCCGGTGCATAAGGGTACTTTGGCCGGTGGCGGCACCTACGACCAGGGGGAAGAAACGGGCGTCGAAACCGTAACTTTAACGACCGGCCAAATGCCGGCACACAATCACGCATTCGTCGGCACCTCGGCGCATGCCAACTTCATCAAACCAGTGGCCGGCGCGGCGTTGGCGACAACCAACAAGAGCGGCGGAGTGACCGGCGACCCATATTACGCGCCATCTGCAAGTCCTGTGCAGCTCAACCCCGCCTCGCTGGGGCCTTATGGCAGTAACCCAGCGCAGCCCCATACGAACCTCCAACCATACCTGACGATTAGCTGGTGCATAGCCATGCAGGGTGTTTTCCCGGCGCGCAATTGAAGGCGTAAACAGAACGAACTGGGGACTTTTGCAATGAGCAACGCTTTTCTCGGCCAGATCACCATGTTCGGCGGTAATTACGCGCCGCGCCATACTGCGCTTTGCAACGGCCAGATACTGCCGATCAACCAGAACACAGCGTTATTCTCGCTGCTAGGCACCGCCTACGGCGGCAACGGTCAGACCACCTTCGCCTTGCCCAATCTGCAATCCCAACTGCCCATTCATCAGGGTCAGGGCCCCGGCCTCTCATCCTATACCTTGGGTCAGGCTGCCGGCTCGCCGTCGGTGACCATCACTCAATCGACGCTCCCATTCCACCTTCACACGCTTAGCGCCACGGCTGCCACCGCCGACAGCCCCACCATCGACAATACCAAACTGCCCGGCAAGCCGACAGCCGCCACACCTCCGTCAACTCCGGCATTCTACGCATCCCCGCTTCCGCCGCCGAAGCCACCCCTCGATCTTTACACCCTGAACGCAGCGACCTGTAGCACGGTTGGTGGGAGTCAGCCGCATACCAATCTGATGCCTTCGCAGTGTGTCACGTTCATCATCTTCCTGCAGGGCATCTTCCCGTCGCGGAATTGAGGAGAGTAAAATGTCTACGCCCTATGTCGGGGAAATCCGTTGCTTCGGCTTCAACTTCGCGCCGGTAGGCTGGGCATTCTGCAACGGCCAGCTTATGTCGATCGCCCAGAACGACGTATTATTTGCGGTAATCGGAACCACCTACGGCGGCGACGGCTCCACGACGTTCGGCTTGCCGAACCTGCAAGGGCGCGTGCCGATGCATTGGGGCAATGGTCCCAGCGGGTTCAATACCGTCATCGGGCAAACTCAAGGCGTGGAAACTGTGACGCTGAGCACCAATGAAATGCCTGCGCACACCCATGCCGTGACCGCCGCTGATGTGGAGACGGGCGGCGGGCCGGAGAGGTCGGACACGCCGACCAACACAAGCTTTTTGGCTGACTCGCAGCCTCCCAACGGAGTGTGGCTTAAAGTCCCCACGACATTCGACGCGTCATTCGCGAGCAATGCCATTAGCGTACAAGGCGGATCCCAGCCGCACGATAATCTGCAGCCTTTGCTGGTGCTTAATTTCTGTATGGCGCTCGAGGGTCTCTTTCCTTCGCAATGATCGATCCCGGTGATGGAGCGGCGACGGTGCCGCCGCGCGCCGCCTGCTTGCTCGCGCTTCCGACGGCTGTGACTGACTATGGATTTGCGCTGCGGCCGGAAACGGAAGCGGACGTGCCGTTCTTGCGCCGGCTTTACATTTCAACGCGCTGGGGGGAACTGGCGCCGGTCGTCGATTGGACCGAGGCGCAGAAGATCGCTTTCCTGGAAAGCCAATTCGCGCTGCAGCGACATCATTACCGCACGTACTATGCTGAAACCGATTGGGGCATTCTGGAGCAAGCCGGCGTGCCCGCTGGCCGCATCTATGTCGATCGGCAAACCAAAATCGTATTGGTGGTCGACGTCTCGTTGCTGCCGGAATGGCGCGGGCGCGGGATCGGTACCGCGTTGATGCAGGCAATATGCGCCGAGGCGCGCCACGCCGGCAAGGCTGTGAGCGTCGCGGTGGAAAAATACAATCCGGCGCAGCGGCTCTACCGGCGCCTTGGCTTTCACGAAGTCTCCGACGAGGGCGTGTATTGGTTCATGGAATGGCAACCGCCGCTTGATGGCGCGGGCGCACAGCTCAGTTGAATACCGCTTGATAGGTCGTGATCTCGCCGCTCCTGTCGACCGGGACCAGGAAGATCGTTTGCAGCCCGAGCGCTGCGTGCTTCAGCGGATACATTCGCTGCGGCAACACGAAATCCCCCTTGGTCGTAAACAGCAAGGAAAACGGCGTCCGCGGCGCGTCGGCATAATTTCGCAGCTCGGTGGCGTCGATCAGCGTGACCTCGATTGGCGGCGTATCGGCTTCCTCTAGCACGAACGGCTGGCCGATCTTATCGCGGAACACGTCGATAGTGAGAAGCTCAGTGGTCAAGATCCAACCTCTTCTACGGTCCTTGCTGCCGATTCGAGCATCGTCGTCAGCCAATCATTGACGCTGAGATCAATGACCAGATGCACTCGATCGCTGTCGCCATTATTAGTCACGCGATGCGGGTCTGACAATCTCAAATACCAGGCGCTGCCTGCCTCCATCAGGACGCGGCGGTCATTCAAGTAAAATTCGACACCAGCATTTGTGGTGATTGGAATATGGACGCGCGCGCTGCCCTCCTCGATGCTCAGTTCCAGATCGGTATGCTCTTTTATGCGCGAACCCGGCGCCAGCCGCATCAATCGCACGGTTTGCAGCGGGCACTTGAAAATTGCCAGGACCGCGCGAAAGTAAGGACAGGCTTGCAGCATCGGCGTATCTTCGAACGCGGTTGCGGTAGGATTGGGGTAGATCATCATCACCGGATGCCGGGCTTCGGCTGGGCCGCGCAGCGGGATCACACTCCAGTCGCCTTCATAATTTTGTTTGACGAAATGGCTGATCCAATCGACGGCGGCGAGGCTTTGCAGATCGCGGGATAACAGATCGGCATCGAACGAAAAGGGAAGCCGTAACCGGTCGGGCAGTCTCGTTTGCATGTCGGCATACTTTGAATAACTGGGCCAGCCTGCATTTCTAACATCGCCGCGGGCTCGAAGCGAATGGGTAGCCTTAGCAGGGCACGCTAACCGTACGTATACCGCCGCGCTTGCTCCGAACGCTCTTCTCGGCACAATGGGCCAATGGAGCAGACATCCGACAGCCGCCACGGCCGCTCCGCCGCGCCGAGCATGGCAGCGGCGTCCTCGCGCGGCCAACTCGGCCAATTCTGCGCAGCCGTCCTTGACGACGCCTCATGGCAAGAGAAGCTGCGACAGCCGGATAGTGTCGACGAATTCGTTGCGCTGGTCCTGGAAAGCGCGCGTCAGTTTGGATTTTCCGTCACGGCGGAAGATGTGCTGACGGTCATGCGGGAACGTTCGCTCGGCCTGATCAATCTGCAGGACAGCCCTGTAAGTGAAACTAAATTGCCGCCCGAAGGCTGGCTTCCAGTGCGGACATCGTGGCACGGCAACCAGCTCTATGTGCATTGGACGCATTTCGGCGATCGCCCGCTTCGGGAACCCTTCTTCGAAAGCAGTGTGCAACAGCGGCTGTTCAAGCCTTTCAACAAGTTGTTCCGCTATTTCACCCCGATCGAGCGGCTTGGCGAATGGCTGGACGCGCACCCGCCGTTGCCGCCCAGCGGCTTCATATTCCACATGTCCCGCTGCGGCTCGACGCTAGTTTCACAAATGCTTGCCGCTCTCGGGCAGAATGTCGTCGTCTCAGAGGCGAGCCCGATCGATGCCGTGGTGCAGGCAAGTCATCTGCGCCCGGATATGACGCAAGATCAGCACGCGCTATGGCTGAGGTGGATGATCGGTGCGTTTGGCCAGCCGCGGCGAGGCGGCGAGAAACATTTTTTCGTCAAGCTGGATTGCTGGCACGCGTTGGCTTTGCCGCTATTTCGCCGAGCCTTCCCTACCGTTCCGTGGGTCTTTCTCTACCGCGATCCCGTCGAGGTGCTGGTGTCGCAGCTTCAGATGCCCGGGGCACAGATGATCCCCGGCGTGGTCGGCCCCAATCTCTTGGACCTTCCGCCTTCCGCCGATATACGCCAACCGGAAGAATACTATGCCTGCTTTCTCGGCAGCATCTGCGAGGCGGTGCTGCAGCATCATGACGGCGGGGCCGGCCTGCTGGTCAACTACCGGCAGCTTCCGTCAGCACTGTGGAAAACGATTTTGCCGCATTTCGCGGTATCCTGCAGCGATCTCGATCAAGCGGCGATGACCGAGGCCGCGCAACGTGACGCGAAGGCTCCAAGCTTCGAATTTGCCGCCGATAGCGAGGCCAAGCAGCAAGCTGCCACGGAGGCGGCCCGCTCTGCCGCCGATCGATGGCTCGGTGAAAGCTATCGCCGGCTCGAAGCCCTGCGTTGCGGCCCATGAACTCGGTCTCGCTGCCGGAACAGAGCCGCATCTATGCCATTGGCGACATCCATGGACGATCGGATCTTGTTGATCGAATCGCCGCGGAGATCTCTCGTGATCTGCAAGCCGACCCGGCCGAACGTTGCCTCACGGTTACAATCGGCGATTACATTGACCGTGGGCCGGATTCGCGAGGCGTACTCGATCGGCTGGTGTGCAATCCGTTTCCGACCGAACTGGTCGCCTTGAAAGGAAATCACGAATATCTGTTCGAAACGTTTCTGCGCGATCCCTCTATTGCCGACGATTGGCGCCGGGTTGGCGGCCTGGAGACACTACACTCCTATGGTGTTGCCGTTGCGCCGCTGATGATGGGCAAGAACTATCACGAGGCGGCAGAAGCGCTTCGCCTCGTTTTGCCGCCTGCCCATTTGGAATTCCTGGGTTCGCTGAAGACGTCCCTGATAGTGGGCAAATATTTTCTTTGCCATGCCGGGGTGCGGCCCGGCGTGCCGCTTAACCAACAAAGCGAGGAGGATCTCCTGTGGATCCGTGCGCCATTCCTGGAGAGCAAGGCAGATTTCGGAAAAATAGTCGTGCACGGTCACACGCCGACAGAAAAACCCGAGGTGCTGCCAAACCGCATCAATATCGATACGGCGGCATTCATGACCGGGCGGCTGACCTGTGCCGTGCTGGAAGCCGAACGCGTCAGGTTCTTATCGACTTGAGCAAGACATGCTCCGGCCGTCATCCGATCGTATCGAGCAAGTCCCGCCATCGCGCCAATGCCTGCCGGCGCGTGAAATGGGCTTCCAGCATTTTCCGAGCCCGCCCGCCCATGACCGCGCGGCCTTCGGCATCGCTGCTGGTCCGTAGCAATACGTCACTTAACGCCGCGGCATCCCCGGGCGCGACAATGAAGCCGCAATCGTTCTGCCGCACCAGACGAGCGAGCTCGCCATCCGAGGCGCCGATAACGATAATGGGCCGCCCTGCCGCGGCAATCCCGTAAAACTTGCTCGGAACAATAAGGCCTTCCAGATTAGGCTTGAGCGAGACCCAATGCATGTCGGCGACGCTGAGCGAGTATTTCAGGAGCGCGCGCTCCTGGTACGAAATGAATCGAAACAGGTGATTAAGCCCACGGCTGTCCACATGCCGCTTGAGTTCATCGAATTTGCTTCCGCCGCCTATGAACAGAAAGACCATACGGTCGTCGCGCAGCCGCTCCGCGGCGGCCAACACGGTATCGAATTCGTGGGCTCTGCCGAGATTGCCTGAATAGCCAATGACGAAACGGTCGTGCAGCCCCCATTCGCGCCGCAGCGGATTGTCGGCAGCGTCAACGGCGCCGATCTCCTCGTCGTCGCACCAGTTCTGAATGACGTGAATACGATCCGACGGTATTCCACGAGCGTTAATCTTGTCCGCCATAAGATCCCCGACCGCGATATTAGCGGCGGCGATCTGCAAGGATCGATCGCGCAGGCGTGCAAGACCGCGACCCGTGACGCCTCGGACGAACGGAACGCCAAGTTCCGTGGCAACCTCGGGATAAAGATCCTGCAGCCAGTTCACGAGATGAAAACGGCGTCGCTTGGCGGCCTGCATTGCGACCACGCAGAGCAACGGTGGGTCCGTCATCGCCACCAGAATATCGCCGTCCTGCGCAATCGCCAAAACGGAACGCCATACCGAGGCGTAGAACGAAAGATAATCGAACCCTCGGCCGAGCGTCGCGGATCGGCCAAACCGGGTGGTGAGGACGCGGTGGACAGTTACGCCTTCACTAGTTTCAAGCGGAGGCAAACGCGCATCCGGCTGCTCATAGCGTTGCCGGCTAGTGATGACGTGGACATCGTTTCCACGGCCCGCGAGAGAAAAGGCCAAGTCGGAAAGAAGCTGGCTGGTGGCGGAGGTATCGGGAAAAAAGAACCGATTGATAAAGATGATTCGCTTCATCGCGCCAAGGGTCGAGGCGACTTGTCATCGTCGAGCAGGGAAGCGGCGGGCATGGCGGAGACATGCGCTGCAACGCGCGGCTGCGAACGTCGATCACCCTTGATCAAGCTGAGGACTGTCAGCACGAGGATACGCAAGTCGAGCCACAGCGAAGCATGACGGATGTACCACTGATCAAGCTCCTCCTTTTCCTTCGGCGATAGAAGAGCGCCGCCATTCACTTGCGCCCAGCCTGTGATGCCTGGACGCACCATTAGCCGAACCGAGAAAGGGGAGGGCTGGTGTTCCAACAAAAGCGGACGCGGTCCGATCAAGGACATGTCGCCGACCAGCACGTTCAGCAACTGCGGAAGCTCATCAAGCCGGGTCTTGCGCAGCAGACGGCCAAACCAGGACAGCCGCTGCTCGTCCGCAACCCGTTCGCCTCTCCAGTCGAACGGAGAATGCAACGTGCGGATTTTGTGCAGTAGAAAGTGGCGGCCGTTTAATCCGGTGCGGCGCTGCCAGAAAAGGACAGGCGCGCCGACATCGATCAAGGCGAATGACAGCACCAGGATCCACAAGGGCAGCAACGAGATAAGCAAGATCAGCGCGACGAAGAAGTCGAGAATGGGTTTCCAGCGAAAATAAGCCGGCAGCACGAATGCGGGGGCCGGACCATGATTTTCGGCAAGCATACGCGTGGAATCGGCAGACGGCTCAGCGGGGGCGAGAAGCTGGAGGCCAAATAGGCGCGGAACAAATTCCAGAGCGATATTGCGGTTCGCGCAGACGCGCTCGATCTCCCGCTGCCCTTCCTCAGAAAGAATATCTGCCTCGCCGCTCACCACGACACGATCAATCCGAATCCCGTGCACGGAAAACTCTTCGATCAACGATTGCAGATGCGACAGCGGCCCAAAGACTCGCACTCCATTGATCGAACGTCCGATCGAGCGCGGCTCCTCGTCCAGTACGGCAACCACGATCTGCTGCTCGGGCGCGCAGGCTTCCAGGATTTTCATGTAGAGCGAGGCGAGATCGTTCAGGCCGATCAGGATGATATGCTCGGGTTCGACGTGGCGCGGAGCCTCCGCCAATTTGCGTTCCCGGCCGGCAACGTGGGCAAGCACGCGGGCTGTGAGAAGCCCGGCTCCAAATAGCAGAGCATGAATGACCGGAGTGGAGCGTGGGATTCCCTCCAGCCGAGTGACCGTGAACAGCACGACGCAAGTCATTAGTTCGCCGATCAGGACGGCCTTCGCGAGGTTTATGGCGTCATGCACCGAGAAATAGCGCGGTATCCCATCGTGGGCGCCGAACATGGCCAAAGCGATCAAAGAGAAGATCAGGGAGACCAGGCAGTACATGCCTGCCAGCATCAGGCCGTCGTAGGAGAGGATGTAGGCGTCGCGGACGTATAAGGCGAGCAAGGGCGATAAGGCCGCCAACGCGACGTCGAACATTGATAGTCGAATTCTCAAGGCCGCGCGTGAGGATGGTGGTCGAATACGCATGAGGCCCCAGGCCGTTGGCTACGACTGTGTTGCTCGAAAATGCGCGAACTGCTTCGGGGACTCCCGCCCCCGAGGAATCCTCCGTTGACGTTATAGGGTATCGTCCTCCGGCTGGTGACGCAACACGACGAGAAGATTGCCGGACGGTCTCTCGTAAGAGTTGGCCAATGATTGGCGCACCCCGATTATTCTTGCCTCGGTCCGAGCTTTGACGCTATGCGATGGATAACGCGTTGAGAAAGAGGACACAGCACGTTGCTTGCCAATTTTCCTGAAGCGCGCGAATCAACTCAGAGCGAAAAAGCAGGTTCCTTCAAGGTCCCCGCCTGGGCGGCCGTTCTAGCTGCTTGCGTCCTGCTCTCCGCATGTGCCGGCGGTGCTGATCTCGGTCCGCCCACCGAATCAGAGCAGAAGGCAATCGCAGAAGCTGCCGGTCCATCGCTTAAGCTCCAGGCCGGCGAGAAGATCCGATTGACGGTGTATGGTGAAGCCTCGCTGAGCGGGGATTACCAAATTGATCCCAGCGGCGTCCTCTCACTGCCGTTGGCAGGGCCGGTCAAGGCGGCCGGATTGACACAGACCCAACTCAAGCAGGAAATTACCCAAAAACTGAAGTCGGAATTCCTGAAAAATCCGCGGGTCACGATCAGCGTGATTGAATTCAGACCGTTTTATATCATCGGCGAAGTCGAAAAGCCGGGTTCATACCCCTATAGCTCCGGTCTAAATGCCCTCAGCGCCATTGCAATCGCGGGTGGAACGACCTATCGCGCCAGCAAGTCGGCGATTCTCGTGCAACATCCGGGCGAAAGCGGTTTGCGGGAATATCAGCTCACCGGGTCAGTTCCGATCCTGCCTGGGGACATAATCCGGGTGCCGGCAAGGTATTTCTGAACA
>JAXDOS010000163.1:0-11093 GCA_034668785.1 Alphaproteobacteria bacterium
AACTCAAGGAAAAGGACATTAAGACCACCAACACCTCAGACGCCGATATCGTCGGGGCGTTCAAGTCGCCGGACTCAACCGCAGTCGTGACGTGGAATCCGCAGCTTATGGAGGTGAAGGCGGAACCGGGCGCGACGCTGGTCTATGACTCCAGCAAAATCCCCGGTGAGATCGAGGACCTGCTTGGCGTCAACACCGAGACGTTGAAGGACAATCCCAATCTCGGCAAGGCGCTGGTCGGCATCTGGTATGAGACTATCGCGCTAATGCAGGACACGGGCGAAAAGGGCAAGGCTGCACGCGAGGCCATGGCCAAGGCTTCCGGCACCGACCTCGCCGGCTTCGAGGCCCAGCTCAAGACCACGCGAATGTATTATACGCCCAAGGATGCGCTGACCTTCATGAACAGCGCGGACCTATCGAAGACCATGGAGCTCGTGCGCACCTTTTGCTTCGAACACAATCTCCTTGGCGAGAACGTGAAGTCGAAGGATGCCATCGGCATCGCCATGCCGAGCGGCGAGGTTCTCGGTTCCAAGAAAAACGTGAAACTCCGCTTCGACGCCTCCTACATGAAGATGGCGGCGGATGGTAAGCTCTGACGGATGCCCTGAAGGGCGGCCGCCAGCGCGGAGGTAACACGTCATACGCCGGATCATGAACATTGCTCCAGGCCGCGCGAGCGGCCTGGTCCTGGCGCTCATTCCTTTCGTCCTGATCGCGTTCCTCTACGTGGTCGGCTCGGCGGAACGGCGTGCCGTAAATCCTGAAGACAAGCTGCTGCCGCCGATCGGCGAAATGGCGAGCGCGATGCGACACGCCGCTTTCGAGCCCGACCGGCGTACCGGAGAGATCGTGCTGTGGACCGATACCGCCGCGAGCCTGCAACGCCTGGGATTGGGACTTGGCATCGCGACGTTGCTGGGTCTCGGGGTCGGGCTGTCGATTGCGATCCTGCCTTTTGTCAGCGCGAGCCTCGCGCCGCTGGTCGCCATCCTATCGATGATCCCGCCCATGGCGGTGCTGCCGATCCTCTTCATCGTCTTCGGGCTTGGCGAATTGTCGAAAGTGGTGCTGATCGTGTTTGGGGTGGCGCCGTTCCTGGTGCGCGATGTCGTCTTCGCCGCGAAAGCTTTGCCGGCGGAGCAGGTCGTCAAGGCGCAGTCGCTCGGCGCATCCACGTGGCAGGTGGCGATACGGGTCGTATTGCCGCAGATCATGCCGCGGCTGATCGATGCCGTGCGTCTGTCGCTCGGACCGGCGTTTCTCTTTCTCATTTCAGCCGAGGCGATCGCCGCCGATGTCGGCCTCGGCTATCGCATCTTCCTGCTGCGCCGCTATCTCGCCATGGACGTGATCCTACCCTATGTCGCCTGGATCACGCTGCTCGCCTGGCTGATGGATTTCGCCCTGCAGCGAATCTCGCGCGCGGCATTCCCCTGGGCTCACATCCCGGAGCGGCGGTGATGAGCAGCAGCATCACCTACCGCAACGTATGGGTCGAATACGGCGATCAGATCGTGCTGGAGCGGCTCAATCTCACAATCGCCCGCGGCTCTTTCGTGTCGCTGGTCGGGCCGTCCGGCGCCGGCAAAAGCACATTGTTGCGCACGCTGCTCGGCCAGGAACGGCCGACCCGCGGAGAGATTTTGCTGGACGGAAAGCCGATGACGCCTGAACCCGGACCGGACCGCGGCGTCGTGTTCCAGCGCTATTCCGTGATGCCGCACCTCACCGTGCTCGGCAATGTGTTGCTTGGCTTCGAATGCGCGCAAAGTCCGTTTGCCGCGCGCCTGTTCGGCGCCACGCGCAAAGCTGCTATTGCTGAAAGCGACCGGCTTATTACCGAGGTCGGGCTCAGTCAGCATCGCGACAAATATCCAGCCATGCTCTCCGGTGGCATGCAGCAGCGCCTCGCGATTGCCCAAGCCGTCGCCAAGAAGCCGAAAGTGCTGCTGCTCGACGAGCCTTTCGGCGCGCTTGATCCCGGGACGCGCGCGCAGATGCACGAGCTCATCCGTTTCGTCTGGCGCGACTGCGGCATGACCATCGTGATGGTCACCCATGACATCAAGGAGGCCTTTGCGCTGGGCACGCGGCTCATCGCGCTGGACAAGCGGCGGATCGATCCGCAGGCGCCTGGCCGCTACGGCGCCGTCATCACCTACGACCTCGACCTCGCCCGCGACAGTGCCGTTCCGGTGCTGCGCTTCTCGAAACCTCTCGATCCTCACGCAACGAAAAGCCCATCTGAAGGAGCCGCGGCATGACTTTCGATCGCACCCGACATTCATTCAAAGCGGGACCACTTGCGCAGCCGAGCCGCCTACGCCGGCACCATCCGGATTTCGACCGGCTTTCGACCCAGGGCTGGAAGTCGCTGGATGCCGAGCGGAAGCTGCCGGATGCGGCCTGGCGCAAGCATCAGCAATGGGCGCTCGACATGGGGCTGCCCGGCTCCGAGTGCCTCACCGACAAGACCATTCCGACTTTCGCGCGCGGCGAGCTGCCGCATTTCGCCGGCATCAACACCTTTCTCAAGGCGCCCTACGTCGAGAATATCCGCGACGTGGGCAAATATGACGCCGCGGTGATCGGCATCCCCTTCGATTCCGGCACGACCTATCGGCCCGGCACGCGCTTTGGGCCGCAGGGCATCCGACGTATCTCCGCGCTTTATACACCTTACAATTACGAGCTCGGCGTCGATCTGCGCGAGCAGATGACTCTGTGCGACGCGGGAGATGTGTTCACGATCCCCGCCAATCTGGAAAAAAGCTTCGACCAGATCACGCGCGGCGTCAGCCATGTATTCTCGTCAGGCGCGCTGCCGCTGATGCTCGGCGGCGATCATTCGATCGGCTTCCCCTGCGTGCGCGGCATCGCGCAATGCACGTCGAAGAAAATCGGCATCATCCATTTCGACCGCCACATCGACATCCAGGAAAAGGATCTCGATGAGCGCATGCACACGACGCCCTGGTATTGGGCGACCAACCTGCCGAACGTGTCGCCCACCAATCTCGTTCAACTGGGCATAGGCGGCTGGCAGGTTCCGCGCGAGGGCGTGCAGGAAGCACGCAAGCGCGGTACCAACGTCTTGACCATCGCCGACATCGAAAAGCTCGGGCTGGAGAAGACCGCGGAGATCGCGCTAGAGCTCGCCTGGAAGGACGCGGACGCGGTTTATATTTCCTTCGATGTGGATTCGGTGGATTGCGGATTCGTGCCGGGCACCGGCTGGCCAGAGCCCGGCGGCTTTCTGCCGCGCGAGGCGCTGAAGCTCTTGGGTCTCGTCGCCGCCGAAGGGCTTTGCGGGCTCGAAGTGGTCGAAGTCTCGCCGCCATACGACACCTCCGACATCACCTCCTTGTTCGGGCTGCGCGTCGTGGTCGAGGCGCTGGGCTCGTTGGTTGCCAACGGCAAGCTCGGATCGCACAAACACATGATCGACAAACCGGTCAGCTATTGAGGGACGCCATGCATCGCGGACACGATCACGAACACGCCGGCAATGGCGCCGGTCCGGGCCATAATCATGCCGCTCCGCCGAGACCGCTGGCGCAATGGCAGACGCCGCATATTGATTCCGGCCACGCCGACGACCACGCGCCTCCGGGTGAGCCCGATCTCGACCTTGTCGAGATCGCCTTCGCCGACGCCTTCATGATTGCCTCCGATCCCACGAGCTTCCTGCGCCTGGCGCAGGTGCCGTTCGAAGCCAAGAGCGCTGACGGCGAAAAGCTGGTGCTGCTGCGGGTTGAAGTCGAGGCCGTAACCGACGTCGGCAGCACGATGCCGCATCTGGGCGGCGAAACCTTCCGCTACGACCCCCTGCCCGCCGCCCTGGTAGCGCGCCGCCGAAGGCTGCGCTTCATCTACAGCGACGGTCAGGGGCCGCGCGCCTTGACCTTCGCGGAGGTGCGGGCGCTTACAGCCGTCTAGCTATGCCGCCGCACAACGCGTACGGCACGCACTCGCAGTAGTCCGACACTCAACGCTTCTTTCGCTTGTAATGTCCGAATCCAGGGCGGTAGGTTTTTTCGTCGAGAAACTGCTTCATGCCTTCTTCACGTCCGCCTTCCTTGTCGTTGAATTTCAAGGCGTCGCTCTTGGCGTTGAGATAATCGGCCGCCTGCGGTTCGTTCATGAAGCGCACGGAACGGATGCACTCCTTGGTGTAGCGCATGGCGGCAGGGCTTTTCTCCATCAGCTTCTTGGCGAACGCAGTCGTCACCGATTTTAGTTCGGAACCAGGCACGGAGAAATTGACGAAGCCGATCTCCTGGGCCTTCTTGCCATCGAAGGTATCGCCGGTCATGGCATAATAGAGCGCGTTGCGGAAATTCAGCATCTGCGTGACGTTCCAAGCAACGATGCCTCCCGGTAGAATGCCCCAGTTTATCTCCGAAAGGCCGAACAGTGCATCGTCAGCCGCGAAGGCAAAATCGCAAGCGCAGACCTGGGTGAACGCGCCGCCGAAGCAGAAGCCATTGACCATGGCGATGGTCGGCTTGGGAAAGGTTGAGAGTTTCTGCCAACGCCATTGGTTCGAGGCGCGTCGCGCCTTCTGCCGTGCCGCCGGGTCCGCGGCCGTGCCGCGGAAATAGAGCTTGATGTCCTGACCCGCGGAAAAAGCCTTGCCCGCACCGGTGATCACCAGAACTTCGGTCTTCGGATCGATCGCCAGATCGTCCAGCACGTCATCCATGTCCATGTGCAGCTGCGGGCTCATGGCATTGCGCTGGTCCGGGCGATTGAAGGTGACCCAAGTGATCCCATCCTCGTTGTCGACCAAAATGGTCTCGTATTTCTTCTTCGTTGCCATCTGCGTTTTCCCCGTCATGGATGTGGATCAGGTATAGCCCGCGGCAGCGCGATCGTTCGCTCCGGCGCAAAAATCAGTAGAACGTCCCTGTCTGCCGGAAGCGCGATATCGGCGGGTATCGTGACCTGTAGCGTCACTTCCCCGCTCAATACTTCGACCCGGTACGCGGAGCCAAGAAAGGTGACAGCGCTGACAAGGCCGGCGAGATAATTCCCATCGCTTATCGCCGGAGAAGGCGGTCCGGCTGTGAACTGGATGCTTTCCGGACGGATAGAGACCGACACCAAGGAGAGGTCGTCGATCTTATGCGGCACCAGGCATTTAAGCCTGCGCCCGCCTGAAACCTCCACCTCACCTTTGCCATCGGCGGCGCTGATCAATCGGCCGTCGAGCAGATTGGTGGCACCGACAAAGCGGGCAACAAAAGCGTCCGCAGGTCGATAATAAATGTCACGCGGACTGCCGATCTGTCTGATTCGACCCCGGTTGATCACCGCGATCTGGTCGGACAATGCCAGCGCTTCCGATTGATCGTGGGTTACATAAACCGTGGTTATGCCGATCTTGCTCTGCAGCCGTTTGAGTTCGCTCCGCATTTCATCGCGAAGCTGAGCGTCCAGATTAGAGAGAGGCTCATCGAGCAGCAACAGCCTGGGCTCGCGCACGATGGCGCGCGCAAGCGCAACGCGCTGTTGCTCGCCGCCGGAGAGCTGCGTTGCGGGACGCTGTTGGTAGCCGCCCAGATTGACGACGGTCAGCGCACGATTGACCGCTGCCTCGATCTCGGCGCGGGAGAAATTCCGGTCCTTGGCGACGGTGAGGGGAAACGCCACGTTCTCGGCGACGGTCATATGCGGCCAGATGGCATAGGATTGAAAAACCATGCCTACCGCACGCCGCTCCACGGGTACATTGACGCCCGCTTGGCGATCGAACAGAGCCTCGCCGTTGACCGAAATCACGCCTTCATCCGGCGTCTCCAATCCGGCGATACAGCGCAATGTCGTGGTCTTGCCGCAGCCGGAAGGCCCGAGCATGGTAAAAAATGTGCCGGGCTCCAGCTCGAAGTTCGCCTCGCTTATGCCGCCGGAAATCCGGTCGGTGGAATTGGCGAAGATTTTGCTGAGACCTTCGACGCGCAGCATGGCTGTTTCACCCGCCATCATCAGCGAGTACGACGAGCGCGTCGAGCGCAACGCCGCCATGTCGCCGGACAAGGAATGGATTGACGTCGATGGAATCGATGCGGGGACCGGCGTCGATGATGAGCTGGGAAAGACCGATCAGCGCCTTAACGACAGCGTTGCGGTCGAGAACAGGTCCGCCGCGATAACCCTGAATGAGCTTGCCCACGCGTGTCTTGTCGATAAGCGAGATCGCCTTTTTCTCGTCGAGAGGCAGCGCCGCGATCGCCACGTCGCGATGCAGTTCGAGTTGGACGCCGCCTGAGCCGAACAAGATCACCGGACCCACCTCCGGATCGCGGATAGCGCCGAGCACGAGTTCGGCACCGTCCGATACCTGTTCCGCGATGAGCACCCCGTCGAGCGTCATGCCCGTTCGTCGGGCGACATTTCGAACGATCCGGCGATAGGCTTCCCGGACTTCCTTCGCAGAGCGCAGCCCGACGATCACGCCGCCCACATCCGATTTATGCGTAAGCTGGGCGGCCACTGCCTTGGCCACCACCGGAAAACCGATCCGTTTGGCAATGGCGAGTGCTTCCTTTTCGCTCCGAGCGATGGCCTCCTTGGGCGTGCGCAGGCCATAGGCTTTCAGCAGCGCCTTCGACGCGACCTCACTCAACGTCCTGCAACCGGGAACGGATGCGGCGAGCGCCTTTTTCAGCTTTGCCTGATTTGCCGTGCTTGGCTTGGTGGCAAGCGCCGGTTCTGCGATGTTTTGAGCGTAGTCCACAACAGAGCGCAAAGCGCGCATCGTCTTGTCCACCTCCTGCTGGAAGGAGAGGTGCGGAAGATCTGCACGCAGCAGACGGCTGTAATCGGTCAGGCCGTAAGAAATCATGCTGACGAAGACGATAGGCTTGCCGGCCTTTGCCGCAATGGCGTCGACGGCGCGAAGATTGGATTCCTTGCGCTCTGTTCCGGGAGCGCGCGGCAATTCCTCCTGCAAGATCAGAACGTGGATTCCAGGATCGTCAAGCATGATCTCCACGCAGCGGAGATAGGCGTCCTGGCTAGTGAGTGCCGCGAAGCCAGAATCGAGCGGATTGCCAATGATCGTGCCGACGGTGAGCAAGGATTCCAGTCGCTGCCGCGTCTTCGCCGATAACGGCGAAAAGGTGAGTCCGTTGTTGGCGGCGCCGTCGAGCAGCAAGCCCCGCAGCGCCCCGGAGAAGGTAATGCCTCCGAGATTGCCGCCGCGGGGTAGCCGCGTGTGAACGAAATATTCCACCGTCTCCACGACGTCGTCGAGGGTACGTACGCGAATGGCTCCGACCGTGGCGGCTACCGCGTCGAATGCCTGCATCGAGCCGGCCAGTGCGCCGGTGTGGGCCAGCGCCGCCGCGCGGCCGTCCTCGGAAGCCCCGAGCTTCATCACCACCACGGGTTTGCCGGCGGCGCGGGCCATGCAGCAGGCCGAAAGGAAAGCCGGGGCATCATGCATCCCCTCCAGATAGGAGACGATGATGCGGATGTCCGGGTGCTCCGCATAATAGGCGATGTAATCGGCGGTCGACAGGCCGGCCTCGTTGCCTGAGGTCACGACCGAGGCGGTGTCGATCCCGCGCTCCTCCAGCGTGCGTTTGATCGCCATGGCGATGCCGCCGGACTGGCTGATAATGGCGACGGGCCCAACCGCAAGCCGCTGTGGACGATCGTCCGGCATGGTCATCAGCCCTGCGGGGGCATGAAGATTGCCCAAGCAGTTCGGGCCGGAGACGGCGAGGCCGGTTTGCTTGATGGTCTCCACCAGACGTTTGCTCAACTCTTTGGCGACCGCGTCCGTCGCCTCGGCAAAGCCCGATGTCATCACCGTCGCGCTGCGCGCGCCGGCTCGCGCCGCCTCGACGAGCGCATCGGGAACAAAGGCAGCGGGAATGAGGACGACGACATGATCCGGAGGCTCCGGCAGGTCGGCAAAGGAGCGGTAGCAGCGTGTGTCCCACACCCGGTCGCGACCGGGATTCATGGGATAAATTGGCCCCGGAAATTTGTAGTGGCGCGCATTGCGCCAAACGCGCTGGGTCCAGCTTCCGGGCTTATCGCTGGCACCGAGGATGACGATGTTGCGCGGATTGAGCAACGCCTCGACCTTGGCGCGCGTCTCGGATGGCGATGTGGGTGGTTGGACGCGCGTGTTCATGCAAATCCGCGGAAAAAGTCAGGCACGCCCGAAAGCCCCCGCACCGGAACGGCGGGCCACCAGATAGAAGGCCACGGCGATGATCGTCATCAGCATAGCCCATAACAGTCCGAGCGCGGCAAGCTCGGTGCCTTGTCCGTTGGTCCATAGATCGAACATCACCACCGCCATCGGCTGGGAGCGGGGGCCCGTCAACAGTATGGCGAGCGACAGAACACGCGCGGCCATCAGGAAGATGAAGAGCCAGCCGGCGACCAGCGCCGGCGCCAGGAGGGGCGCCACGATGCGGCGCAACCGCGTGAGGGGAGGTGCGCCGCAGATTGCCGCCGCTTCCTCCAGCTCCCGATGGATCTGCAACATGCCTGACCCGCTGTAGCGCATGCCATAGGGCAGGTAGTTGATGACGAATGCCCAGACTAGAATCCAAATCGTGCCGTAAATCGGAATTGGAATATGCAGGAAGAGTTGCATGACAGCGATGCCGAGAACGAGGCCGGGAAAGACCAGCGATATGGTCGCCAGCCGTTCGATCACCCACCCGCCTGGCGCGCGGCGGACCGACAGCCAGGCCGCGAGCATCGTCACCGCTGTGGCAATCGTTGCGGTGGCGAAAGCAATCAGCAAGGTATTGAGAACGTAAGGCAGATGATCGGAGGACAGTACGGTGCGATAGTTGTTGAGCGTGATGAGCTTGAATGCCGCCAAGCTCAGCGGCTGGTAGAAAGGCAACAGAGATGCCCAAACCAGCATAGCCATCGGCACGACGAGAAGAAGCACGAAATTCAAGACCAGCAACGCGGCGGCCAAAGGGCGCAGCCGGCCGAGATCGAACGGCCGCGGGCGAAAACCTTTGCCGGTGATGGTCGCATATCTTTCCGAATGCCGTGACAGCCGGCCATAGGCGTTGAGAAGCCCGAGGACCAGAAGCAGCATGAGCACCGAGAGCGCGCTGGCGCCGCCGAGATCGGGCGGCGCTTTCGCCGTCATATTACTGTAGATGTCGGTCGTGAGCACATAAACGCGTCCCGGCAGGCCGATCAGCGCCGGCACTTCGAATGCTTCGATGGCGCGAATGAATACGAGCATGGCGAGAGCCATGACCGATGGCAGCGAAAGCCGGAAGGTCACGCGGCGGATCGTTTCCCAGACGCTGGCGCCGCTCACCCGCGCGGCTTCCTCCAGTTCCGGATTGGCGTTGCACAAGGTGGCACCGGCGAGCAGAAAGGCTAAGGGGGACCAGAGAAAGCCTTCAACAATGATCATGCCGGGCATGGAATAGACGTTCAGCAATAGGTCGGAAGTTCCGCTCAGCAGTCGGTAAAGTTGATTGATCGGTCCGGCTTTGCCGAAAAACAGCAGCCAGGCGCCGACATACAGAATGTAAGGCGTTCCCAGCGAAACGATGGCGGTAAGATAGGCAAGCCCGCGCAGCGGCGTATTGGTGCGCTCCACGATCCAGGCGGTGATCCAGCCGATGAGCAGGGCGACTGCCGCGCTCCCCGCGGCGAAGAGCAGGGTGTTGGCGCCACTGGTGAGCAGGTGCCGGCTGCTCAGCACAGCGACGAAGTTCCCGAATCCCAGTTGGCCCGAGCCCGCCGGTGCGCCGGCAACGACAAAACTGCCCTCCAGCAAGAACCAGAAGGGGGGCAGCACCAGCACCGCAAGGACGATGATCACCAGCGCCGCCATCCACGCCGTCTGCCGGGCCGGCACCCACGAGCGGGGCGAAACCGCCCAGCTCGCGGGCATTGGCTCGGCCGATATCGGGCTGCTCATTGCGGATGACTTGATGCAAACTCCTCCTTAGCGGAAAACGTCATCGAAAATCTTCTTCCATTGCTCCATTTTATCATTGGTCTCCTGTGGCGTGAAAAACACCGCGCGGAACTTGCCATCTTCCGGTTTCAGCGACGGATCGAGCGCCGGCACCGCCGGGTCCGCCGGCAGATATTCGGCTGCCTGATAAATCTGCTGCCCTTCCCGCGAGGTGAGAAAATCAACCAGCAGCTTGGCGGCATTCGGATGCGGCGCATTCTTGTGCACGGAGATGACGGAGAGCACGCCCGTCGCCGGCTCCATCGGGATCCACGCGCTCGGCGCGCCTTTTTTCGCGCTGATCACCGCATGATGATTGAAGATCTGCAGCGCGATCGAATACTCTCCGGCAATCACCTGATCGAGAATCTCGCGGGCAGAACTACCGATCCCGGCGATCTTCTGCTTGGAGAGTTCGCGCAGATAGGCCATGCCTTTCTCGTCGCCCATTTCCTTCAATACGGTGCCGATGAATCCGGGAGCGGCGGAACTCGACGGGGTGGCGCCCCAGGCCATGTGCCCGCGCCATTTGGGATCGAGCAACGCCTGGAGGGTGCGCGGCTCCGTGCCCTTGGGGACGAGCGAGGTGTTGAAACCTGGCGTGAGGATGTAGAGATTGGTGGCGACCCAATACTGTTCGGCGTCTTTGTAGGCTGCGGGATAGTCCTTGACCGTGTCAGGCATCCACTTCAGCACATATCCTTCCTTTTTCAACGGTTCGACGCCCGTCGTGCCATCGAATACGTCGACTTGCGGCCGGCCGGCTCTGCTTTCGTTGATTATCTTAAGCGCGGTATCGGTGGTATTGGCGCGGGTGTAGAGAACCTTGATGCCGTATTTCTTTTCGAAAGCCGCGGCCGCGGGACGCACCAGTTGATTGATGATCTGGGTCGTGTACCAGACCACTTCCTGTTCTTTTTTTGCCGCCTCGATCAGCGCCGCGTCGGCGGCAAAAGCCGCGGGGGCCCCAAGGCAAAATGCGAACGCGATGGCGACGGTCGCTGCGGATCGGCGGGGTACCATGGTGCAACCTCCCACTGCGGTGTGCTGCGGTAACGGCCGAGCACTTTCGCGTATCCTAGCCCGGCGCTGGACCGGGTGCACCTACGGCAACCACATATAA
>JAXDOS010000164.1:0-3468 GCA_034668785.1 Alphaproteobacteria bacterium
TTCACCATGGCGCCGAGATAGTTACCCAGATGCAGATTGCCTGTGGGCTGAACGCCGGAAAAAACCCGTTCTTTGAACGCCATAGCCTGCCTCTCGATTGCGCGCGCCACATGCCACGAGCGCAGAGTAAGGCGCAAGGGTCCACCTTGCGCGGCGGGCTAATCACGCCCTTGCATGGCGTATTGCTCACCTTTGTCGCTCGATGTAGTGCATAGTTTGCGCCGCACCCGCCGCGAGCAGTTCATGGCCAATCCCCGTATTGACGTCCTTGGAATCGGCAACGCTATTGTCGATGTGATTGCGCGCGCCGAGGACGACTTCCTGGTGCACCATGGCATGCGCAAGGGCACCATGACCCTGATCGACGAGGAACGCGCCGAGGCAGTCTACGACGCCATGGGCGCGGCTATCGAGATTTCGGGTGGCTCGGCAGCGAATACAACTGTCGGCTTGGCAAGCTTCGGCGCCCGCGCTGCCTTTGTCGGCAAGGTGAAGAACGACACGCTTGGCCACACCTTCATCCATGACATTCGCGCCGCCGGCGTTGCCTTCGATACGCCGCCGGCTGCCGAGGGGCCGTCGACGGCGCGTTGCTATATCCTGGTGACGCCGGACGGCGAGCGCACGATGAATACCTATCTCGGTGCTGCGCAGGACCTGCATCCGAACGACATCGATGCTGAAAAAGTCGCGGGCGCGGCTGTTACCTATCTGGAGGGTTATCTCTGGGACCCGAAGAACGCCAAGGACGCCTTTCTCAAAGCGGCGGCTGCCGCGCATAACGCGAAGCGCCTCGTCGCCTTGACGCTATCCGATGCGTTCTGTGTCGATCGCTGGCGGGACGAGTTCCTCGCGCTCATGCGCGCCGGCACAGTCGATCTCATATTTGCGAATGAAGCGGAGTTGAAGGCGCTGTATCAGACCGCGGACTTCGACAGCGCCGTCGCCGGTTTGCGCCAGGACGCGCGGCTCGCGGTGGTGACCCGGAGCGAAAAAGGCTGCGTGATCGTCAGCCGGAAGGGGACCCAGGCGGTTCGTGCTTTTCCGGTTGAACGGCTTATCGACACCACGGGAGCGGGCGACCTATTCGCGGCCGGATTTCTCCTGGGCTTGGCACGGGGCAAGGACCACGTGAGTGCCGCCCGCCTCGGCGCTCTGGCGGCGGCGGAAGTCATTCAGCATCTCGGCGCGCGTCCCGAGACTCCGCTGAAGGCCTTGGCTGCGGAAAACGGCCTGCTGCTCTGACTCCATCGTCGGGCTGGTAACTAGTTGGTAACCAAACATGGTTACCAATTGGTGAACCATTCACCCCCGGGGAAATTCATGAGCGAAGGCAACGACATCGTTCAAAATCTAGCGGACGCGCCCGTAGTCGCGGATGCCACACCAGCACCCCTCGAAGGGAAGACGTCATCTGCTGAAACGCCTGCCGCGGCCACGGTAGTAATGCCGGAAATAGCCGCGGCGCCGGATGCTGCCTCTGCACCTTCATCGAAGGCGGGTGCTTGGTCGCCGGACTTTACAGCGCCCTCGCCGTCCAACCGCTTCGCGCTGCTCGCCGCCTCCGTCGCTCTCGCCGCGGCGATTGGCGCGGTGGCCGGCTCTCTCGGAACCATGGGGTTGGCGCATTCGCTGGCGCCATACGCGAGCACGGACGGATCGAAGCAGGCCGATGCAAGCGCCAACCTGCAGCCAGCCCTCGCGCAGGTAAGCGCCACGGTGGCTGAGCTGAAGGCCAGTCTTGAGGCGTCCAATCGCGCGACCAATACGCAGTTTTCGAAACTCGCCGAGCGCTTCGACCGCACTGAACGCGCTCAGGCAGAGCCCGCTGGCAAGCTTAGCGCCATTGCCGATTCGCTTTCGCGCCTGGAGCAGCGTGTCGCGGCGTCCGCCGCGCATGATGTCACCGGTTCCGTGGAGCGTGCCGTTGCGCGTCCGGAAGTGAAAGAGTCGGCGAAGCCATCGATTCTCGAAGGCTGGGTGATCCGCGACGTCTATCGCGGCCGCGCACTCGTGCAAAACCGCAATAGCCTTTTCGAGATCGCGCCAGGCTCGAACCTGCCCGGTATCGGCCGGGTCGAAACCATCACCCAGCAGAATGGCCGCTGGATCGTGGTGACGCCCAAGGGCCTGATCGTGTCGATGCGCTAGATCGCGCTTTCTCCCTTTATCCGGCTTAATTCCGAATCGGCGGCGCGTTGTGCCGCCGATTGCTTTGGCTTTGCCGGTCAAGAGGAACAAAGCCGAGAATAAAGCGTTTGCGCACAGGCTATCTGAGCGGCCGGGTGGAGAAGATGATGATTGGAAGTTGGACCGGCTGGAAGCAATTCCCCAATGCGTTGCGGGGCGGCCATATCGAAGCACCCATAGGACCTGGAGTTTACGAAGTGCGGCACGCCTCCAGCGGCGACCTCGCGGCGTTCGACGCCTCCGCCAACGTTGCTTATGCCCTCACATCGTTGCTGCGGAAGCCGCCCTCGCGCTCCTGGAAAAAATTATTTGGCGGCGAGAATCCTTCGTGGCTCGGTCATGAGCTCGAATATCGGACATGCGCTACCGCGAATGTGCGTGACGCCAAGATGATGGCGCAGTGCCTGCTTGGCCGCCGTCAGGTATTTTGGCGCCGTAACGCCATCGCGGTCCGTGCCGGCGTTCCCGCCTGAGAGATCGCCGTTAAGCTGCGTGTGAAGGAGCGAGTGCCATGCTGAAATGGGCAGTTATTTTTCTTATTATTGCGGTGATCGCCGGGATCTTTGGCTTCTCCGACGTGGAGGCCGCTTCCGCCGGCATTGCTAAAATCCTGTTCGGGATTTTCATGGTGCTGTTCTTGGGCGCGGTTGTGATCGGACTAGTGATAGGAAAGCGGCTGACGTCCTAAGCTCGCTTCAGCAGCCTACACATCCACGCTGGCAGCCAGCGCGTTGTCCTGGATGAACTCGCGACGCGGCTCCACCAATTCGCCCATCAACTTAGTGAAAATGTCGTCGGCCTCGTCGACTTCCTTGATTTTCACCTGCAGCAGCGAACGCGCGTTGGTGTCGAGCGTCGTTTCCCAGAGCTGGCCTGGATTCATTTCGCCAAGGCCTTTGTAACGCTGCATGGTGATGCCCTTGCGGCCGACGGCGATGAGCGCTTCGAACAGGCCAACGGGACCGTGAATAGGCGTCTCTTCGCCCTTGCGACGCAAAAGCCCCGGGCGCGCGTAGACGGCCTGTAGCGAAGGGGCGAACTCATCGAGCTTGCGCGCGTCGGCGGAACCGAGCAGCGCTTGATCGATCACCGCGACTTCCTTCACGCCGCGTACGGTACGGCTGAAATGAAAACCATCGCCTTCGACGAAGCGGCCTTCCCAGCCGCGCTCGGTTTCCTCGGCGAGAGCATCAAGACGCTTGGCGATATATGGCACCGCCGCGTTTGCTTTCTCGGGATCGCCGAAAATACGGGAATTGAGCACACCTAAGATGGCGG
>JAXDOS010000165.1:0-5790 GCA_034668785.1 Alphaproteobacteria bacterium
GAATATCAAGGCAAGACGCTGCTCGCCGAAGGCTCCTATTCGAAGGATTCGGAGATCAAGGACGGCTATCCCGAATTCACCTTGGGCGTGCTGAAGAAGCTCGGCTGGGACAAGGACCTCACGGAAGCCGAACTGGCGGTGATCAACAAGATCAACCCGACCACCCCTGACGCGGTGTCGTGGTCGATCGATCTCTCCGGCGGCATCCAGCGTGTGGCGCTTCAACACGGCTGCATTCCGTTCGGTAATGGCAAGGCCCGCGCCAATGCCTGGAACTTGCCCGACCCCGTCCCGGTGCATCGCGAGCCGATCTACTCACCGCGTCCGGACCTTGTCGCCAAATACCCGACGCTGCCGGATGCCAAGCAATTCCGGGTGCCGAATATCGGCGCCACCGTGCAGAAGGCGGCGGTGGACAAGGGCGTGGCGAAGAACTTCCCCATCATCCTCAGCTCCGGCCGTCTGGTCGAATACGAGGGCGGCGGCGAGGAGACACGTTCCAACAAGTGGCTCGCCGAGCTGCAGCAGGACATGTTCGTTGAGATCAATCCGGCCGACGCCAACGAACGCGGCATCAAGGACGGCGCCTGGGTCTGGGTGACCGGCGCCGAGAACGGCTCCAAGGCGCGCATGAAGGCGCTGGTGACCGAACGCGTCGGCAAGGGCGTGGCCTGGTGCCCGTTCCACTTCGCGGGCTGGTTCCAAGGCGTCGATCAGCGCAGCAAATATCCGAAGGGGGCCGATCCGATCGTGCTCGGCGAGAGCGTGAACACGCTCACCACCTATGGCTACGATCCGGTAACCGGCATGCAGGAACCAAAAGCCACGCTCTGTCAGATCAGCGCGGCGTAAAGTTGAACGCATTTATTCGGCGAGCCGCTGTGCACTTCGCTGGAAAATGCTTTGGGGAGACGCGACCATGGCTCGAATGAAATTCCTCTGCGACGCCGATCGTTGCATCGAATGCAACGCTTGCGTCACCGCCTGCAAGAACGAGCACGAGGTGCCGTGGGGCATCAACCGGCGGCGCGTCGTCACCATCAATGACGGCAAACCGGGCGAACGCTCGGTCTCCATGGCCTGCATGCACTGTACCGACGCGCCTTGCGCGGCGGTGTGCCCGACCAATGCCTTCTATACGACCGCTGACGCGGTGGTCCTGCATTCCAAGGACATCTGCATCGGTTGCGGCTACTGCTTCTACGCCTGCCCGTTCGGCGCGCCGCAATATCCGCGTGTCGGCAATTTCGGTTCGCGCGGCAAGATGGACAAATGCACCTACTGCGCCGGCGGCCCGGAGGCCGACGGCTCCACTGCGGAATACGAGAAATACGGCTCCAACCGCCTGGCCGACGGTAAGCTGCCGCTGTGCGCGGAAATGTGCTCGACCAAATCGCTGCTGGCGGGCGATGGCGAGATCATCGCGCAAATTTACAAGGAGCGCGTCACCAAGCGTGGCTATGGTTCCGGCGCCTGGGGCTGGCAAACCGCCTATCGCGAGACCATCGCGTCGTAAGACAACAACAGACCGGGAGCAGGCATCTGCCTGCTTTCCGGCCGACACCGCGCTTAAGCGGACGAGTTAGGGGAGGACAAGGTATGACGACGCTTCTCGCGCGCATCCGTTTGATCGCCGGCGCATTGGCGCTGCTGTGTATCTTGGCGATAGCGCCGCCGGTTAGCGCGCAGCAGCCGAACTCGGTCAATCCCACGGCAAGTTCGGTGAAGGAGGACCAGTTGCTGCGCGAGCTCAACCGCGTGCAGGGCCGCGTCACCATCCCGGATACGAAATCCGGGGTCGTCGAACAGCCGGCCGGTCGCGATTGGCGGCACTTCCACGAGGTAACGCTGCGCTGGATCGGCGCCATTTCCATTCTCGGCATTCTGGCGCTGCTGGTTATTTTTTATCTGACCCGCGGCATGGTGCGGATCGAAGGCGGCAGATCGGGCCGCGCGATCGTGCGCTTCACCGCCCTGGAACGGGCGGTGCATTGGATGACGGCGACCTGCTTCGTCATTCTCGCGATCTCCGGTCTCAACATCACCTTCGGCAAGCCGCTGTTGCTGCCGCTTATGAGTCCGGAAGCCTTCACCGGCTGGTCGCAAACGCTGAAATACGCCCACAACTATTTGAGCTTCCCTTTCACCATTGGCGTGGTGGTAATTTTCTTGATGTGGATCGGCGGCAATATTCCCAATGAAGTGGACAAGGAGTGGCTCAAGCGCGGCGGCGGCATCGTTGGCCATGATCATCCGCCGGCCTATCGTTTCAATGCCGGGCAGAAGATGATCTACTGGATCGTCGTGCTCGGCGGCGGCGCGGTGGCCATCAGCGGTTATCTGCTGATGTTCCCGTTCTATGGAACCGGCATTGCCAACATGCAGGTCGCCGAGATCGTGCATGGCGTGATTTCGGTGCTGTTTGTCGCCGCCATGCTCGGACACATCTATATCGGCACCATCGGCATGGAAGGCGCTTTCGAGGCGATGGGGGAGGGCACCGTCGACCTCAATTGGGCCAAGCAGCACCATAGCCTGTGGCTACAGGAAGAGATGGCTCGGACCGGCCCTAACGAATCGCAGCGGCAGCCGGGAGTCAGGCCGTCGGCCACCCCCGCGGAATAACCGATCGCGACTGGCTAAAACGCCCGGCGGCATCCGCCGGGCGTTTTGCTATAAGGGGCCATGCGTATCATCGGATTTGCAGGCTGGAGCGGCTCCGGAAAGACCACCCTGCTCACCAAGGTCATCCCCCGGCTCACCGCGCGCGGACTGTCGGTGTCGACCGTCAAGCACGCTCATCAGGGCTTCGACGTCGACCAGCCGGGCAAGGATTCCCACAGTCATCGCATAGCCGGCGCAACCGAGGTGCTGGTCGGCTCTGCCACACGCTGGGCGCTGGTGCATGAATTGCGCGGTGCGCCCGAACCCGCGCTCGGCGAGCTTCTCGCTAAACTGGCGCCGGCCGATCTGGTGATTGTGGAAGGCTACAAGCGCGAGACTCACCCGAAGCTCGAAGTTCATCGGGCGGCCATCGGCAAGCCGCTGCTGCAACCCAATGATCCAAAGATCGTGGCCATTGCCTCGGACCAGCCCTTGCCGGGAGCGGCGGTGCCCGTGGTCGATCTCGACGATGTGGAGAGCGTTGTTGAGATTTTGCTGCGCCATGCGGCGCCATTGTCCGCGCAGCTATAATTCTCGTCATGCCCGCACTTGTTGCGGGCATCCACGTCTTCCTTGCAGCTATGTCCCAAAGACGTGGATGGCCGGGACAAGCCCGGCCATGACGATGTAAAACGTTCCCATCGCTCAGGATTTCTCATGGCGCAATTGACCGACGACTGTTTTGCTTTTGCCGGACCGCTGCTTCCGCTCGACGAGATGGAGCGGTTGATCCATGAACGCGTACAGCCGATTGCCGAGACGCAGACCGCTGCGCTGAGCGATGCGCGCGGGCGCGTGCTGGGCGCCGATATCATCGCGCCGCTCGACCTGCCGCCGTTCGATAACTCCGCCGTCGATGGTTATGCCGTGCGGCATGCGGCGCTGCATCCCGGCGCCGAGACCCGGCTTGTTGTTGCGGGCCGCGTCACCGCCGGTCAGGATTCTGCGCGGGAAATATCGGCGCATGAGGCAGTCCGCATCTTCACCGGCGCGCCGATGCCGCCGGGCGCCGACACGGTGTTCATGCAGGAGGACTGCCGCGTCGATGGCGAGGCCGTGATCGTGCCGCCGGGCTTAAAAGCGGGCGCCAACCGCCGTTTCGCCGGCGAGGATGTGAAAAAAGATTCCGTAGTGCTGACGGCGGGCCGCGTTCTCTCCGCGACGGATGTCGCGCTCGCCGCGGCGCTCGGCCTGACGACCGTTGAGGTCCGCCGTCGCGTGCGGGTGGCCCTATTCTCCACCGGCGATGAGATCGTGGAGCCCGGCACGCCGCGGCCCGCGGCTGCGTTATTCGACGCCAACCGTTATTTGCTCTCCGGCCTACTGGCGCGGCTTTGCGCCGAGGTGACGGACCTTGGCATTGTCCGCGACGATCCCGGCGCCTTGACCCGCGCCATCGGCGAGGCTGCAAAAAATCACGACCTGGTGCTGACTTCGGGCGGCGTATCGACCGGCGAAGCCGACCATGTACGTACGGCGGTGGAGAAGATCGGCCACTTGGTATTCTGGCGCGTCGCCATCAAGCCGGGACGGCCGGTGGCGATGGGGGTGGTCGCCGGTGCGGCTTTTGCCGGCCTGCCGGGAAATCCGGTCGCGGCTTTCGTTACCTTCGTGCGCGTGGTGCGGCCGTTGTTGCTGCGGCTCGGCGGCGCGACGCCGCAAACATTGATCGCGCTGCCGGTGCGGGCTGCGTTTTCCTACCGCAAGAAAAAGGGGCGCCGCGAATACGTGCGCGTAGCGTTGCGCCGCGCGCCGGACGGCATGGTGGAAGCGGTGAAGCATCCGCAGGAAGGTGCGGGCGTGATCACGTCATTGACGGAGACGGATGGGCTCGCCGAACTGGCCGAGGACACAACAAGCATTGAGCCCGGCGCAACCGTCGGGTTTCTTTCCTACGCGTCGCTCGTCGGCTGAAGGGCTATTTTTCGCAGGTCGGATCGGCGGTCGGGGAATCGCTGAAGTCGACCATGATGAAGCTCCAGGTACTGGCGACGCCGCATTCATCAGCTAACGCCTCGCCTCCCTGTGGCATCCCGGTGGATGCATTTTGCGGCACGGGCCGGGTTCGTCTGATCATCTGACGCCAGCTCCAGCTCGGGCTGATTCGAGCGCCCTCGGTGACATAGGCTGCGCCGGACGGCTTTTGCACCGCGGCCATGGCGAAGAACCCGCCGACAGCAAGAATAATGGTGGCAAGGCAGGCGATCAGAAATACGCGCATGTCGTTTCCCCCAGAGGCGTCGGCATTTTAGCTTTCGACGCTTATCTGCTGGCATTATGGACCCCGTGCTGGCGAGATCAAGTGATTACAAAGTCGCGGGTCGAGTCAGCCCTAGGCGTCCGTATGCTGCGCTGCAAGACGTTGGGCGACGGTGGCGTCCTCCGGCGTGTTGACGTTGAAAAACGGGTCTACCGGTTCGGTGGGCCACTCCGCGATGGCGACGCCATGACGGGCGGTCCACACCTCGATCTTGCGCAAACCCTCCTCCACTAGCGCGCGGCGCAGGTCATGACGTAACTCCACCGGCCAAACTCCGACCACGGGATGGCGCCAATCGCCGGACTTGGCGCAAGCAAGGGGCAGGCTCGCCGCGATCCGCGCCTCGTGCAGACGCCCGACAAGATCGCGGGGCAGGAAAGGGCAGTCGCCCGGCGCGCTGGCAATCCACCTAACGGCTGGCGCGTGGGCAGCGGCCCAATCCAGGCCGGCAAGAATGCCGGCCAGCGGACCGGCGAAGCCGGCCACGTCATCCGCCACCACCGGATGCCCGGCCCCGGCGAAACGAGCCGGATCGCCGTTGGCGTTGAGAATAATCCCTGAGCATTGCGGACCAAGACGGCCGAGCACGCGATCGAGGATCGTGGCGCCGCCGATCTGAATCAACGCCTTGTCGCCGCCGCCCATGCGCCGGGCGAGGCCGCCGGCAAGGACAAGGCCGAGGGTGGGGGGAGTGGCGATCACTGCGCCGGTGCCGCGGCAAACACCACTTCCCCTCTCCCCTTGTGGGAGAGGGTGGCGAGCGCGAAGCGATAGCGCCCGCGAGCCGGGTGAGGGGTCGGGACTTCATAAGAGCCCAGACCCCTCACCCGCCCTCGCTTCGCTCGGGCACCCTCTCCCACAAGGGG
>JAXDOS010000166.1:0-4154 GCA_034668785.1 Alphaproteobacteria bacterium
TTCCTTTTTCGTTCTGAATGTCCGCGTTGTAGATCGGAAATTCAGCAAAAGACGGCGCCGGCTTGATCGTCATTCCCGCCGGCGCCAGTTCCGGCAAAGCCCGCGCCAGAATGGCGTTATAGGAACCCTTGCGCAGGCTCCCGCAGATGCTGATGACATTCAAATTCTTGGCTTCGCTCATGCAGCGGGCTTTTCGTCTTCAATCGGATTGCGCAACAAACCGACGCCCTCGATCTCGACCTCGCAGACGTCACCGTGCTTCATCCATACCGGGGGCTTGCGGGCGAAGCCCACTCCCGAGGGCGTGCCTGTGACGATCACGTCTCCGGGCTCCAACGTCATGCCCTGGCTGATGTCGGCCAACGTCTCGGCCACCGGGACCATCATGTTGTCGGTATTGTCGGACTGCATCACTTGGCCGTTGAGACGGCTTTCAATCTTCAAGCCCTTGCCGCCGGGGGGCACCTCGTCGGCGGTCACCATCCACGGACCGAAGGGGCCCGTCCGGTCGAAGTTCTTGCCCATGTCCCACTGCGTGGTGCGGCGCTGGAATTCGCGCACCGAGCCGTCGTTGAAACACGAATATCCCGCGATGCACGAATAAGCGTTGGCTACCGTCAGATGTCTTGCGCGCTTGCCGATGATCACCACCATCTCAGCTTCGTAATCGAGCGTTTCGCTGACCTGCGGCCGAATGATCGGGCGCTCATGCGCGACGAGCGAGGTTTGGCAGCGCATGAAAATGGTGGGGAATTTCGGAATGTTGTCGCGCTGCATCCCTTCCTTGACGTGCTCCAGGTAATTGAGCCCGAGGCAAACGATCTTACCGGGATGGGCCACCGGCAGCGCGTATTTGAGCCCTTTGAGCGGGCGGCGTGCGCCCGCGGGCGCGCGCTTGGCAAGATCGGCAAGCGGCGTCAGGTCTCCTTCATTCCGTCGCAGCCACTCTCCGAGATCGTTGGGAGCCTTGGCGTCCGCTTCTTGCAGGTCAATGACCTGGTCACCTTCGACTACTCCAAGACGCAATCCCGCTTGGGTTTCAAATCCAACAATTTTCATGGTTCATCGCTCCCTCGCGCTCAGTTGTGACGCGCGTGAATTAATCTTGCAAGGCCAACGCCTGGACCGAAAAATAACGATCGGCATCGGTCCAGACCGAAACTGGGGTCCATCCGGTGCCGCGGGCCAGTGCGCCAAACGAGTCGACGGTATATTTGTAGCTGTTCTCGGTATGGATTGTTTCGCCGGCCCGGAAATCGATGGTCTCGCCGCGCACCTTTGCCTTTTGCCGCTTGCTGCTGGCGAGATGCATTTCAATACGGTGGCGTTCGCGATTGTAGAAGGCGTGATGCTCGAAGCTGTCGAGATGGAAATCGGCGCCGAGTTCGCGATTCATCCGGATAAGCAGATTGAGATTGAATTTCTTAGTGATACCAGCGCTGTCGTTGTAAGCGGCGTTGATGATATCCGGATCTTTTACCAGATCGATTCCAACAATAAGCACCGCGTCGCGTCCCAGTATTCGTCCGGCGTGGCGCAAGAATGCCGCCGCTTCATGCGGCTCGAAATTACCGATGGTCGATCCCGGAAAGAAGCCAGCGCGCGGAACGCCCGAAGCAGCGGCCGGCAGATCGAAGGGCTGGGTGAAATCCGCCACGACCGGCGATACGGCGAGCTGGGGGAACTCCCCTCGCAGCCGTGCGGCCTCCTCATCCAGCATTTCACCGCAGATATCGACCGGCACATAAGCTCCGACTGACGTTGCAGCGCGAAGCAGAATGCGGGTCTTACGGCTGGAGCCGCTGCCAAACTCGATCAGAGCCGAGCCGGGGCGGATTGTATCGGTGATCGCGGTAGCGTTGTTCTTGAGAATGCCAACTTCAGTTCGCGTCAGATAATATTCCGGCAACTCGGTGATGCGCTCGAATAATTGCGAGCCGGCTGCATCATAGAAATATTTCGGTGGGATCGATTTCGGGATCGATCTTAATCCCTTGAGCACATCCGTCGCGAACGGCTCACTCTCAAAGCCTACGTCGGTTCGACGACTAGTTCGTACTAACGCTACCATCACGCACCGATTTTGTTGATTATGCTGGGCATCGTGTCAACGAGCGTCCTCAGCTAAACGCAGGCCGCTGAACTGCCACCGCGCTGACGGGGGAAAGAAGTTTCGATAGCTCGGCCGTGCATGACCTTCCGGTGTCGCCAGCGAGCTTCCGCGCAGCACTATCTGGTTCACCATGAATTTTCCATTGTATTCGCCGAGCGTGCCTTCAAGCGGCTGGTATCCTGGGTATGGCGTGTAGGGGCTACAGGTCCATTGCCAGACCTTGCCGAAGGCATCTGCGAGCGAGTTGTCGCGGGTCGCGACTTCCCATTCGGCTTCGGTCGGAAGGCGCTTGCCGGCCCAGCGCGCGAATGCGTCGGCTTCGTAATAGCTCACATGGCACACGGGCAGTTTTGGATCAACGGGCTGCAGACCCGCGAGCGTCATCGAAAACCACGCGCTATCGACTTGCTGCCAATAGCCGGGTGCGCGCCAGCCTTCCGCTTCAACCGTTGCCCAGCCATCGGACAGCCATAGGCTCGGTCTCGCATAACCGCCGTCCGCGATGAATTCGAGCCATTCCGCATTGGTGACGAGTGGACGAGCGATGCGCGCAGGGCGAAGCAAGACTTGGTGCCGCGGACCCTCATTGTCGAATGAAAATTGGTCGTCGTCGCGGCCGATCCTATGAATACCGCTCTCAATATCGGCGTAGCTTCTGGAATTGGTCTGAGAACCGAACTGCCAATTCTTATCGTAGGCAGGAAAGGTCGGATTCTGAGCGAAGGCGTGGAGAATATCGGTAAGGATGAGTTCCTGATGCTGCTGCTCATGGTGCAGACCGATTTCGAGCACGGGAACGATCTTCTCCCACACCGCTGAATCCGCCGTGTCGATCAACTTTTCGACCGCGGCGTCCACATGCGCGCGATAGGCTTCGACGTCCCCGACACTCGGGCGCGTCACGAGTCCGCGCATCGGTCGTGCGTGCCGAGGCCCGGCGGCGACATAATACGAATTAAACAAATAGGCGAACCGCTGGTCGAAAACCCGATAGCTGGGCCAGTGCGGTGTCAGCAGGAACTGCTCGAAGAACCAAGTTGTGTGAGCCCGATGCCATTTGGTCGGGCTGGCGTCGGCCATGGATTGGACGACCTGGTCCTCGGGCGACAGCGGCGCCGCGCGCGTCTCGGTTTCCGCACGGACGGATCGGAAGGATCGCGACCAAAGGTGGCGAGAATCCGCGGCCGGGACCGTGGATTTTGCTCCGATCGATTTCATGTCAGGAGCGCGCCCCGTAATCGGGAATACTGCAACGCGCGGCATAGGTGCCTCGCCGGAAAAACATGCGGATGGTCAAAGAGTTAATCATCGAGCCGTTCGATGGTTCCAGGGAGGACCCCGCCCGGCGCCCATCCATAGCAGAACCGGGACGTAGGGATTGAACGGAAAAGCTCAATAACAGCGATGTGATTAACGCCAAAGCTGCGTCACAGCCGAGTTTAGAACCGGCCAGGAGCGATATAGCAACTCCGACGTAAGTGTTTTTCAGTTCCTACTTCACCGCGTCCGCACCCGCTTTGGCTACTTGTCCATCCTGGGGTTGGGTGCCGCCGGATGCGCCGATGGCACCGATAAGCTTGCCGTTAACAATGATCGGCAGGCCCCCCTCGGACCAATTCGCGTCGGCCAGCGCAAAGACGCTTAAATCGTTTTGGGAGACGCGATCGGCGAATGCCTTCGTCGCACGACGGAACAAGGCCGCCGAACGGGCGCGGACCTGGGCAATCTTGGCCGAAGCATATTGGGTGTTGTCCATGCGCTCGAAATAGACCAGGTCGCCTGAGGGTTCGACCACGGCGACGGCATAGAACCAATTATTCTTTTTGGCCTCGGCAATCGCGGCCGTAGCCGCAGCCTTGGCCTGGTCTGCGGTGATGGGCGTACCATAGAGCGGCGGTGGCGCCGCCGGTGCAGCGGCCGTCGGCGCGGCCGCAGGCGGTGTCGTTTGCGCCCCTGCCTCGACGCCAAGCAGTAGCGCCGCGCCCATCATCCAAGCCACTAAGAGCTGATTACGCATGTAAATTCCTCCCGGATTTTTTTG
>JAXDOS010000167.1:0-14111 GCA_034668785.1 Alphaproteobacteria bacterium
ATCGCCGCATATGCCTTTGCCGCCAACACCATCCTCCTGACTCTAACCGGCACGCTCCTCCCATCCTCCGGCCATCCTGAATCGTTTGATCCGCTCGGCAAGCTGTGCCTATCGAGCGATGGCAATCCAATCTCAGCAGCTGATGGTTCCGGAGGGTCGTCGCCCGTCGGACACGATGATGGTCATTGTGCGCTTTGTGCCGGGACGCACAGCGTTGGACTGCCAAATACCGCGGCTCAGCCGCTCCGGTTGATGCAGTCGGGGCAGGTGCCGATCCCGGCAGCTTCGCCCTCGATCACGCATACCAAGACCTTCACGGGACAACCTCGCGCTCCTCCGCAAACCGCCTGAATGGTCGCGGCGTAAGCCGCGCTTTCACCAGCCGTTTGTCGGGAGGGTTCTCGTCATGTCGCGTCTATACGTGTTCGGCTGCGCCGCGCTTGGCCTGTGCGCGTCGGCGCCGCCTGCATTCGCGCAATCCGCCGTGCAAATCCCGGAAATTGTCATCGAAGGGACTGGCGGGGACGCGGCCGCGGTGCCGGTCAAAGAAAAATATCAACTGCCGCAAACGGCCGCCTCGGTAACCGCCGAGAAGATCGAGCAGACGACGAACACCGTCGATACCGAAGATGCCGTCAAATACATGCCGAGCCTGTTCGTGCGCAAACGCAATTACGGCGACACCCAGCCCGTGCTTGCGACGCGCACGTGGGGCGTCGGCTCCAGCGCGCGTAGCCTGGTTTATGCCGACGACATCCTGCTGAGCGCTCTCATCCACAACAACAACACGATTGGCGCGCCGCGTTGGGGCTTGGTTGCGCCCGAGGAAATCAAACGCATCGACTTCCTCTATGGACCCTTCTCGGCCATGTATCCGGGCAACTCCATGGGCGGCGTGCTGCTGATCACGACCCGCATGCCGGACAAGCCCGAGGCTACGCTCAGACAGACCGAGGCTTTTCAGACTTTCGATTTCTACAACACCAAGAATACGTACCGGACGGACCAGACCAGCGCGACCTTCGGCAATCGCTGGAACGATCTGTCGGTGTTCGTCAGCGCCAATTACCAGAACAGCTATAGCCAGCCATTGGCCTGGATCACCACCGGTGGCACCCCGGCGGGGACCACCGGAACAATCCCGCAGTTCAACAGGACCGGAGGCGTGGCGAATGTCATCGGCGCGGGCGGGTTGCTCCATACGGAGATGGCGAACCTGAAGGCAAAGGCCGCGCTCGATATCACTCCGGACATCCGCGCCACTTATACGATCGGCTATTGGTCGAACGATGGGAAATCCAACGTTGAAACCTATTTGCGCGATGCCGCCGGAAACCCGACCTTTGGCGGCAATGGCGGCGTCGGCGGCGCCAATTTCGCGAGCAACTATTACACCATTGCCGAAACGCACCTGGCCAATTCGCTGTCGCTGAAAACCGACACGGGCCGAAATTTCGATTGGGACTTGTCCGTATCCCGCTACGACATCCTGGAAGATATCCAGAGAAACCCCTTCACTGTCGCAGCGGCCGGCGCCGCTTTCACTCCCAACGGCAAAATCGCGCGGCTTGACGGCACCAACTGGACCAACGCCGACGCCAAGGGAATTTGGCGGCCAGGCGGTCCAGGCGGCGCCCATGAGGTCAGCTTCGGTCTTCACATCGACCGTTACCACCTCAACAATCCAACCTATGCCACACCGGCTTGGGAGAGCGGTCCTGACGAGACCGCATCGCTCTACACATCAGGCCGGGGCACGACCCAAACTGCCGCCCTGTGGGCGCAAGAGGTCTGGCGTTTCGCGCCGCAATTCAAATTCACGGCTGGCGGACGCTGGGAATCCTGGCGCGCATTCGACGGGTTTAATCTCAACACTCTCACCAATGCGACGACCGGCGCCATCACCTCCACCGCGGCCGTGGATCAGCCCGCCATAACGGCGCAGGCCTTTTCGCCAAAGGCGTCGTTGAGCTGGGAGCCGAACAGCGAATGGCAAGTCACCGCGTCATTTGGTATTGCCAATCGCTTTCCGACCGTGGGCGAGCTTTATCAAACAGCCACGCAGCCCGGCACGATCGTATTGCCAAACCCAAACCTTCGCCCCGAGCGCGTCATCAGCGAGGAGATCGCCATCGAACGCAAGTTCGTCGACGGCAAGTTGCGCCTGTCCTTTTTTCACGAAGACGTGCGTGATGCGCTGATCTCGCAATCCAACTTCATCCCGCCGAACACCACGGTATTGACCACGTTCGTCACCAACGTAGAAGCCACGCGAAGCCGTGGCGTCGAGCTGGCGTGGCAGAAGGACAACGTGCTGATCACCGGCTTGGAGGTTTTTGGCAGCGTGACGTATGTCGATCCTCGGATTGTCAGCGATCCAACTTTCGCCAGCACCACGGGAACCACGGCCGACGGCAAGATGATTCCGAATGTGCCGGCGTGGCGGACTACGCTCGGCGGTACCTACCGGCCGAACGATAATTGGTCATACACCGTCGCCGGGCGCTATCAGAGCAAGACCTACTCCACGCTGGACAACACCGACACCAACCCGAACGTTTTCCAGGCCTTCGATCCCTTCCTCGTGATCGACACGCGGGTTCAATACAAGGTGAACGAGCACGGCTCCGTCAGCTTCGGGATCGATAATCTCAATAACGCCAAATACCACCTATTCCATCCCTTCCCGCAGCGGACCTATGTGGTGCAGGGAAGAATGACGTTCTAACGGCGAGGGATAACAATGCGACACCCTGTCCAACGCTCGCGATTTTGGACGCGCCGCCAATGTGGAAATTATTTTTCCTGGTGCCGCTATCGAGCAACGAGACGAAAAACCGAATTGTTTGCGCGCCGTAGCTCCTGTTTTCGAATTCTTCCAATTATACATTGGAAGAGCTATAAATCATTGATATTGCAACAATATTTTATGCCGCCTAGAGGGCATCTGGGTCTGGGCATTGCCGCGCATGGCGCCGGCGAAGCCCGACAGATGGGGGCGGGAGTATGCACATACGCGGGGCCAGCGGCCGCATTCAGATCTTGCTGGCAGCAGCAGTCGTCGCAATGAGCGGATGCAAAATCATGGACGCTGCCGCAGAACCAACCACAGATCAGTCGGCAAGCGCGGCGCTCGACGCAAATGCGCAGGCGATCGAGCTTGAGATGATTACTATTGAAGGTAATTCCGGCACCACCGGATATCTTACGAACGGCACATCGACTGCGACGAAAACAGACACGCCGCTGCGCGACATCCCGCAGGCGATCAACGTCGTCACCAAGCAGCAGATCAAGGACACCGGCGCGCAGCGGATCGAGGATGTCGTGCGCTATGTTCCTGGCGTCAACTGGCATCAGGGCGAAGGAAACCGCGACCAGATCGTCCTTCGCGGCCAGAGTTCGACTGCCGACTTCTTCGTCAACGGCATGCGCGACGACGCGCAGGTCTATCGCGATCTCTACAATTCCGAGCGCATCGAGATCCTGAAGGGCCCAAATGCGATGATCTTCGGCCGCGGCGGCGGGGGCGGCGTGCTTAACCGTGTGCTCAAGGAAGCCGACGGCACGCCGATCCGCGAAGTGACCATTCAGGGCGGCTCCTTCAACGACAAACGCATCTCGACGGACTTGGGCGGCAAGGTCACCGACACCTTTGCCGCGCGCCTCAACGCAGTCTACGAGGACAGCGACGGCTATCGCGACTACTTCCACATGAGGCGTTACGGCTTTAATCCGACATTCACCTGGACTCCCACCGCCGACACCCGGATCAAATTCAGCTACGAGCATTTCCGTGACCGCCGGACCGCGGATCGCGGTATCCCGTCGCAGAACGGACAACCGTACTTCCCGGCGGCGCCCTCGCAATTCTTCGGCAATCCAGCGCTGAGCTACACGCCGTCCATCCAGAACATCGCGACCGCGACAATCGAGCACGATTTCGACAGCGGCCTGAAGGTGAAGAGCCAGGCACGTTTTGCCGACTACAAGCGGTTTTACCAGAATGTCTATCCCGGCAGCGCCGTGAATGCGGCGGGAAACCTCACGCTTTCCGCCTACAACAACAGCAACGACCGGCAGAACCTCTTCAACCAGACCGACTGGACCTACAAATTCCTCACCGGTCCGGTGAAGCACACCGCGCTGTTCGGCACCGAATTCGGCAACCAGAAATCGGCGAATGCCCGCTTCAGCGGAATCTTCGGCAACGGCACCGTGAATTCCGACCCGGTTCCGGCGTCCAATCCGGTGTCCTTCCAGCCGGTGGTCTTTTCGGGTCTGGCGACGGATGCACGCAACAAGACCAACCTCAATCTCGCAGCGGCCTATGTGCAGGATCAGGTCGAACTGACTCCTTGGTTGCAGATCATCGGCGGTATCCGGTTTGACCGGTTCGACCTGAGTTATACCAACCTCAATCCCAACTTCTCGACGGCGGGCTTCGTCCTTCCCTTCGGTGCACAGTTCGGCCGGACGGACAATCTGGTTTCGCCGCGCATAGGCGTCGTGCTGAAGCCGGTCGAGCCGCTTTCGCTTTATGCAAGCTACAGCGTTTCCTATTTGCCGGCATCCGGCGATCAGTTTGGCGGCCTGACTCCGGGGACCGCCGCCGCCGAACCGGAGAAATTCATCAACAAGGAAGTCGGATTCAAGTGGGATGTCACGCCGCGCCTGCAGTGGGCCACGGCGCTCTATCAGCTCGACCGCACCAACCAGCGATTCGCCGACCCGGTTAATGTCGGATTCTTTATCTTGAATGGCGCAACGCAGGTGCGAGGCGTGGAAACCTCGCTGACGGGCCACCTCACCGACCAGTGGCAGATGACGGCGGGCTACGCCTATACCGACGCCCGCATTGTCGGCGCGACATCGACCACTGTTCTCCCAGGCAACCGGGCTCAACTCGTGCCCTACCACCAGGCCAGCCTGTGGAATCGCTACGACTTTAACGAGATGTGGGGTGCCGGCGTCGGCGTGATCAGTTCGTCGAATTTTTACGCCGCGGCAGACGACGCTGTCCTGCTGCCCGGCTATACGCGCCTTGATGGCGCGATATTCTGGAAGCTCAACGAAAAGATACGCGCGCAGATCAATGTCGAGAACATCTTCGGCGCGAAATACTACTCGACGGCCGACGGTAACAACAACATCCAGCCAGGATCGCCACGGGCGGTGCGGGTGGCGCTGACCGCAAGCTACTGAGAACCAGCGGCGGCGCTCAGCGATGTAATGCAGGTTTGCTCTGGTAAATGTAGAGTGCCAGGAAGGATCGGTTGCTATGAGGTCTATCGCGATGCAACGTAGAGCTTGGCTGCGAGCGGATCGATGCGCACACGAGCGATCGGTGCGCCGATGCATTTGTTTGATGGCCGGCATATCCTTGTTGGTACTCGGCTGGCCCGCCTTTGCTCAGACCGCATCACCTGAACCCGCTGTCCCCGCCGCAGACCCGGTTGCGACCGCTGTCCTTCCGCGCGATCTCTCGCCGCTGGGCATGTTCATGAATGCCGACGTGGTGGTGAAGGCGATCATGATCGGCCTTCTGATCGCGTCGCTGGTAACCTGGACCGTATGGGTCGCCAAGACAATTGAATTACGATCCGCCAAGAGCAAGGCGCGGGCCGCGATGCGTGTGCTGGAAAACGCAAACTCGCTAGCCGAGGCAGACCGGCGTATCGGCGACAATGACGACGCGGTGGCAAGACTGGTGCGTACCGCCAGCGCGGAGGCAAAGCTCTCCACCGACACGACAAGTGCCGAGGCGTTGAAGGAACGCGTCTCCTGGCTTCTCGAACGCATCCAGATCGGTGCCGGACGCCGGGTCGGCAGGGGCATGGGTATCATCGCGACCATCGGTGCCACCGCGCCCTTCGTCGGATTGCTCGGCACGGTTTGGGGTATCATGAATAGCTTCATCGGCATTTCCAACGCGCACACGACAAATCTCGCGGTGGTGGCGCCAGGCATTGCCGAGGCGCTGCTGGCGACGGCGCTCGGCCTGTTCGCCGCCATACCCGCCGTTGTCATCTACAATGCCTTCACCCGCTCCATCGGCAGCTACCGCGCGCTGATCGCTGACGCCGCTGTGCTGGTGATGCGGCTCGTCAGCCGCGACAGCGAACGCCACCATGGCTTCGCAGCGCGTGCAGCGGAGTAACACCATGGCCCTCCGTCTCGCCCGCGAAGAGGATGACTTCGCCGAAACCCACGAGATCAACGTCACGCCGTTTATCGACGTCATCCTTGTGCTGTTGATCATCTTCATGATCGCGGCGCCGCTGGCGACGGTGGACGTGGCGGTCAATTTGCCGTCCGCCAACGCCGAGCCGCAACAGCGGCCGGACCAGCCGGTCTATCTCACGGTGAAATCCGATCTCCAACTCACGATCGGAGACGAGATCGTCCCGCGCGATGCCTTGGCGACGGCGCTTGCGGCCGCCACCAAAAATAACCGTGACGAGCGTATCTTCCTGCGCGCCGACCGCAGTGTGAGCTATGGCGACGTTATGGAAATCATGAATGCCTTACGCGCCGCCGGTTATCTCAAGGTAGCTCTGGTCGCTTTAGAAAACCGTGACGGCAAATGACAGCGCGCGCTGTCGCTCTATTAAAGGAGCCCGACGATCTCGGGATCGGGCGCTGGAGTCTGGCTGCGGCAATCGTGCTGGCGGCGCATCTCGGCCTGATGGCCACGTATTTGTGGCTGGCACCGGAGCAAAGCTCTGGGGAGCCCGAAGCCGGCGCCGTGCTCATCGATTTAACGCCTTTGGTCGCCGACCAACCGCCGGAGCCAGAGGTGACGGAACCGCCACCGCCACCGGAACCGCAAGTGATCGAGCCGCCGCCTCAAGTCGAGCTGCCACCCGCGCCGGTCATCGTGCAGCCGGATCGCCCGAAGCCGCCGCAGCCAATCAAGCGCGCCGAACGCAAGCCGGCCGCCGCCCCAGCCGCGCCTCGAAACGCTGTTGTCCCGCCGGGAGTGCGCGCTTCCTGGGAGGGCTCGGTCGCCGCGCAATTGCGCCGCGCGCAACGCTACCCTTCCGGTGCCCGCGCCCGCAACGAGCAAGGCGCGGTGACGCTCAGCTTCAGCCTTAATCGCAATGGTGGAGTGCTGGCGGAGCACATCGTTCGTGGCTCTGGCTACCCAGAGTTGGACCAGGAGGTTTTGGCGATGGTCCAGCGCGCGCAGCCATTCCCGCCGTTTCCCCCGGAAATGCCGCAGACCCGCATCGACCTCCTGGTGCCGATCCGGTTTACGCTGCACTGATTCAGCGCCGCGTCGTCAGGCGCGTCTAAGCCTGCCGAGCTACCTTTTTAGATTAAAACTCGACCAGACCGCCCTCAGCCGGACTCCGCGGTAAAACACAGCGTCAGCAGCGTCTTGCCTTTGCCCAGCGGTTCGTCGGTTACCCAAATCCGCCAGGGCTTGCCGTTCCACACGCGCTCCTTGAAGCTGCCCTTCAAAAGGTCGAGCGTCGTTCGCATGGCGGCATCCTGCGCCGCGACCAAATTCGGCAAATCTTCTCCGGTATCGTCGAGCAATCGCTTGCCGTCTTCGACGTTGAAAAAATAGCGAGGCATTCGTGCTCCTGCGATGGAGGCGAAGCAGTGTCGCGTCCTTTAGCCGCGATGCCGCTAACTCGCCCTGAGTATGCCTCGCGCATATCACAGCGATGCCCATTCGACTGTTCAAATGTGAACACCTTTAGTGCCACTCCAGACTCAACCGCCGCTACCCGTCCGCCGCGCCGGGCCTTCCATCTGGTAAAAGCGATAAAGCACGGCATCGATGTCGGAGGGAAAAAACGGCTTGGTCAGGAAGGCCGCCGCACCGGCCTCGCGCGCACGATCGGCAAAAGTTTTATCGTCCACCGATGTCATCATCACCACCATGACATCGCGATGCGTCTGCTTGAGTTCCGCCAAAGTGCCGAAACCGTCGAGACCGGGCATATTGCAGTCCAGAAAGACAATATCGAAAGCGCCACCGCGCAATTCCTCCAGCGCCTGGACTCCCTCACCCGCTTCCGCAATCTCGAGCGGAAATTTACTTGCCGACAAAATCTTGCGCACGATGCCGCGCATCGGCGCGGAATCGTCGACCACCAGAACGCGCCGCGGAATCCGCACACGGATGCTGCGGTCGATGACGGATTGCGCCTGCAGCACCGTCCTCGGCCGCGCGATGAAACCATCGGCATCCGTGCTGTCGGTGTCGGTTCCGACGATGACGACGAATGGACCACCGCGAGCCTTCCGCGCGGCTTGGCTCACCACCGCCTTGTCCGCCGCCGGCAAAGCAGCCTCCACAAGAACGATATCGATGCCGCCGTTGGTGAGCAGAGACTTGGCGGCGGCCGCGTTATCGGCCTCGACGACCTCAGCCGGCACCGAGGCCAAGCCGGCGCCGCGGCGCAAAAGCTCGCGGTCCGCGGCGGTGCGGAACACGATCAACAATTGCAGGGAAATAAGTTCGCTGCTGCTCATGGGTGGATAACCGGCGTCATCCGCCAAAGGTTCGCCTGGAACTTCGCTTTGTTTGATCGAGTCATGGCGGAACAGCTCCCCGCTCGGAGAGTTTTACTCCCTCCACCGCGGATAAGAACAGCGCGAAGCAAATATAACCGCTTTCAAATCAAGCAAAACAATCTAAGATTGCATATCGCACATTTGTATGTTTGAAGCTGATTTAATTCGCTAAAGCTCACGCTCTCCTTGAGACGTGTTTCGCGGCGACTTACGTTTTCCCGCGAACACTGTAAGGGTTTGGAATGCAGGCAGCCCTTCTTTCGGATCGAGCCGTGGTCAAGGTCGCTGGCGGCGACGCCCGGCGATTTCTCAATGGACTGCTCACCACCAACATCGACAAGGTGACGCCGGGTTCCGCGCAATTCGCCGCGCTGCTGACGCCGCAGGGCAAGATCATTGTCGATTTTATCGTGGCCGAGGCCGAAACTACCGACGGTGGCGGATTCTTCCTCGATTGCCCGCGGGCGCTGGCGCCGACGCTGGTCGAGCGGCTCAACTTCTATCGCTTGCGCGCCAAGATCACTGTCGAAAATCTTTCCGAAACGCTCGGCGTGCTGGCGGTCTGGAACGGAGCCGGCAAAACGGAATACGGCCTCGTCTATCCGGACCCTCGCCTTCCCGCGCTCGGGCTGCGCTGCATTCTGCCGCCTGACCTCGCCGTCGACGCGACCGCCGACCTCGGGGCCGAACTTGTCGATATCTCCGCCTACGAGGCGCATCGCATCGCGCGCGGCGTGCCGCGCGGCGGTGTCGACTTCAGCTATGGCGACGCTTTTCCCCACGAGACCGACATGGATCAGCTTGGCGGCGTCGATTTCACCAAGGGCTGTTACATCGGCCAGGAAGTTGTCTCCCGCGTCGAGCATCGCGGCACCGCGCGCACGCGCATCGTGCCGATTGCCTATGACGGCTTCGCGCCGGAGCCGGGGATGACGATCATGGCCGGGGAGAAGGAAGTGGGCAGGCTTGGCTCAACCGCCAATGGCCGGGGACTGGCGATGTTGCGATTGGATCGTGTCGAGGACGCTCTGGCCAATGGCATACCGCTACTCGCCGGCGGCGTAGCGGTGCGGCCGGTGAAGCCGGATTGGGCACGCTTCGCCTGGCCGGGCGCGAACAAGGCGGCGGGATGAGTCCTACCCTGCCCCACTCCGATCTGCCGCGCTGCCCTTGGCCGAAGCAGGACCCGCTCTATCTCGCCTATCACGACGAGGAATGGGGCGTGCCGGAATACGACGACCGCGCGCTCTATGAGAAGTTTGTGCTTGACGGCTTCCAGGCGGGATTGTCGTGGATCACAATTCTCCGCAAGCGCGAGAATTTCCGCCGCGCCTTCGGCGGCTTCGATCCGGTCAAGATCGCGCGCTACACACCAAGCAAAGTCGAGCGGCTGATGCAGGACGCCGGGATCGTGCGCAACCGCGCCAAGATCGAGGGCACTATCCTCTCGGCGCGGGCGTGGCTCGACGCGATGGAGAAGGACAACGGCTTTTCCAAATTGCTCTGGGACTTCGTCGATGGCAAACCGCAGGTCAACCGCTTCCGCAGCATGGCCCAGGTGCCGGCGGAAACCGAGCTATCGCGGAAGATCTCCAAGGAGTTGTCGCGGCGCGGATTCAAGTTCTGCGGCCCCACCATCGTCTACGCCTTCATGCAGGCGGTGGGCATGGTCAATGATCATCTGGTGACATGCCACCGGCATGCGGAGTGTCAGAAGTTGGGAAGATGATCTCCAATTGCAATAATTTCGTCATGCCCGGCCTTGTGCCGGGCATCCACGTCTTTCTTATTACAAGGAAGGAAGACGTGGATGGCCGGGACGAGCCCGGCCATGACGAACGTTAGCGTTGTCGTCATGCCGCAATCCAAACCACTCCCCTCCCCAACCCTCCCCCTCAAGGCGGGAGGAAAGAAAGAACGCGCGTGGCAACGGATGTTGTCGGGGCGGCGGCTCGATCTGCTCGATCCGTCGCCGCTCGATGTCGAACTCGCCGACATCGCTCATGGCCTGGCCCGCGTCGCGCGCTGGAACGGACAGACCGAGGGCGCGCATATTTTCTCCGTCGCGCAGCACACGCTGCTGGTAGAGGCGGTCGCGCGCGCCAAAACGCCGCGGCTCGATCGCACGCGGCGGCTCGCGGTGCTGCTGCACGATGCGCCGGAATATGTGATCGGCGACATGATCTCGCCGTTCAAGGCCGTCATCGGCGACAGCTACAAGGCGGTGGAGCGGCGTCTGCTTGCCGCTATCCACCTGCGCTTCGGATTGCCCGCCGAATTGCCGGAAGACTGGGGACGGCTGGTCAAAGCGGCGGATCGTGGCGCCGCCTATTTCGAGGCGACACGTCTCGCCGGGTTCGACGCCGCCGAGGCGCGCCGCTTTTTCGGCAATCCGCCGGTGTTTTCGCTGGCGCTGGAGCGCGATTATCTAAAACCCTGGCCGGCGGAGATCGCGCAGGCGCGCTATTTCGAACGCATGACCAAGCTCACGCGGGAGTGAGCTTCTCGTCGCCATAGATAAACCCAAACAGCCGGCTTAAAAAGATGTGATGATTCACGTCTGCTCATTGGCGCGGCTGCACGACACGGTGGAGACCACCGGCGCGCGCCATGTCATCACCCTGCTCAAGGAAATTTCGGCGGTGAGGCGTCCCGCTGCCGTCGCCGCCGAAAACCATCTGCATATCGACGTTGACGACATCAGTTGCCCGATCGACGGCTACACGCATCCTTGCGAGGAGCACGTCGCGCGGCTGTTACGCTTTGTAAAAGGCTGGGATCGCGCCGCCCCCATCGTCATTCACTGCTACGCGGGGATCAGCCGCTCCACCGCCAGTGCCTATGCCGCGGCCTGCGCACTCAACCCCGAGCGGGAGGAAATGGCGATTGCCTGGGAACTGCGCCGCGCCTCGCGCACGGCGACGCCCAACCGGCTGATCGTGTCTTTGGCTGACCGCATCCTCGGACGCGACGGCCGCATGGTGAAAGCGATCGAGACCATCGGGCCTGGTGACGCCGCCTATGAAGGCGATCCGTTCCGGCTCGATCTTGTGTGAAGTCCTACTGCCGATTTGGCCATGAGCTAGCTTGCAATTTTCCGTCCCAGTGACTGCTCAAAAAGCGGGCTGAGGATAAGAGCAAATATAACACCCACTCCGACCACTACTCCTCCGACAGCCCAATGCATCTCGTCTGGAAGGAAATATCGGACAGCAAACGCAAGCGAGAGTCCGAGCACCGAACCAACCATAGTCAACATGCTTACTTTCTTACCTCGCGCAGCGGATATCGGTTGAACCTCGATTGGCTTGGTGCCTCTCCGATACCAAGTATGGAGGAAGGATACGATCGTTACAAACAGACTAGCGCTTAAGCCCCAGAAAAACCATCTAAACGTTGTCGGAAGAAAGACGCCTAACAATACGAGGCACGCTCCCAAGCCAAACGCGAGAAACGCTAGTTTCATTCCGCGTTTTATTAAAGGATTGGCTGAGATAGGAGAACCCATGCACACATTATGCGCCGATAGTGATATTCTTTCAAGAATATCGGGGTGAGATGTGACGGAAACCAAGCTCACGCCGATCGAGATTGGATTGACCGCCGCGATCGTCGCGGTCGAAGCCGATGAGCCGACGATCCTGGTCGCAGCCGACGGCGCCAAGGGGGGCGGGCGTGCGGGTTTGCCGTTTGGTCCCTTCGATCCCGTCGCGCATCGCACTTTTGAGATCGGGCTACGTGCCTGGGTGGAAGCGCAAACGGGCTTACGCGTTGGCTATGTCGAGCAACTCTACACATTTGGCGATCGCGGTCGCCATGTCGGTCCGCGTGATACCGCGCCGCATGTGGTTTCCATCGGGTATCTGGCGCTCAGCCGGATGTCGGACAATGCCGCAACGTTGCGCGGCTCCGCCGCCGGATTTGAGCCGTGGTACCGCTTCTTTCCCTGGGAGGACTGGCGCGAGGGCAGGCCGGCGATTCTCGATACCACCATCCTGCCGCTGCTTGAGGAATGGGCCGGGCGGGTGCAGCAGCCGGAGCCCGGCCGCGCACTGGGACGTCGGGAGCGCCTGCGGCTTTGTTTCGCGGTTGGCGGCAGTCGGTGGGACGAGGAGAAGGTGCTCGACCGTTATGAATTGCTCTATGAGGCCGGCCTCGTCGAAGAGGCCAGACGCGACGGCCGCGAAGCCGCGCTTGCCCGCGATCCTTTCCCCGCGCTCGGCGAAGCCATCCGGTTCGATCACCGGCGCATTCTCGCCACCGCCATCGCGCGGCTGCGGGCGAAGCTGAAATATCGCCCGGTGGTGTTCGAGTTGATGCCGGCGGAATTCACGCTGACGGAATTGCAGCGCACGGTCGAAGCGATCTCCGGAAGGCATCTGCATAAGCAGAACTTCCGGCGCCTGGTGGAGACGGCGGCACTGGTGGAGCCGACTGGCGAAATGTCGACCGCGACCGGCGGGCGGCCCGCCGCCCGCTTTCGTTTCCGCCGTGAGGTGGTTTCGGAGCGTCCGGCGCCGGGATTACGGCTGGGCGGACGCGGCTAGCGTCTAGTCCCGCTCCGACATCGTCACCGCGGCGGAGGATTGCACCGGCGGCTGCAGCGAGCGCGGACGTGAACTGGCCTTGGCAAGGCTCACGCGCGCCGAACGGCGGTTGAAGTCGCAATAGGCGAAGCCGAGGCCGGAGATGGAGCCGCGGAAGCTCACCTTGTCCTTCTGCTCGAGATTGAAGCAGGGCTCAAAGGGCATGCCCCTCACCGAAGCGCAGACCGCCTCGCTCTTCACCCGCAGCGTGCCGGGCGGCAGCGTCACGTAGCGCACCGGACCGCTACCGCGGAACTGGACAGAGCCCGTGGCTGAGCCGTCGGCGTGGACGCGGCCCGCACCGGTGGTGCCCTCGAAACAATTGAAGGCGAACAGCTTGCCGGTGACGAAGCGCCGAGCTTCTTCAGGCTTCAACTCGCCAGCCATGGCCGGCAGACTGGCAACTAGCCCCATCAACACAACAGCGAAACGCGCCTGCATCACACACTCCAAGCAACACACGCCAGATAGCCTAACCGCACTTTCTTAAGGAGATTCTTACCACGTCGGAAAAGACGTTAAAAGCCGGGTATTAAAGGCTAATCGCCTGCCTTTATGTGACCTTTACGACAATTCGCCCGCGCACTTGGCCGTCGAGGATAGGCGGCGCGGCCGCGATCACGCCGGCAAGGCCGATCTCGCTGGTCATGGCCTGGAGCTTGTCTCGGTCCAGATCAGATTCGAGCCGTTTCCAGGCCTCGCGGCGGAGATCGATTGGGCACATCACCGAGTCGATGCCGAGGAGCGACACGCCGCGCAGGATGAAGGGAGCGACGCTCGCCGGCAGATCCATGCCGCCCGTCAGTCCGCAGGCGGCGACGGCGCCGTGATAGCGCGTCATCGACAGGACATTCGCGAGCGTGGTGGAACCGACGGTATCGATGCCGCCGGCCCAGCGCTCCTTCGCCAGCGGCTTCGCCGGGCCGGAGAGTTCCTTGCGGTCGATGATCTCGGCGGCGCCGAGGCCCTTGAGATAGTCAGCTTCCTGCGTCC